>NZ_CP168034.1:2195084-2508668 GCF_041530365.1 Capnocytophaga sp. ARDL2
AGCATCTGCTCCCAACGCCATAGCTTTTGCCAAATCAAATGCAGAGATTACTTTTCCTGCTGCGATGATTTTTACTTGATCTCTCAATCCGTATTCTTTCAAAATTTTGTTGGCAAATACCAACGCATCCGAAAGTGCCATACCCATATAATCGATAAACTCTAATGGTGCAGCACCTGTACCTCCCTCAGCTCCGTCGATTGTGATAAAGTCTGGACAAATTCCCGTTTCTTTAAACGCTTTTACAATGTCTTCAAACTCAGATTTTTTACCAATACAGATTTTAAATCCAATTGGTTTTCCACCTGATAAGTCTCTCAATCGCTTGATGAAATACGCCAATTCTGTTGCATTTCCAAACGCTGAGTGAAATGATGGTGAGTGTACCGTTGTATGAGGTTTTACATTACGGATTTTAGAAACCTCTACTGTATTTTTCTCAGCTGGCAACAACCCTCCGTGTCCTGGTTTTGCACCTTGAGATAGTTTCAACTCAATCATTTTTACTTCTGGATATTGCGAACGCTCTGCAAACAACTGATCATTGAAGAATCCTTGCTCATCACGACAACCAAAGTATCCTGTACCAATTTGCCAAATCAAATCTCCTCCCGAACGGTGGTAAGGCGACAAACCTCCCTCTCCAGTGTTGTGAGCAAATCCTCCTAATTGAGCACCTTTGTTCAAGGAAATAATCGCTTTTTTACTCAATGCACCATACGACATCGCGCTAATGTTATAGATACTTGCACTATATGGTTGTTTACATTGATCATTACCGATTGTGGTACGGAAGTTAAAATCACTAACTTCTTTTGGATAAATAGAGTGAGCTGCCCATTCGTATCCTAAACGATTAGGATCATCTTGCATACCAAAAGAAATAGTTTGCTTTTCGTTTTTCGCTCTTTGATAAACAATCGAACGCTCACGACGGTTGAATGGTTTTCCGTCCAACTCTCCTTCGAAGAAATATTGTCTCATCTCTGGACGAATCGATTCTAACATATATCTCAATCGTCCGATGATTGGGTAGTTTTTTCTAATAGTGTGTTTGGTTTGAAACGCATCAACAAATGCCAATCCGAACAAAATACCAGGAAGTACTAAAATTAAAAAATTGTATTCCTTAAAGATTACTAAATACAAGCTAAAAAGCAAGTAAGTAATCACAAAAGCCCAAATGATTTGTCTGATTACAAATCGATTGAAAAATTTTTGGTGTAACATAGATTAGTTGCTAAATTATCTTTTTGTTATGGTTGTAAATTTCTTTACTTTTTCAAATGCAAAGGTATAAAAACTATTCTATTATTCTACTTTTTTCCACTTAATATTACATCCAATACTTGGTTTTTGTAAAGTATTGATTTTACGACTATAAAGCAATGAATCTATGGCATTTCGCAAATCCGAACCACTTACTACAATACCATTTTGTGGTCGAGAGTCGTCGAGCTGACCTCTATAAACCAATTTGTCATATTCGTCAAACAGATAAAAATCAGGTGTGCAAGCCGCATCATAGTCTTTTGCTACTTGTTGTGTTTCATCATACAAATACGGAAAAGAAAATCGGTGTTCCAAGGCAAATTCGGTCATTTTTTCTGGCGAATCGTCGGGATAATTTTCCACATCATTGCTCGAAATAGCAATCGTAGATACACCTTCTACTCGATAATCATTGGCAATGCGTACAATTTCCTCAATTACATGATGAACATACGGACAATGATTGCATATAAAAACAACCAAAGTTGCTTTTTTACCTTTCAACTGCTGAAAAGTTTTCATTTTTTGCCTTGTAGTATCAAACAATTCAAAATCCATTGCTTGTGTTCCTAATGCCAACATATTGGATGGAGTTCTTGCCATAGTGTGTTTATATATTGTGATAGTTTGAATTTTTATTAGAAATACGTTCTGTGAAAATACAAAAAATATTCTTTCGTTCCAAAAATCAACAAAAAAACCACACAATAAATACTGCATGGCTTTTTGAAATAAAATATAAATATAAAAACTTTCTATTAATAGTAAGTATATCTACGTACGTTTGCAACATATTTTGCCAAGCGAATTACTTGATGGCTATATCCATACTCGTTGTCGTACCAAATGTACAATACGATGTTTTTACCGTCTGCTGAAACGATTGTTGCATTTGAATCATAAATAGAAGGTGCTGATGTACCGATAATATCTGATGATACCAATTCGTTGTTTAAAGAATATTTGATTTGCTCAACCAAATTTCCTTCCAACGCATATTTTTTCATGATATCATTGATTCCTTGTACTGAAGTTTCTTTACCTACTTCCAAGTTCAATACTACCAATGAACCATTTGGCACAGGTACTCGGATTGCGTTTGAAGTCAATTTACCTGCCAAAGAAGGCAATGCTTTTGCTACAGCAGAACCTGCCCCTGTCTCTGTTATAACCATGTTCAACGCTGCTGCTCTACCTCTACGGTATTTTTTGTGCATGTTGTCCACCAGATTTTGGTCGTTTGTATATGCGTGGATAGTTTCTAAGTGTCCTTTTACTACCCCAAGAGTTTCTTCGATTACTGCTAATACTGGAGTAATTGCATTTGTAGTACAAGAAGCCGCTGACCAAATGTTTACTTTGTCGATGTTGTAATCTTCGTGGTTTACACCATATACGATATTTGGCACACCTTTTCCCGGTGCAGTAAGGATTACCTTATCAGCCCCTTTTGATTTTAAGTGACGAGACAATGCCTCTTCGTCCTTAAAAACACCAGTATTGTCGATAACCAAGGCGTTTTCAATTCCATATTTTGTATAATCGATATCTTCTGGTTGTGCTGCAGAAATCATTTTTACAGGAGACCCATTGATGATCAATGCTTCGTTTTCTACGTCAACAGAAACTGATCCTTCAAAATCTCCGTGAATAGAATCTAAACGCAACAATGAAGCTCTTTTCTCCAATGATTTTGCGTCATTTTTATCGCGAGTTACAATCGCTTTCAATCTCAATTGTTGTCCAGTTCCGATTTTTGCCATCAATTCACGAGCCAACAAACGTCCGATACGACCAAATCCGTACAATACTACATCTTTTGGAGTAATGTTTGACGTATTTTTTGCATCTTTCAATTTGTTTGCAACAAACGAAGTTGCATCTGTACCATTTTCTACATGGTATTCGTATGTCAATCTTCCTAAGTCAATACGTGCTGGTGGCAAATCAGCCGCGATAATAGCACGTGCAATTTCAACAGTATCAAAAATATTAATTGGCTTTTCAACGAATTTTGCTGCGTATTCATGTAAGTTGATAATATCACTCACACTACGATCCAACAATTGGTTGCGGAAAATTACCAATTCGATTGATTTGTCATACCACAAATCGTTTACCATCTTGATAAGATCTACACAAGCTTTTCTTCTGTCTGCTTGAAAAGCTAATTCTTTTTCAAATGTGTTGTTTTCCATATAAATCAAAAATATGTGTTTTTTATAACTGCAAAAATATTGTTTTTTTGAATTGTTTAAATACTTTATTCGTTTATTTTTTAATAAAATTTATAAACACCTCTTCTTTTTCTTTCAAATTAGTATATGCTTCATAACTTCTATCCCCATCAATTATCAAAACTTTGGCTGTATTTGGAGTAATAACACCTTCATTTTTGGCAATTATTTTCAATTTATTTTCCCCCTTTTCAATTGGAACATTCAATAGCTTTATTGACTTTTTCACTTCATAATCCTTCAATAATGATTTATTATCAACATAAACATCTATTTTATCTCCATCTTCTTTTCCTGCGTCCCATATTTTAATTATCACTTTATCAGTTTTTACAAATACATTCAATTGTTCGTTTTCTGTCAATGTATTCATTTTCAAACTATCCATAATTTTCACAGGATTGTACTTTTCTCTGATCACTTCGTCTATTTTTTTAGATTTATCTAACTTTTTTAACAATTTTGTTACCTGTTTTTCTACTTTTTCTATCTTTACTAATTCTATAGAACCATTGATACATTTGGTGCCATCAGAAAATTTACCTAAAAAATCTCCACTGATTTTTGCATTTTGTTTATTTAGAGTAATGGTTCCTGTATAGTGTACGAAACAAAATGAATATTTATTTACCTTTGATTTGGTATATAAAATTTCTTGCTCTGAAAATTTCAAGATTTTGTTTTTTAAATCATAAGTACCTACTATCTCACTTTTTGTTTCATGTAATCCACCAAAATCAGTTACAGAATACCCCTTTATTTTCCCTTTCTCTTCTTCAAAAACCAAGCGATAAGAAATAATTATTTTGTCATTTTTATTTAATTTCAAAACACCAAGAAACTCATAATTAACACTTTGTGCTATTGAACAAAATGGAAGCAAAAATAACATTAAAAAACACCTTAACATATTTTTTTTATTTACTTTTTCAAAAGTAATAATAAATTTTTTTACAATATGAAATTAAAATTATTTTTCGTATCATTATTGTTTATACTGATAATGAGCACATTGCAATCTTCTTTTCCTGTTGAAAGAGCAGAGGCATTAGCATCTACAAAAGTTGTTACTGAGACAAATGACAATGTAACTACATCAATTGTAGATGAAATAAAAACAGCTGAAAGCGAATACACTTCACCTGTTGCTACTATGAGTGGAAAAAGCCAACTTATCGCATTATTGCTATGCGTATTTGTCGGAGGATTAGGTATCCACAGATTCTACTTAGGATATAAGACAGAAGGTATTATCCAACTGTTGACTTTAGGTGGATGTGGAGTTTGGGCTTTAATTGACCTAATCCGCATCGTTACTGGTGACTTACAACCTAAAAATGGAAGATATACAGAAACTCTTTAATTTTGAAAGAAATAGTTTTTCTAATACGTCATAGTTTAGTGGTTTTCACTCCAATTGTTCTAATATTTCTACCTGCAAATTATTTCGATCATGGACAATCTGTTTGTTTATCAAAATCTTTGGCTGGTATAGAGTGTTGGGGATGTGGTAGTACCCGTGCAGCTATGCATCTTTTACATCTAAATTTTGAAACTGCATGGAACTACAACAAAATGATATTTTTCATCATGCCATTATTAATTATAGTATGGTTGAAATCTGTTTTCCAACTTTTCAAAATTAAACAACCTAAGTATTTTGACTATTTATAATAAAATGCCGACTAAAAATAGTCGGCATTTTTCTTTGTTTATGTATCTTTGCCCTTTAATCATATAGTAAATGAAAGAACTCCAACGCCTGAATAAATATTTCAAAAAATACTACAAACATTTTGTTTTAGGGATTATCATTACCATTCTATCTCAAGTATTTATGGTAATGACGCCTGAGTTTGTAGGTGATGCCATCAATATATTAAACGATTTTTTAGCGGATAAAATTACAAGCGGTTTTGCTAAAAACGAATTGTTTAAACTATTGGGCTATATCATTGGTGCTACTTTACTTTCAGGCTTTTTTACTTTTTGGATGCGACAAACCTTGATTGTCATGTCTCGTCATATCGAATTTGATATGAAAAACGAAATTTTCAAACAATATCAATCTCTTTCTCTCGATTTTTTCAAACGCAACCGCACAGGAGATTTGATGTCGAGAATCTCCGAAGATGTTGCCAAAGTGCGCCAATATGTCGGACCAGCTGTGATGTACTCATTAAACACAGTGGCTCGCATGGGGATTGTTTTGATTCAAATGTTTATCATTTCTCCCAAACTTTCGCTTTATGCATTAATTCCAGTGCCTATTTTGATGATTGGAATGATGAAATTGATGAAATTAATCAAATCGAGAAGTATAGCATATCAACAAAATCTTTCCAATTTATCGTCGTTTGTACAAGAAAATTTTTCTGGAATACGAGTAATCAAAGCTTATAACCAAGAAAAAAGATTGAGTGGTGATTATCTAGATTTGACCGAAAACTCTAAGAATATTTTTTTGAAATTGACCATTGCCAACGGTTTGATTGCTCCTATGATGATTGGTCTCATTGCTTTGAGTAATATATTCGTAGTGTATATTGGGACCAAAATGTACATCAACAACGAAATTTCCGTTGGGGTCATTGCCCAGTTTATCATGTATATCAATATTTTGACTTGGCCTATTGCCTCTTTGGGATGGATTTCGTCTATGGTACAAGAAGCCGAAGCTTCTCAAAAGCGAATCAATGAATTTTTGAACGAAAAAAGCGCCATCACTTCTACCCTTTCACCTGTACAAACACCAATTTCTGGTGCTATTGAGTTTAAAAATGTTTCGTTTACCTACTCTGATACAGGCATCAAAGCATTGGAAAATATTTCCTTCCAACTACCAAAAGGAAAGACATTGGCAGTTTTGGGAAGTACGGGGTCTGGAAAATCAACACTTTTACATCTTATCACGAGATTATATGACGCTGACCAAGGTGAAGTTGTTATAGACCAACATAATGTAAAAGACTATGAAATTCAAAACCTTCGCACAGCTGTTGCAACCGTACCACAAGATGCTTTTTTGTTTTCGGATACGATAAAAAACAACATTAAATACGGAAAACCAACAGCTACGGACAAAGAAATCATCCGTTATGCAAAACTCGCCGATGTCGATAAAAATATTGAAGCCTTTACCGATGGTTACGAAACCATGCTTGGCGAAAGAGGTCTTACACTTTCGGGAGGACAAAAACAACGCGTATCTATTGCGAGAGCTCTTATCAAACAATCTCCAATTTTATTGTTGGACGATTCGCTTTCTGCTGTGGATACCGAAACAGAAGAAAATATCCTAAACAACCTAAAATCAATCACACAAGATACCACCACGGTAATTATAACACATCGCATTTCGGCTGCAAAACATGCCGATTGGATAGTGATACTCGAAAAGGGTCGTATTATTGAACAAGGAACGCATAGTCAACTCATCAAAAACAATGGGTACTATGCCGAATTGTACGAAAAACAATTGTAAAAATGGAAGAAATCATCAACCACGGTGAATTGCTCACTAAAGAAGAAAGCCAACGATTCTTTGAAGAAATCAATCAATCGATTACTTGGCTGAAAATAATAAATTTAGGAGAAAAAACAGCTTTTTTTTCCTTTTATGGTTCAAAAGATTTTACGATTCCATCTTTGTTTTCAGAGCAAAAGGCATTGCCTTGGACAGAAGAATTACTTGCATTGAAACAATTAATCGAAATATACACCAACCAAAGATTTAATGCCTGTGTGATTATAGCTCAATCTAAAAACAAACCTTTTTCAATGAAACTCCAATCGATTTTAGAAAATTTAGAAGAAGAAAGTAGCATTGCTTTTATCAATTTGAAAAATTCAGTAGAAATATCATTAAACCATCATACATCAAGCATTCAAAATAGACAATTGATTGAACATCCGATTACGTTTAACCAAAATGAAACAATTAAGATAAAAGGTACAAACAATCATTTTACACTCATTTATTTCAAAATAAAAAGCTGATTAACTTTACCATTAATCAGCTTTATGTTTATTATTTTCACATATATTTTCAGCATTCCATTCTATTTCTTTCACAAAAGAATGTTTTCGCATAGAGCAATCGTTTAGATTACATAGCGAACAAGAAAATTCTCTACAAGCGTCCAAATGTACAAACATTTCCACTCGATCGCCAAAATAATCTTTGACAATATCCTCAAAAACTTCGATCTCTCGATGCCCTTCCTCTGTATTATAATACCACGGAATCGTCATGTGACAATCGATATGCAAAGTTGCTCCGTATTTGATAATTCGCAAATTATGTACATCTATCCAATGTTTCCGACGATTGTTTTGAAGCAAAATTGCTATCGTTTGCAACAATTGTTGATCGGTTTCGTCCATTATTCCTGAAACACTTTCACGCAAAATCGAATAGGAAGTGTAAAGTATCAACAAGCCAAAAATCAAGGCAGTAACACTATCAATCCATAATATATTAGTCATAGAAATCAGTACCAATCCGATGATAATTCCCAAGGTACTATACGTATCGGTTTGCAAGTGTTTTCCAGTAGCAACCAAAGTAGGCGAATGTTGTTGCTTTCCTTTTTTAATTGCCAAATATCCCATAGCATAATTGATCAAAGCAGTAAAAGCTATCAGGTACGTTCCATAAGCCACACTGCTTAATTCTGTCGGATGAGCAAAACTTTCATATACTTTATACAAAATACTCAAACCTGCAATTCCAATCAAAATTCCTTCGATAGACGCCGAAATAAATTCGATTTTTCCATGACCATACGGATGGTTTTTATCTCGAGGCAAAGCAGACAAATACAAACTATACAAAGCAAACATCCCACTAAATACATTGATAGTGCTTTCCAAGGCATCGGTCAAAATAGCCACAGATTGCGTAAGAAAATAGGCGATAAATTTTACAACAAAAAGCAAAATTCCAACACCTACTATCAATAGTTGAAATCTAAAATTTTGATTGTTTTGAATAGTTTTCATCAATATTCGCGTTCTTTATTGAGCAATTCATCTTGGTCGAGCAGTTCCTGTGGAATCACTTTTAGATATGATGGATGTTGCTCTATGGCATATTCTATTTTTTCGATGATATCCTCTACACTATCATCTTCATAATCAATTTTCAAAAGTTCTTTGATGACAAAAGATTGCAAAATCCCCTTTTTTTTCATAAAAATTCCCTTTTTATCAAACGACCTACGAAAACCATCGATTACAATCGGAACTACAATAGGTTTATGTTGCTTGATAATGTGAGCTGTGCCTTTTCTTATAGGTGAAAAAGACTTGGTCGTCCCTTGCGGAAAAGTTATTACCCAACCGTCGTCCAACGCCTTTTTAATATTTTCAGTATCATTGGGATTGATCTGCTTTTTTTCTTCTAGATCTTTTCCTTTATCACGCCAAGTACGCTCTACTGTTATCGCACCAACCAAACTGAGAATACGAGGCAAAAGTCCCGCTTTCATTGTTTCTTTAGCAGCTACAAAATAGATATTCAACTTGGGATTCCATATATAAAAAATGTTTTTTATATTATTTCTTCGCCCTTTCAACGACGCATTAAACACATGAAACATAGCAACTACATCAGCAAAATAGGTTTGATGATTTGAAATAAACAATACACCATTTTCTGGTAATTCTCTGATGATTTCAGAACCTTCGATTTGTAGCGAATTAAAACCTTTATATCGTCTATGCGTGAGAAATCCAAAAATACGAATAAGCCATTTTTTTAGGTAAATAATATTTCCAAATGGATCTTTTTTCAACATTTTATTGACTTGTTTGAATGATTCACAAATATACTACTAATGATAAATTAAAAAAAAGGAATACTTTGAAATTTATTTTGTAATTTTGAAAACTATAATAAAAATTTTGAGATGACTCCTACAATTTTAGAATTAAAAAATGTAACTATATATCAAGAAGAAGCACCCATTTTAAACAATGTAAATCTTCAAATCAACAAAGGTGAATTCGTTTATCTCATTGGAAAAACAGGTTCAGGTAAAAGTAGTTTAATGAAGACACTTTATGCCGATTTATTATTAAAATCAGGTGAAGGTTGCATAGTCGATTATGATTTAAAAACTCTAAAAGAAAAAGACATTCCATATTTAAGACGAAAAATTGGTATTGTTTTTCAAGATTTTAAACTATTACCAGACCGTAGTATTTATAAAAATTTAGAATTTGTTTTAAAAGCTACAGGATGGACTACTAAAGCAGATATAGACCAACGAATTTCCGAAGTATTATCTAAAGTTGATATGGTAAACTCTATCAACAAATTGCCACATCAACTTTCTGGTGGAGAACAACAAAGAATAGCAATTGCACGTGCCTTACTAAATGACCCTGAGTTGATTTTAGCAGACGAACCTACTGGTAATCTCGACCCTCAAACGAGTATTGAGGTAATGGAGGTATTGAGAAAAATCAACCAAAACGGTCGTACAATTTTGATGGCAACGCATGACTATGCCCTTTTGGTTAAATTTCCTTCTAAAACGATTAGATGTGAACAAGGAAAAGTATTTGAAGTAATCCAAAAAAACGTCTAAAATGTTATCAGTACTCATTCCTACTTACAAATACGATGTAACCCAATTAGTTATAGACGTTTTTAAACAATGTACATCAGCAAACATCCCGTTTGAAATCATTGTTTATGATGACGGCTCAGGAATACTGTACAACAACGAAATAATCAATAGTTTTTCTAATTGCACTTATACTGCATTGCCCAAAAACATCGGTAGAAGTGCAATTAGAAATTTATTAGCACAAAAAGCAAAATACTCTTGGCTACTATTTTTAGACGCTGACGTACAGGTTATTAAAGAAGATTTTATTGCCAATTATCTAAAAGAAATCAACAAAAACACTACACCAAAAATCATCTACGGAGGCATAGTATATCAATCAAATAAACCCGAAAAATCACAATTATTACGTTGGTTTTATGGGAATAAAAGAGAAGCAATTCCTGCTAATCAACGTAAAAAGGAAACCTATTTAGCTTTTCTTACACTAAATTTTGTCATTCACAAGCAAATATTTGAAAAAGTACGCTTCAACGAAAGAATACCAAATCTCCGTAACGAAGATTTATTGTATTCTTATGACATCCAGCAACAGCAAATTCTATTAAGCCATATAGACAACCAAGTATGTCATTTGGGTATCGAAACTACGGATATTTTCTTAAAAAAAACAGATGAAAGTACGTTGAGTTACATTTATTTATGGGAAAACAAACTACTCCCATACAACTACACACCTTATGGGAAAATGTACAAAAAACTACAAGACTTCCATCTCATATCATTAGTAGGCTTAGGATTTAAAATTCTAAAACCATTTTTGACTTACAACCTAAAAAGTTGCCATCCATCGATTACTATATTCGACATGTATCGCATGGGATACGTTTGTACTCTAAACAAAAAAGAAGTACTATCACAGTTTAAATAATTATGAAAACCGACAGTAATTGCAGTTTTTTATTTTTATAATTTGACGTGTCGCTTTGCATTTCCTTTTTTGAAAGAATATTAAATAGAAAAAATACAATTAGAACTCCAGAAGAAATTTATTTTCAAAAAAACAAAGGAAAATACTTGCGTCATATCGTCTGCTGTACTATTTGTTTCGATTTACACCTCACAAAATAACATCGCCTCATTCCTCACTCAAAAATTTCTGCTTACATAGATTATTTCCTCTTCGCAAATTTAATGCCTTTCAAGTACTTATTGTCAAAATATTCATTCTAAAATAAATACATAAACAAAAAAATCCTAATAGTTTCGAGTCAGAATTTTTAAGGAAAGCCGGCAACATACTCTCCCACACCATAACGCAGTACCATCTGTGCTATTAGGCTTAACTTCGCTGTTCGAAATGGGCAGGAGTGAGTCCAACGCTATAACCATCTTATTTTTTTATAAAATCAAAATAAAGTTCTTTTTTCTTTTTTATAAGAAAGATAGCTAAGTATCAATGGAATAATGATAAATCCTAGTCCTTTCAATAAAGATACCGACAAAAGACCTTTCATTTCAGACAACAATATACAATCCATTTCGTATGAAAATATTTCATATAAAAACCATCCAAATGATAGAAAAACATACGAAAACAAAGCTCTAAATATCAATAATTTCATAATTCCATAACTTTATATACTACCAGTTACTGCTCCATATACAGTTGCAGCTACCATTCCAGCCAATGCTCCTAAAGGTCCTAATGCTACACCTCCAAAAACAGCCCAACCGACCATTCCAAATGCTCCTCCTAATACATCACTTTCTGTTCTTGTTCTAGTTTTATTTATTTTCGGTCCTCCTTTACTCAAAGCTTCTTGAGTATAAAACAATCTGTAATTCCCATACCACCTTCAATCTCAAGAAAACAGATTTTAGCAGAATTTTTAGCAATTGGATAATATGGTTATCAACACAATTTTACTTTACTAAATATTTCAAACAAGCTTTATTTCTCACTCTTTAAAGATCTTTATTTAGTATTTCAAAAGCAAATATACTTTATTAGCACCTACCTCATTATTTTAAATCATATTAAAATCATTTATCCTTTTTAAAAGCCTCCTTAAGAATAACAACTCCTAATACAATAACAAAAACATTAGAATAAATAAACGACTTAATAACATCATTTTCTGAAAAATCCAATAAATTATAATTATTTACTGTACAAAACAAAAAATGATTAAAACTTACTAATAAGAGATAAACAATTAATATACTCAATACTTTTTTCATCTATCCAAAAAGAGCTGACGCCATAGCAGATTCAACAGCTACCCAAACAAAAGCACCACCTGTTAAAGCAAAACCTGCAGGCCCAAACATCACTCCCCATGCTCCGTAAGCCGCAACCCCCAACATCCCTGTAGTCATTCCTTGTGCATCTGCTATTGCTACATTTTTCCAATTTTTCTTGCCTTTTTTATTACTCATAAAATAGGGACTTCTCTTCTTTAATAAGGAAAATCCTAAACCACTTCCTCCTTCCTCAACGGATGCCCAATAAAAAGAAGATTCCTTTAAAGTCTCAATATACAACAAAATTGGTGTTTTAAACATTTTTCGATTATCAGATTTAACATCACCAACTAATTTATCTAAAGACATGTTTAGGTCTCCTATATCTGAAGAATCAAAAAGAATCTGATTAGCTTGATCAATATACATTTTTTCCCAATCATAGATTAGTAAATCCTGAGACTTCTCGACACCAGCAACATTTTTTGAGAAGTCAACTACTTGCTTCAATGTAATATCTCTAAAATCACTCATATAAGTATTATACAGATCTTCTACCAATTCTAATTTTTCATTCTCACTATATAAATAAACATCTCCTCTACTCATATGAATATTATTCAATATTTCATTATGCATATTAGCCATTTTCATTATTTGCTCATAAGACAATTCTTCAAAACTATCCATTTGATTTAATTTTTTTTGTCTAATGTTATTCAATTTCTTTAATTCTACTTCATCTAAAACTTCTCTCCTCCCAAGATTACTTTCATTCATTGATAGATTTTCATTTCCAGTCGACGAATCCGAAGAACAAGAATAAAAAGTTGTTAAAAACTGAAAGGACAACAACAAAGTTAATGTAATTTATTTTAAAACTTTCGTTTTTATTTATATTTAATTAAAATTTCTTATTTATCAAAAAAAAAACTCTAATTTATTTCAATTAGAGTTTTTAACTTAAAAAAAGGCGGCGACATACTCTCCCACGCTATGACGCAGTACCATCTGCGCTATTGGACTTAACTTCTCTGTTCGGAATGGGAAGAGGTGAGCCCCAACGCTATAACCACCTTAAATCGGTTCTGCTAATTTATATTATCTAATTTAGCAGGAATATCGTACATATTGTAAAACACTTCTATTGATACTTTATAAAAGCAACTCTTAGAGCACATAAGCTTACGGGTGATTAGTACTACTCGACTTTGACATTACTGCCTTTACATCTATAGCCTATCAACGTTGTCATCTCCAACGACCCTTCTAAAGAAATCTCATCTTGTGGTGGGTTTCGTACTTATATGCTTTCAGCACTTATCCCTTCCCAACGTAGCTACTCAGCAATGCACCTGGCGGCACAACTGATACACCAGAGGTTAGTCCAATTCGGTCCTCTCGTACTAGAATCAGATCCACGCAAATTTCTAACGCCCGCAGTAGATAGAGACCGAACTGTCTCACGACGTTCTGAACCCAGCTCGCGTGCCACTTTAATGGGCGAACAGCCCAACCCTTGGGACCTTCTCCAGCCCCAGGATGTGACGAGCCGACATCGAGGTGCCAAACCCCCCCGTCGATGTGAGCTCTTGGGGGAGATCAGCCTGTTATCCCCGGCGTACCTTTTATCCTTTGAGCGATGGCCCTTCCATACGGAACCACCGGATCACTATGCTCTACTTTCGTACCTGTTCGACTTGTAAGTCTCGCAGTCAAGCTCCCTTTTGCCATTGCACTCTACGCACGGTTACCAAGCGTGCTGAGGGAACCTTTAGAAGCCTCCGTTACTCTTTTGGAGGCGACCACCCCAGTCAAACTACCCACCAAGCAATGTCCTCTCTAAAAAAAGAGTTAGTCCTCAGATAAGCAAAGGGTGGTATTTCAACAATGACTCCCTGAATCCTGGCGAACCCAGTTCATAGTCTCCCACCTATCCTACACATCACTTATCCAAGAACAATACTAAGCTATAGTAAAGGTGCACAGGGTCTTTTCGTCCCACTGCGGGTAATCGGCATCTTCACCGATACTACAATTTCACCGAGCTCATGGCTGAGACAGTGTCCAGATCGTTACACCATTCGTGCAGGTCGGAACTTACCCGACAAGGAATTTCGCTACCTTAGGACCGTTATAGTTACGGCCGCCGTTTACTGGGGCTTCAATTCAATGCTTCGATTAATCTAACATCTCCTCTTAACCTTCCAGCACCGGGCAGGTGTCAGGCCCTATACTTCATCTCTCGATTTTGCAGAGCCCTGTGTTTTTGATAAACAGTCGCCTGGACCTTTTCACTGCGGCCAGCTTGCGCTGGCGACCTTTCTCCCGAAGTTACAGGTCTATTTTGCCTAATTCCTTAGCCATGAATCTCTCGAGCACCTGAGGATACTCTCCTCGACCACCTGTGTCGGTTTGTGGTACGGGTTCTTATAATCTATGTTTAGAAGCTTTTCTTGGCAGCCTTTAGGTACACTATCTCATCATCCGTAGATTCCGAGTACTATCAGTTTTCGCCAAACTCTACGCATTTTACTATAAAGTCTATAGCTACGACCTTTAACGAACTATTCCGTCAGTTCGCGGTACTTTCACCACTGCGTCACTCCATCACAACTATAAGAAGTACGGAAATATTAATCCGTTGGCCATCGACGTCCCCCTTCGGGTGTGCCTTAGGTCCCGACTAACCCTCAGCTGATTAGCATAGCTGAGGAAACCTTGGTCTTACGGTGTGCGGGTTTCTCGCCCGCATTATCGTTACTTATGCCTACATTTTCTTTTCTAAACAGTCCAAAATACCTCGCAGTACTTCTTCTACCCAGTTTAGAATGCTCCCCTACCACAGTATATCTGTCCATAGCTTCGGTAGTATACTTATGCCCGTTTATTATCCATGCTCGACCGCTCGACTAGTGAGCTGTTACGCACTCTTTAAATGAATGGCTGCTTCCAAGCCAACATCCTAGCTGTCTAGGCAGTCAAACCGCGTTTGTTCAACTTAGCATACATTTCGGGACCTTAGCTGATGGTCTGGGTTCTTTCCCTCTCGGACATGGACCTTAGCACCCATGCCCTCACTGTTTATAATCATTTATTAGCATTCGGAGTTTGTCAGGAATTGGTAGGCGGTGAAGCCCCCGCATCCAATCAGTAGCTCTACCTCTAATAAACTATAATAAACGCTGCACCTAAATGCATTTCGGGGAGTACGAGCTATTTCCGAGTTTGATTGGCCTTTCACCCCTACCCACAGGTCATCCGAAGACTTTTCAACGTCAACCGGTTCGGTCCTCCATTTGGTGTTACCCAAACTTCAACCTGCCCATGGGTAGATCACACGGTTTCGCGTCTACCATTACTGACTATAACGCCCTATTCAGACTCGCTTTCGCTTCGGCTGCGTGACTTAATCACTTAACCTCGCCAGCAACGGTAACTCGTAGGCTCATTATGCAAAAGGCACGCCGTCACCCAACTAATGGGCTCCGACCGCTTGTAAGCGTATGGTTTCAGGTTCTTTTTCACTCCGTTATTCACGGTTCTTTTCACCTTTCCCTCACGGTACTGGTTCACTATCGGTCTCTCAGGAGTATTTAGCCTTACCGGATGGTCCCGGTGGATTCAGACAGGGTTCCACGTGCCCCGCCCTACTCAGGATACCACTATTTAATACATCGTTTACCTATACGAGACTATCACTCTCTACGGTGTATCTTTCCAGATACTTCTAGTTCCCTTTGATTAAAATATCGTGGTCCTACAACCCCAAAATTGCCAAAACAACTTTGGTTTGGGCTTTTCCGATTTCGCTCGCCACTACTCTCGGAATCACTTTTGTTTTCTTTTCCTCCGCCTACTTAGATGTTTCAGTTCAGCGGGTTCGCCTCCTATCGGATACTAGTTCTTCAAACTAGTGGGTTGCCCCATTCGGATATCTACGGATCTAATCGTATGTGCCAATACCCGTAGCTTTTCGCAGCTTATCACGTCCTTCTTCGCCTCTGAGAGCCTAGGCATCCCCCATACGCCCTTATTTTGCTTATTGTGCTCTTTTTATCTCTTGTAATATCTCTATCACAAAAAATCGTGCTTTTTATTTTTCTATCTATTTGTGTTTTCCCAATATGTCTATGAACTTGTCTTCCTCTCGGATTTGTGGAGAATAAGGGAGTCGAACCCTTGACCTCCTGCGTGCAAGGCAGGCGCTCTAGCCAGCTGAGCTAATTCCCCATACATTCTACGAGTTATTTGTTTTGCCTTATCTACCGCATAACTGCTCAACTTCTAGAATTTCCTATTTAATACTAGTAGTCCCGGGCAGACTCGAACTGCCGACCCCTACATTATCAGTGTAGTACTCTAACCAGCTGAGCTACGAGACTCTGTATATCCTTCTATTTTATCCATTTATTTGAACCAACAGCGAGAGGTAAAGTCGGACATCTCTAGAAAGGAGGTGTTCCAGCCGCACCTTCCGGTACGGCTACCTTGTTACGACTTAGCCCCAGTTACCAGTTTTACCCTAGGCAGCTCCTTGCGGTCACCGACTTCAGGTACCCCCAGCTTCCATGGCTTGACGGGCGGTGTGTACAAGGCCCGGGAACGTATTCACCGGATCATGGCTGATATCCGATTACTAGCGATTCCAGCTTCATAGAGTCGAGTTGCAGACTCCAATCCGAACTGTGACCGGCTTTATAGATTCGCTCCTTGTCACCAAGTGGCTGCTCTCTGTACCGGCCATTGTAGCACGTGTGTGGCCCAGGACGTAAGGGCCGTGATGATTTGACGTCATCCCCACCTTCCTCACGGTTTACACCGGCAGTCTTGCTAGAGTTCCCGACATCACTCGTTGGCAACTAACAACAGGGGTTGCGCTCGTTATAGGACTTAACCTGACACCTCACGGCACGAGCTGACGACAACCATGCAGCACCTTGTAAATTGTCCGAAGAAATATCTGTTTCCAAATAAGTCAATCTACATTTAAGCCCTGGTAAGGTTCCTCGCGTATCATCGAATTAAACCACATGCTCCACCGCTTGTGCGGGCCCGTCAATTCCTTTGAGTTTCACACTTGCGTGCGTACTCCCCAGGTGGGATACTTATCACTTTCGCTTAGCCACTCAGTCCGAAAACCAAACAGCTAGTATCCATCGTTTACAGCGTGGACTACCAGGGTATCTAATCCTGTTCGCTACCCACGCTTTCGTCCATCAGCGTCAATCCTTTGTTAGTAACCTGCCTTCGCAATTGGTATTCCATGTAATATCTATGCATTTCACCGCTACACTACATATTCTAGTTACTTCACAAAAATTCAAGAACTACAGTATCAATGGCAATTTTACAGTTAAGCTGCAAACTTTCACCACTGACTTATAATCCCGCCTACGGACCCTTTAAACCCAATGATTCCGGATAACGCTCGGATCCTCCGTATTACCGCGGCTGCTGGCACGGAGTTAGCCGATCCTTATTCTTACGGTACCGTCAGTTTGCTATACATAGCACGTTTTCTTCCCGTACAAAAGCAGTTTACAATCCATAGGACATTCTTCCTGCACGCGGCATGGCTGGTTCAGAGTTGCCTCCATTGACCAATATTCCTCACTGCTGCCTCCCGTAGGAGTCTGGTCCGTGTCTCAGTACCAGTGTGGGGGATCTCCCTCTCAGGACCCCTACCCATCATCGTCTTGGTATGCCGTTACCACACCAACTAACTAATGGGACGCATGCTCATCTTATACCGATAAATCTTTAATATCTAAATGATGCCACTCAAATATACTATGAGGTATTAATCCAAATTTCTCTGGGCTATCCCTCTGTATAAGGTAGATTGCATACGCGTTACGCACCCGTGCGCCGGTCTCAAACTACTAAAGTAGCTCTACCCCTCGACTTGCATGTGTTAGGCCTGCCGCTAGCGTTCATCCTGAGCCAGGATCAAACTCTTCATCGTATATTTTTTATATTAATGATGTTTTATCCCAACTTTACTTGTTCTCTCAGGTATGCTGTTAATTCAATAAAATATTTTCTATGATCGTCTCTTGTTTTACTTTCACTCCCCTCTCAGAAAGCGAGTGCAAAAGTAGAAAGAATTTTTAAAACTACCAAAATTTATTTTGTTAAAAAATTTGTTAAAGTTTTTCTCCCCCTACTTACAAAACGCTTCGTTTCTAAAGCGGTTGCAAAAGTAGAAAGTTTTTTCTAAAACACAAAACTTTTTTAGTTTTTTTTCTTTCGTGGGCGATGAGGGATTCGAACCCCCGACCCCCTCGGTGTAAACGAGGTGCTCTGAACCAGCTGAGCTAATCGCCCCCTATCTCTTTGAACGGATTGCAAAGATAGAACAAGTTTTTGTTATCTTCCAAATGTTTTGAAGAAAAATTTTGAAATATTTTTTAAACAATTGGTTTTCAACGGATACTTTCGATACGCTTTGTGAATTCTCTCGCAAATTACACGGATTGTCGCTGTTTTTTTTCTTTTTACAACAAAAAAACAGAGATGCTATGCTTTTGGAGGAAATAAGGGAGCTGTTTTCGAGTATATAAATAATAGTTATATGTGGAAATGTAGTGGAAATCCCTATAAAAACATATCACCAAAATCCTATCCTTAACGATAAAAACTTGGTGATATTTTACTCCTTTCCTACTCTGGATAATATCCTGAATCTCCTAATTTTGTTTTCCAATCGGCTTTCATTTTTGCACGATTAAATTGCAAAACTGGAGTTACATAATGTATTCTACGTTGATTTGCTAACTCTTCTAAAAGATATTCGATATAAAAATCTTCGATGTTTTGATTGGGATTGAATTGGGTTTTCAAGTTGATGTTAAACATTTTTGCCGTTTGATTTGACCAAAATGCAGACCAGCCACTTTTAAATTCTTTTATCAAATTAAAGGTAGATTGTCCCGTTTGTCTATGAATCAATTTCACCAAAATCTGACCATCTTTTCTCGACAATTTCTTCAAAGGCTCTTCAAACTTTTCTTTCAAAAGCTTTTCTTGAGTTTTAATGTATTTGTTTTTTTCACGGATTGTAGATTTTTTATCCAATTCAGAATTGAGTGCCATCAGGTTTTCTGAAGTTGCCACTACATACGGATACACGCGTAAAATTCTTCGGCGTAAAATATTCATCGTTTGTTCACGTTCGATTTCTTCGCGTGATATATTGATAAATATTTCAGGCAATTCTACATAACCGTCTGCGTTTGCCTCTTTTACCATTTTGCTTACATTTTTGAAGTATTTTTCAATATCTTCTCCTTCTTGGGCAAATCCTATTGTTCCTAAAAACATGAATATTCCTAAAAGTATTTTTTTCATTTTTTTACTATTTTAATTCAAAATTACTACTAAATTATTTCATTCTTCTTATTTTTGATAAAATTTTTACATTATGAGTACATCGATTTTAAATGAAAATTCTATCGCATTTGTTACCAATTATTTAAACAATTTTTCTCCAACGGGTTACGAATCTTCTGGGCAAAAACTTTGGATGAATTATCTAAAACCTTTTGTTGATGAATTTTATACGGATAAATACGGTACCGCAGTGGGTATTATCAATCCTAATGCCAAATATAAAGTGGTCATCGAAGCTCATGCCGATGAAATCTCTTGGTATGTCAACTATATTTCTGAAGACGGACTGATTTATGTCGTGAGAAATGGTGGTAGTGACCAAGTAATCGCTCCTTCAAAAAAGGTATATATCCACACACCAAAAGGTATCGTAAAAGGTGTATTTGGTTGGCCAGCTATTCACACGAGATTGAGACTGGGCAAAGACGAACCTACTCCAAAAATCGAGAGTCTTTTTATCGATTGTGGATGCGAATCTCGCGAAGAAGTTGAGTCTTTGGGCGTGCATGTAGGGTGTGTCATTACCTATCCCGATGAATTTGAAATTCTAAATAAAGACAAATGGGTAGGTCGTGCGTTGGACAATCGCATCGGTGGTTTTGTGATTGCCGAAGTGGCTCGTTTGCTAAAAGAAAACAACAAAACACTGCCTTTTGGATTGTATATCGTAAATGCTGTACAAGAGGAAGTGGGATTGCGTGGTGCCGAAATGATTACTCAAGCCATCAAACCCAATGTGGCTATTGTAACGGATGTTTGCCACGATACCACTACACCGATGATTGACAAAAAAATCGAAGGGGAACAAAAAATCAACAAAGGGCCTGTGATAGGCTATGCACCTGCGATTCACAATATCTTGAGAGAACTGATTGTTTCTACAGCCGAAAAGCAAAACATTCCTTTTCAGCGAAATGCCCTTTCGAGAGTTACAGGTACAGACACCGACGCTTTTGCGTATAGCAATGGAGGTACACCGTCGGCTTTGATTTCGTTGCCTTTGCGTTATATGCACACAACGGTAGAAATGGCTCATCAAAACGATATCGAAAACCTTATCCTATTGATTTACCATACCCTACTCAACATCAAAGGAAACGAAAGTTTTTCGTATTTTGAATAAAACAGAAAAAGACTGTCAGAACTAACATTCTCTGACAGTCTTTTGTTTTACTCCAAGCCGATTATTTTTTCCAATTTTGCTCTTTTTTCTACCGAAAGCACCTCCAATTGTTGTGCAAAATAGACTTTAAACTCTTTTCGTTCGCACAATTGTTTGATAGCTTTTCTACAAAAATTCACAAACCTTGTATTGTGATGTACCAAACCGTCAATCAATGGTGGCAGAGCGTTTTTATCCAATGGATTTACATACCACAGGGCTTGAATGGCATTTTGTCTTACGTCGGCATTATAGCGTTCGGTAGTGTAATCATGTAATTCTTTGTACCATTTGGCTTTCTCATTTTGTTTATATTCGGTTTTCAAAGCCATCATCAACCAAGAAATTCTAAAATTCTTATCCCCCATTCCTATGATATCCTGTGTATCATCCAACAGCTGAATTCGGTTTTCTGGTTTTTGTAACCACAGATTTTTAAACACTAATTCTTTTGTAATGTAGGAATCGTCTTGTAAAAATTTTACATATTCCTCATAAAATTCATCGGGTATTTCTTGAATGATTTGTACCAACGCTTGACGTAATTTTACATTTTTTGACTGTGCTACATAATGATAAAACGCCTTTATATCTTCAAAATTTTCCTTATGCAATTGATAAATGACTTCTTTTTGGGTATAAATACCGTTGGTCTCATCAGTTAAATAGTTCCACAACAGCTCTTTCTTTTCTTTAAAAGACAGTTTTTGTAGTTCGATGACCTGTAAATATGTAGTTACCCACTGACTATTTTCCTTTGCAATTTGTATCAAATCAATAGGGAGACCGGAATTATACAGCCAGTTGTTTTTAAATGTTTCCACATCAAAGGTTGGACTCACATTCTTTATCTCTTGCAAAAAATCTTCGGTAGTTACTGAGCGAAATGCATGTTTTTGCAAAAACAACTTCAATACCTGTCTAAACTTTTCTTCGCCCAACTGCAACGATAGGTTATAAACTGCAAGAGCAGCCTTGTCATAATAGGTAGTAGTAGTGGCTTTTGGTGAATAAATCACTGTATTTTTGTTTACCTTGGCATCGAGAGACACTTTTTCATTCATTTCATACATTTTCCAATAGTAATAATCATCTCCTTTCAGCTGTTTTTCGATATACCAATCCAGATAGGTTGCAAATCCCTCTTGAATCCAGTGGTCTTCGGGATGTTTTGCTGTGATGAGATTGCCAAACCAATGATGTGCCATTTCGTGAGCATCTACATTGAGGTACGAACGGTCGATGGCTCCTATTTTATCCACCACAAAATTTTGATGAAAAGTAGTTGCTGTGGTATTTTCCATACCGGCATACATAAAATCGTATACGGGAATATTGCGATAGACCTTCCATGGATAGGGCACTTGAAGAAATTCCTCCAAAATATCCATTATGATAGGTGTATTTTGATACGTATAGGTGTAATGTTGATGAGCATTGTGAGGAAGATAATTTTCAATAGGCACTCCCGACTTTGAATATTCTACCTTTTTTTGATAGTTACCGATGGCCAACATCACCAAATACGAGCTCATAGGTTGCTGCATCTGATAGTACCACGTACAGTCAGAGGTATCACAGGTTTTATCGACCAATTTTCCGTTAGAAATCACCTGAAAATTTTTATCAAAACGGATGTTCAGGTTAAAAATCACCTTTTCGCTAGTATCGTCAAAGCTAGGGAGCCAATGGCTGGTATATTTTCCCTGCCCCTGCGTCCATATCTGAGGACTACCTTCGTTATCCACAAAATACAACGCCTGTTTAGGAGACGTCTGATAGGAGATTTTCACGGTATTTGCCCCTATTTTTACCTCGCTTGAAAAGGAAATAATTTGTTGATTGTACAAATATTCCACCGATTTTCCATTGACCTCTACCCGATCTATCTGCATCTCTTTTGCATCAATACCCACTATAGTATTTTTTTCTGAACAAGTAAAATGATAAAGTATTTCGCCTTTTACCAACTTATGTTCCGTATCAAAAAAAATCGACGCATCGCCTTGCACAAAATCTACCGATTGAGCAAACAAGACCTGCGTACCTACAATAAGCCAAAATGATAAAAATACTTTCATAATAATATAAAAAGAGGCTGACAAATGTACAACCTCTTTATAATTTTAGTAATAAAATGTTATGCCATAGTGTGAAATACGTTTTGCACGTCGTCGTCTTCCTCTATTTTTTCCAACAATTTTTCCACATCAGCGATTTGCTCTTCGGTCAATTCTTTCGTAACCTGTGGAATGCGGTCAAAACCAGACGAAAGTATTTCCATATTGCGTTCCTCCAACTCTTTTTGGATAGCACCAAAACTATTGAAAGGAGCGTAAATCATAATACCATCTTCGTCTTCAAAGATTTCTTCTACCCCAGCGTCGATCAACTCCAATTCAAACTCTTCCAAATCCAGTCCCTCTACCTTTTCGATTCTAAAATTGCATTTGTGGTCAAACATAAATTCTACCGAACCCTGTGTCCCCAACGTACCATTGCACTTATTAAAATACGAGCGGATATTTGCCACCGTACGGTTGTTGTTGTCAGTAGCTGTTTCGATCAAAATCGCAATACCATGAGGTGCATATCCTTCAAACAACACTTCTTTATAGTTTGCTGTATCCTTGTCAGTAGCTCTTTTGACAGCTCTATCCACGTTGTCTTTAGGCATATTTGCCGCTTTTGCGTTTTGCATCACTGCTCTCAGACGCGCATTGGTTTCAGGGTTTGGACCTCCTTCTTTCACCGCCATTACGATATCTTTTCCAATACGAGTAAACGTTTTTGCCATAGCAGACCAACGTTTCATTTTTCTTGCTTTTCTAAATTCAAAGGCTCTTCCCATTTTGTATCGTTATTTGTTGTTTTGTTGTTTAATATTTCTAATGCAAAAGTATAAAAAGCTATTTTACGTAAAAAACATCTGCTTTGTTTTTTTTCAAATTATTTACATATTCCACCATTTTCATACGGCAGATTGTCCTTTATCAGATTCACAACCTTACCTATTTTTGGCGTAGGCTAGTAGATATCACAAATAAAAATTCACGACAAACTTTCATAAACCTTTTTAAAAGACCAAATAATCTCTCGAAGTTCATCTTCCGTCCAGTTGGCAAATCCCAATCGTATTCCGCAGGTCGATTTGTCCTGAAAGAGGATGTAGTCGGGCAGTAAAACATCATATTTTCTGAGCAATTCTGCAAAAGTTTTGAGGGAAATATGCGGAAAAAACTCTATCCATAGAGCCATACCACCACTCGCCTTTTGGATTTTTATCTCGTGTGAAAAGGTAGCATGTAGCAAATCGATAGCATGCCCCATACGTCTTTTATTTTCGAGGAGGATTTTTTTCTGAATACGGTGAATATCTCCTTCGATGAGCATTTCGCTGAGAATTTTATCGGTAAAATCATCATGTCGATAGTCGATGATATGTTTGTAGTGCCTTACTTTTTCAATCAGATTGTTTGGTGCCACCACAAAACTACGATGAAACAATGGTAGCAACTGCGTCCCAAAACGTCCGATATAGATCACAGCTCCCTGCGTGTCGAGTCTGGCCATTGATACCTGCTGATGCTCGTGATTCCACTCGTTATCAAAACATTCTTCTACTATGGCAAAGCCATATTCGTAGGCGAGTTGCAGCAATTCTATCTTTCGGCGAAAACTCATCGCCACCGTCGTAGGATAATGCCTTTGTGCATTGACATACACCATGCGTACCTCCCCTTTTCTAAACTTTTGGCGAATATACTCTACCGAAATCCCCTCGCTATCATAGGGTATCTGATGAATCTTTGCTCCCAAATGTCGCAATGTGGCATTGACCACCTGATGATTTTTATACGACACCAGCACCAGATCATCTTGTTGCAAAACAGTCTGAGCTACAATATAAAAAGCCCCCTCTACAGAGCGAAACACAGACAGATTATCTGGCGAAATCTTAAAGCCATAACTCGTTTTCAGATAGTTGCACAAGTGATTATTGAGTTTACTGACACGCACTACAGGAAAATCACTCTGTACAATCTGAGATTTTTTTGCCGAGCTATGCAACCATCTCGACAGCAATTGAGTAGGAATCAACCGCACATCGGGTACGCCGTCGTTTAGGGTATATTTCAAAGTATTTTTTGGAAAGGGAATCTGCAAAAAAGGATTTTCTTTTAGCTCAAAAAGGGTTTCAGTAGCAAAAAGGTCTTCGTTGGAAGTCCCCGCTTTTAGTTTGTTGTTAGGAAGGACGGCACTGACAAAAGTTCCACGATTGGGTATAATTTCCACCCACCCCATCGCAGCCAGTTCGTCATAAATCATCGAGGCAGTATTGCGGTGGATCCCCATACATTGAGCCAATACACGCGTACCAGGCAAAGGGGTATTATGAGCCACCTGCCCTCGCTGAATCATCTCCACCACCTGATGAGCTACCTGTAGATACACAGGATTTTTAGACAATTTATCTATCGAAATTTGCTCTGCAAATAACGACACAACCGGACTATTCATAAATTCAAAAACTGGACTATAATTACAGACCGGAAAGTTACGATATTTGCCCAGCAAAACAAAAAAAGCAAGAAGGTATTTTGGGCGTGCCCCTACGCAATGCCCTATTATATAGGGATAGTAAAAGTAAAGAGTACATCAAGAATATATAGGAATATAGTAGTACAAAATCACATTGGGGCAATGCTATGGGTCGGGTCGTCCGCTATATCTTTTGTGTCGGCTGTCGCCTCCACAAAAGGATACCGCTCCCACCCCTCACGCGTAAAACAAAAAACACCTCCCCTTGAAAAGCACAGATATGGGGAGGTGTTCGGATATTTGGAAAAGCAATTTTTAATCTGCTGTTTCCTCATCATTGTGTATAGGCTCGTCATTTTGTCGAGTTCTACGACCGCTGCGTTGAGCGATAGTATCACGCCATTTAGAAATACTCACATTGGCTTTGCGAACCAAAGTTTCGAGTTCATCGCTTGGTTGCAAAATAGCCAAAGCGGCAGTGACATCCCTCAACTTTTTAAATACATCATCGAGAGCCTTGCGTATATCTTTCATATTGTACGACTCTCTACTAGCGTATTCATCGCGGCGTTGTAGATACAGAGTGTGAAAGTTTTCATTGGCAGTAGCCAAAGCATCTATCCACTCTCTGAGACCAATAGCTTTAGCGTCCTGTACAAAGTTGGGAGCACGAAGATCTAAAATAAGGTTTTGAAGCTCTACGGTTTGCTTTTCATAATTACTTGAGATGATTCTACCGTAGGCATCAAATACGATTTTTACCTTTTCAGCAGACTTTCGTCTATTTATATCAGGGTGTAGCATTTCGCTTTGCACTCTGTGCATCATACCTCTGTAGAGATGGTCTCTTTCCTCGTCGAGGATACCCAGCTCTTTGGTATATTTGCTTTTAGTGATTTGCTTTTGAGCCTCTTCGGATAGCTCTACAAATTTTGTGAAATCAGCTTTCACATCGTTTAGCTGTGCTATGGCAGATTCTTCTACCAAATGTAGCATCTCTGTCATCAATGCCAAATGTTCGGCATTATGCAGTCTTTTTAATTCTAATGTGTTCATATTTAATAATTTTAACGTTATTCACAACAAATATAAAAAAACTTTTTTTATATATTTAACATTACAAAAGTTTTTTATTTAAAAAATTAAAAAACATACCAATAAACAGAGCAAAATGTAACAATATATAGCTATATGATATAAAATTTTGATATGAAAAATCACAAAGCACTTCTGAAAAGTATTGAAACTTCTCAGAAGTTTATATACTCAAACTATACAATCTCAAAAATGATTGCACAAGAGAGTTTGAAAAAGTTTTGAGACTTTGACAAACTATTCTACCAAAAAGAAAATAAAGGATTATATATCAGCACAAAATGGAAATTGTATAAATCAACTATAAAACAAGGTAGCCCTAAGTAGAAATTGTATAAATCAACTATAAAAAAAGGTAGCCCTAAGTAGAAATTGTATAAATCAACTATAAAACAAGGTAGCCCTAAGTGGAAATTGTATGAATAAACTATAAAACACGGTAGCCCTAAGTGGAAATTGTATGAATCAACTATAAAACACGGTAGCCCTAAGTGGAAATTGTATGAATCAACTATAAAACACGGTAGCCCTAAGCGGAAATTGTATGAATCAACTATAAAACAAGGTAGTCCTAAGTAGAAATTGTATGAATCAACTATAAAACAAGGTAGTCCTAAGTAGAAATTGTATTGTTAGATTACAAAACAAAAGTTCGGAATAACACATTTTGGCTACAAACTTTGTCAAACATCATAACAAATATTGAGACTATACATATTTTGTCTCTACAGCAGGATTTCAAAATTTTTATTTTATATAAAATAAATATTCAACCATGTAAAAATTGCGTGAGGGATAGAGGCATTGTCGGAGCTCTTTTGTGAAATGAAACAAAGTGGAATGAACAAAAAGCGACTGCCGATAGCCCGACCCAAAGGGGCACGCCCAAATAAATATTTTATTCATTTGAAACCTAAAATAAATGGAAAACAAATATGCATATATAAAAAATTGAAAATTTCTATATACCTAATTTTCTAAATCGCTAAATTATTTAATACACTATATGAAAAACAAATTATTTTTAGCAGCGTTATTACTGCCGTTATTTACTCAGGCTCAGGAACAGGAGGTTGAGGAATTGTCAGAATTGGTTATTACCAAAGAGCCGCTGGAGATGCCGTTTGGCGAATCGACACGCAGTGTGCAAATTATCACCAAAGAGGATATCAGAAAACTGCCTGTGAGCTCTATCAACGAGTTGCTTGCCTATGCAAGTGGTGTGGATGTGCGTCAGAGAGGGCCATTTGGTTCGCAGGCTGATGTGAGCATCGACGGAGGTACTTTTGAACAAACCATGATTTTGTGGAACGGAATGAAAGTAGGCGACGCCTTGACGGCTCACCACAATCTAAACCTTCCGATCCCCTTTGAGGCAATTGAAAGAATCGAGATTTTGAAAGGTTCCTGCTTCTCGTATTTATGGTATCAACTCACTGACAGGTGCTATCAATATCGTTACAAAAACCAGCGATGAGACCTATGCTCAGGTGCATGCCTATATGGGTTCGTCTTTCAAGAGTAAAGAGGCTGGCGATGGAGAGGGGACTTATGCTTCTGGTGGTATCAATGCTACGATTGCTGGAAAGACTGGTAGTGTGGGGCATTTGCTGAGTGCTACTAAAGAGGAAACTAACGGTCAACGCTACAACTCGGCGGCGGCTAATAAAAAGCTTATGTACCAAGGACAATGGTCTGCTGATGTCAATAATCATTTTAACTGGATGGGGGGATATATTCATAATCAGTTTGGTGCCAATGGTTTTTATGCTGCCCCAGGCGATAAGGAATCTTTTGAGGTGGTAAAAACCTTGCTCTTTAGCATGGGGAGTAAACACAAAATTGGAAATATAGTGTTAAAACCTCGTATCAGCAATCGCTACAATGAGGACGACTACCGCTACTTTAGACACGACTTGAGCAAGGCTCGTTCGCTACATTATCTAAACGCGGTGATGGGAGAATTACATGCTTTGTATGCAACTGACTTTGGTGACTTTAGCGTAGGGTACGAAGCCAGACATGAAAAGGTAAACAGCTCTAATCTACAACAGCACGAACGTACCAACCATGGATGGTTTGCCGAATACAAAAACAGATTTGCGGATAGATTATTTGTGAGTGTGGGTGCTTATTGGAACTACAACTCGGCTTTTGGTTTTCAGTGGTATCCTGGTGTAGATGTTTCGTATGAAATCAATGAGGAATGGAAGGCTTCGGCGAGTGTAGGGTCGAGTCAGCGTATTCCGTCCTTTATGGATTTGTACTTGAAACAGCCTTCGAATGTCGGAAACCCATCGCTACAACCTGAAAATGCATGGCAATACGAAGCGGGGGTGTATTATACTAAAGGTAACAAGAGGTTTCAAGCAACGGTTTTTGAAAGAAATATTCATAACTTTATAGATTGGGTGCGTATTGATAGTAGTGTGCCATATACCCCAGAGAATTTTGATCAGCAAACCCTCAGAGGGCTTCAGTTCTTGTGGCAACATAAAGTAGATTTGGGCAATGAGCAAAGTTTGGGATACAAACTGAGCTATCAATACCTGAGTCCAAAGGCGAAAATGCTTTCGGGTGGTTTGATTTCGAAGTATTCGTTAGAGAGCTTAAAGCATCAGGCTATCGGTGGGGTAAACTACAACTACAAAAAATGGAGTACGCAATTGCAGGTGCGCTTTGTAGAAAGAGAACTCAACGACCCTTATACTGTCATCGATGCAAAGCTAAACTATCATTTCCCTACCCTGACGGTGTATGCTCAAGCAACCAACCTTACAGATGCTCAGTACAATGAGGCTGGTGCGGTACCTATGCCTACCAGATGGCTGAGCTTGGGTGCAATCTTTAAGGTGAGATGGAATTAATAAGTTGATTCATTTTTCTATTGCGTTTTACCATAATGAAATGATTTTACTTGAGTAATAGTCTTGGTAATTTCAAATCATAAATGGTAAAAAAAAGCTGTTTGGGGTTTCCAAACAGCTTTTTTGATAGTGTTATTGTAGAATTATCTTTCTAAGATGATAAATTCTGAACGACGGTTGATAGCGTGTTGCTCTTCTGTACAGTTGTCTCCACAATCTACTTTTGGTTGAGACTCTCCGTATCCTTTTGCTATCATACGCTCTGCTTCGATACCTTTAGATACAAGATATTGGAAGGTAGCCGCAGCTCTTTGTTGAGATAGTTTCAAGTTGTAATGGTCATTACCTCTTGTATCTGTGTGCGACTCGATTCGGATTTTCATACTTGGATTTTTACGCATGATGTCCACTACTTTGTCCAATTCAAAAGCACCCTCTTGTGTGATGTTTGCTCTGTTGAATTCGAAATAGATATCATCAATTTCAAGGCGTGTATTTACTACAATCAAGTCGATTGGACGCAATCCTACGCTTACCGGGAATTTTCCATCGCGTGTTCTTTCCAATTCGATGCTCTTTCCTGCATAATCTACTTTGTCCACTCTCAACGAATAGGTTCTATCACAATCTACATCGTAGGTTACTACTCCACGAGAATCTGTTGTTCTTGTTTCTACTACGTTTCCTCTGTGGTCTATGATGGCTACTTTTGCATCAGATAGGGTTTCGCCAGTTTTTTCGTTGACTACTGTGATTACAAATTCATTCAAACATACTGGTTTTACTACATAGATATCATCTCTTCCTACTCTATTAGTAGATAAGAATCCGATTCCCTTTGTAGGATATAATGACAATGCAAAATCGTCTTTTGGTGTGTTGATCGGATCTCCTAAGTTTTTGATTTTTGCCCCTGGAGCTGTCAGGTCTATTTCATACACATCCAATCCTCCAAACCCTTTGTGAGCATCAGAGGCAAAGTAAAATTTTCCTGTTTCAGAAATAAATGGAAACGACTCTCTACCTTCTGTATTGATTCTATCTCCCATATTTACTGGCTCGCCAAATGTACCGTCTTCGTTGATGGCTACTTTCCATATGTCCATTCCTCCGTATCCGCCTGGCATATCAGATGCAAAATACAAAGTGGTACCGTCTGGAGAAACACTCGGATTACTTACATGATATTCACCTGAAATGAAAGGCAATTTTCTGATTTTTGTCCAAGACTTTCCATTGTATGTCGCTTGGAACAATGCTACTTTACCTTTTTTCAGACGTTTTTCTTTATCTACTTCATACAAACCTTCTCTGAAAGATTCTGAAGCAAAATACATTTTATTACCATCGGAAGTAATAGTTACTGGTCCGTCGTGGTATTTTTCGTTTAACTGAGATACAGGTTTGATGTCTTTGATCTTGTATTCCAAATCGTCTAATGTTCCTACATATACATCAAGGTATGGTTCTGAATTCCACCCGTATTTTTTCTTTTTCTCTGTACGTGTAGATGCAAAATAAAATTGATCATCATGAGTTAAAATCCCTGCAAAGTCAGAGAACTTTTCGTCGTTTAATCCTTTTAAATTTTCAAAAGTAAACAACGCCTCTTGACTTCTCAAATTTGGAATGTAATCAGGGTCTTTTAAAAATTCTACAGCACGAGAATCGTCTGGTTTCAAATCTGCAAATTTTTTCATTGCCTTGTTAGAAGCCTCATAACGTCCACTAGCTTTGAGCATCTGAGCGTATTTGAAGTAGGTTTCGCCATCAACTTCGGGATTTTTTTCGATGGCTTTGGCATACCATTTAGCTGCCTCAACGCTATTGAAAATATTGTAATACGATTCTGCTAACTGCACATAGATATGAACATCGGTTTTTTTACCTCTAACTAATTTTTTGTAATGTTCGATAGCCTGCACATATTCAAATCTTTCAAACAATTTATCAGCATAAGCCAATCGTTGCTCTGGAGAATCAAGATCTTGTGCAAATGTGGCATTCATTGAGCACAATAGGGCTAATGTAATATATATTTTTTTCATATTTTATCAACGAATTTAAGCATTAGAAATAACGTGGTGAACTTGACACTTTGCGTTTAAAGTTGATATCAAACAATAGAAACGCTTCGTGAGAGCCGCTTGTTTTGTAATTTAATGGAGAGGTAACGTAGTCGTACGCGTAACCTATTCTCATATTAGACATCACTGCATAGCTAATCATTGCACCAAACGAATCTTGGAATCTATACATTAGTCCAAAGTCTAATTTGTCTTTGTAGCTTGTATTCAAGTTTACATCAAACGACACTGGCGAATACATTGCGTATTTTACCATAGTGTGTGGTTTTAATTTCCAATCAGGGTTTAGCTCAAACACATATCCTGCTGTAAAGAATCCGTGCATTGCATCTGATCCGTACTTGATATTGTTTTTATTTACATAATTATTAGGCAATAAGTTTGGAACAGAAAGTCCTACATAATATTTGTCTGTATAATAGAAAGCACCAGCGCCCACGTTGAAAAACGAATTGCTCGAGTTTTCAGCAAATACTGGGTCATTTGCATCTGGTACATGTGTACTAACTTCAGAAAAATATCTTGTGTCTTGAAGCGTCATTCCTCCTTTTACCCCGAGTGCCAATTTATGACCAGGAGCCAATTTGATAGTATATGACACATCTGCATAAACATTGTTTTCTGAAGTAGGTCCAATCTTGTCAGAAATCACAGAGATACCTGCTCCTACATTTTTACCTAAACTTCCATGTCCAAAAAATGTAGAAGTAACAGGAGCACCCTCAAGTCCTACCCATTGCTGTCTGTGCAATACCCCTAAAGCTAAACTCTCTTTACTACCCGCATAAGCTGGGTTGATTACACTTTGGTTATACATATACTGTGTGTAGTGAGGATCTTGTTGAGCATTTGCAGAAGAAGCTATCGCTGTAATCCCCATTAGTGTAATTATTTTTCTCTTATTGAAACTCATAAAATTATTGTATTATAAGTGTTAATTATTATTTTATTATCTACTCAATTCTATCCATGACGTAAATTGGGTTGTCATGGTTTGCACTTCTAAGAAATATGTACCACTTGGCAAATCTCCTCCACTCAAATCTTGACCTTTCCATTGGTTGGTATATCCTAGCCCATGTTCATATACTACTTTACCATAACGATTGTAAATTGTTACTTTCAACGACCTATAATTGGTCAAATCTAATTGATCATTTTTTCCGTCACCATTAGGAGAAATACCTTTAGGCAAATCGCATGGCTGTACCTCAACGTTGTATTCTATAAATGCCTCACAATTTAAATCAGAAAGCAATTTGATTTTTACAACATAATTTCCTATAGGCAAAACATCACCAGCTGGAACATCATTTTTAACATCGATGATAGCCCCTGAAATAGGTTCTATTTGTTTAATTTCGTGATAAGAAAACAAAGGATCTGGCAATTCTGGCAACACAAACGAATTACAAATCACTACATTTTCTGGTTGAGCCATCGCTGGTACTGGTGCTGGGACAAAATTCACAGGTCGAATACCAAAACATTCTGTTTGGTTGTGAACCACTTTTATATACACCGTTTGTGGAATAGGATTTACAGAATACACAGTAGGATTTGCTATTCTATTTTGTCCATTTTCAGCATCTGCTTGACTTCTATAAAATTCAACAGAATATTCTGATGCGTTGGTTAAATTTTGAGTTACGTGTGGGATAAATGTTTCTAAATTATAGTTTGGAAACTCATTTTCATATACACATAACTGTACATCTGGAATAGAAGGTAAATCAAACTCTTCTAGCATTTTTATGTTGAAAGTTTCTGATAATACCAATTCTTGACCACAATCTTCGAAAGTTAAACGAGCTTCGATTACAGTTGATGGATTTGTAACAGTAAAATCAATATCTTTTTCATTGCTGATCAATACACCATTTGCATACCAAGCAAATTCAACAGTTGTATCTCCACTTGGCTTAAATCTCCATGCTTCTTCTTGAGCATTCCAGTTGCCTGTATTTCTACCTGGTGGTGTGTATGCGAGTGTTCCTTGTTCGTTTTGAATACCTAAAACACCATTTCCATTTTGCCATGCATTACAAGCATTTCTTTGTTTTACGTAAACTTCGATAATATTAGTAATTTCGTACAGTACAACTTGTGTTGTTGTACGAAATTGTGGAGAATTACATTCCGTATTATACGCCGGAACTTCATTAAAGTTTACAACTAATGCTCTACACGGATATTCACCAATTACTTGATAATTGATTTGTGAATTTGGTCCTGGATTATTTGTTGTATACATATCCTGAAACACACCATAAATAGCATTTTTTATTGATGTATTTTGATTAGGTATTGGAGCATTTATTGTCCAAGGACAATATTCTCCTTCCACTTCTGTAAAGGGCAATCCAAATGTAATTACACCATTATCTCCAATTCTACAATAACTGTATTTGTTTTCAAAAAAACAAAAATCAAATGGTAAATTAAAACTTGCAGTATAGTCATCATCTGAAGTAATAGACATAATATTTCCCCCTAAAAAAGGATAAGGTGGATTGTATTCTATTTCTTCTACTTCATACGTTGATGTAGCTTTGAAGTGTTCTGCATCAAAATCAGCGGATAAATGTACTTCATTGCTTTGACCAGGACAAATCACATAATCTCCAGAAGAGTTGGCATTTAAGCTAATATCATTTAATGTCAATTTTGCACAAGCCTCTGGCACGAAATCTGAAAAAGCTACAGGGGTAGACCATGCACTTCTCACTTCGTTTGTATCAATAGCTCTAACATATACCTCATAATCTACATCTCTTTGATGTGAAAAAGTATAATTAGGATTTGAAACAAAAACTATATTTTCATTGTCATTGGTTGGTACTCCAGAGTTTTTTTGTTGAACAACTAATTCCCAACCGTTTACATTTTGAGCTACATCCCAAGTAATAACAAACAGACCATTTTGTAATTTTACTTGTATATTATTTGGTGTTTGAACATTTAAATATTCATTTGACAAAATTGTTTCTGCAACTTTTTTTTGTTGTGTCAGTTGTGTACCAACTGATTGTTCAGCAACAGAACTATCTGTAAAATATACAGATGAAATGTTTAACGATTTTTCAATCCATTCTTTACTATTCCAATCTAAAGAATTAGAAAAATTTGCAAACACTACACCTGAAGCAAATAGACCTAATATATAAGTATATTTTTTTTTCATTATATCTAGTATTTTGGTTATTGTTTTTAAAGTTTATAGTTTTTATCTACTCAATTCTATCCAACCCTCGATAGTTTTGTTCATCAGTACTACTTGATAAAAGTAAGTACCAGATGGCAATAGATTTCCAGATTGGTCTTGACCTACCCATTGTTTTGTGTATCCTAATCCATGTTCATACACTATTGCTCCGTAACGGTTATATATAGTTACTTTTAAAGGATACATAATAGTCAAATCTAAGGCATCATTTTTTTCGTCACCATTTGGGGAAATACCATTAGGAACACTACATGGAACGACTCTAAATGTATAAGCCTTTTCTTCTTCACATGGATCTATTGTAGAAACTACGTAAATAGTATGTTCGCCAACACCAAAAACGTGACCATCAGAAAACACCTCTCCTCCTTTGTTTGGAGCAGAGAAACATACCTCTCCATCTAATAATGTAGGTAAAACAAATTGTTCGCAATATACTGCACCATTTTCAATGTCTGTAAAAGGTAATGCTCCTTGAATTTCAATTTTTAAAGGCATTGAAATCCAACATTGAGGATTTCCTATTGGAATAACTTTTACAAACACAGTTGTATTCTGTGGAGTAAAAGAAGTAGCATTTGTTATACTATTCGTTCCATTTTCCAAATCTGCTTCAGTAAGATAATATTGGAAAGTATAAGCACTTGCAGGTTGACCATTTAATATTTCACCCTGTACTTGTGTAAGATTAACATTCTGATCCTTAACTAAATCACATATTACTAGAGTATCAGGTTTATTTAAAATTTCATTTAGATTAGGTAAAATTTCAACAATAATTTGTGCTTCAAAATCACATGTACCTGTAGGATCTATAGCAAATATTTTATAGGTTCCAGATTCAGAAACAATATACGTATTTGATGTTGCACCTGGTATAGCAACATCATCTTTATACCATTGAATATCTGTAACAGTAGCTGGTAAATCGACTGTCAACGTTTTTGAATCTCCATGGCACAACGCATTGTTGTTTTCAGAAATAAGATTTCCTCCAAGATCTACACCTCCAATATTGAAACTTCCTCCTTCTAAGAATACTGCTGAATCTAGTAATGTGTCCGAATAATCAGCAATAACTATCTTTATTCTATAGGTTTTACCAGGTTCAACTGTTGCAGATGCGGTCATTGGTACGGTATCACCATTAAAATTAATAGGAGCTGTCAACGCTGCTGCTTCAGAGGAATTATAAAATGCATTAAAATACTCGGGATTTACAGAGACACACCCTCCATTATGAGCATTATTACGAATAGTAGTTACAGAAATAGGCGTAGTAGTATTTGGTACTACAGCCAAATTGGTTGTTTCATTGGTTTCTAAATTCGTCAAAAAGAATGCAAAAGCATCTGAATAATTACATTGAAAAGTACCGTATTCATTTGATGCAAAAATAAAGTTGAAAGAAAAATCACTTGCAGTAGGCACAAAATCAAATGATACATAAGCTACATCTTGTATATCATTATTTTGTCCCATATTTTGCAACATGGCATTTAACTGAGCATCACTTCCACCATCATTTGAATTAGAATTCGATTGTTGATATATTTTTTGATCCTGAGCTCTCAGAGCATGACCTGTTGATAATACAATACCATTTTCAAATGGGAAAGTTGAGTTGTTTTTTTCAAAATACCCAATACTTCTATGCATATAATTAGTCGAATGTGAATTATGTGTAATATTACTTACCGAAGCACAACTCCCGTTCAACAAAACTTCTGTAACCATTTGTTCTACAGTATAAGTTTGCGTATTCACAGAAATACGATTATTAGGGGTTGTATTATCTAATGTTTGAATATCACTCAAAACTATTTCTGCTGACATAGGAACATTTTGAATCGATTGTCCTAACACCAATTGATATTCTGCACCTATTTCTAAATTTGATATATCGAATGAAGTTCCTTTTTGGAAGGATTCAACATGTTGAAGTTCATTTGGTGTAACTTTATACAACGAAATGTTTAAATATCTAAGCATCTCAGAAGTTGTAGTTACCCCTACTCTTTTTTCTGTTTGGTCTGCAACAAAACTATAATTTACTCCATTAGAAGTATTTAAAGACATTACTGAAGAAACAAAAGGAATTTCTACCTGATGTTTTCCAAGATTTGCACCTTCTTGAGCATAAAAGGCATAAATATTGAATAAATAAAAAGCAGCTATCGCTTTTTTGAGTAATCCTCTACGCATATATCAAATGGTAATTTTTTATTAAATGAACTATTTATTTTTTAACAATTCCCAAATATATAGATATTTTCTTTTACAACATTAGTTTTTTTTATTTTTTTATATTTTGATATGTGTTAAACTTTCCAATCTACTATTTCATTCCTTAATAAATCGTTTTGATTATTGTATTAATTATTATCAATCAAAGTTAAAAAATCTATTTTTTATTTAAAAAAAGTTACTCAACTTTAGTTAAGCAACCTTTTATAATTTGATATATTAAACTACAATTTAATCTTTTGACAATTTCAAATTTTCAACACCATTTTTACCTTGTTCGATTAATTCATCAAAAGACAATCCACTGTATACTTTAGCTTTACTTGTTTCTTTTTTTACTCCATACCAATTAAACATTTTTTCATTGAACCAACGAGCTCTTTGAAAACTTATCTTAATTTTTGTCCCAACTGTTTGAATTTCTTCTTCATTAATATAGCGATGTTGGGTAACTTTGTCATTTTCATCTATATCCGTTTTCAATAGATAGGTATTTGGTCTGATTGGTACAAATCCATTTTTGATATACAATGGTGAAGTCGCTCTTTGCAGTAGTATTTCACGTATAGCATTCTCTTTTCAAGCTATTTCTTTGACCGGTGTAAAGGGGATCCAATTGAGTGGTGCATTGTTTTGAAATAAATATTTATAATCTGCATCTTCTTTTTCTACATTACCCATTGTGCATTATGAAATAAATAAAAGAAGTTGTTCATTTAGCTGAAAATCAGTATGATTATTTCGCCAAAACAAATCAAAAATGAACAACTTAGGACAAATCGAAGATTCAACAAAGTTAAATATACGAAAGAATTTTAGAAGTTTTAAAAAAGGTTTTACCTCATCAGGTTTTCCCTCATCAAAGGCGAAAGCCAAAAATGAGTGATTTAGAACTTGTGAGTTTGAATTTAACTGCAACTGTTCAGAAAACCACCTAATTCTCTGAAAACCAAAATATAAAAGAGTGTTTACAACAAAAGAAAATAGAAATTTTTTATCATATAAATCCATTATTTTGGGTATAAATTACACATTATCTGTTCTGTAGAAGAAATTATCCAAAATCATTCAACAGTTTTAAAACACGAATTATCAGTAAAATAACTGCTTTAACCTTAATTCAATACATTAACAAATTTGTATTAAAAAAGGAAATAAATAAAATTAAAGCAAGTATAATTTAAAATGCACAACGGGTTATATACCTCTTATTTTTATTTAACAACGATTTCTCCAATATGTTTGCCTATCTCTGAAAAAAAATGTACTTTCGCTCAGAATTAATTGTCTTTTAAAATTTACAATATACATGAAACAAGTACCTTTAAATGATGTACATGTCGCTTTGGGAGCGAAAATGGTTCCTTTTGCGGGGTTTAATATGCCTGTGCAATACGAAGGCGTAAATGTAGAACACCACACTGTGAGAGACGGCGTAGGTGTTTTTGATGTTTCTCATATGGGATTGTTTAAAATCTCTGGTGATAAAGCATTGGATTTGATACAAAAAGTATCTTCAAACGACGCAAGTGTAATGACCAATGGAAAAGCTCAATATAGCTATTTGCCCAACGCTACAGGTGGTATAGTGGACGACATCATCACTTATAAAGTAAACGATACCGAATATTTGATGGTAGTAAACGCCTCTAATATTGATAAAGATTTTGCATGGATTTCTTCTCAGAATTCTATGGGAGCTACTTTGGAAAACCTTTCGGATGCGTATTCATTGTTGGCTATCCAAGGCCCGAAAGCAAACGAAGCCATGCAATCTATTACCAATGTAAATTTGGCTGACTTGAAATTTTATTCGTTTGAAACGGGTACTTTTGCCGGAGTAGATAACGTAATTGTTTCTGCAACAGGTTATACAGGTTCGGGTGGTTTTGAGATTTATGCAAAAAACGAAGACATCGAACATATATGGAACGAAGTATTGAAAGCCGGAGCTGATTGGGGTATCAAACCTATCGGATTGGCTGCAAGAGATACTTTGCGTTTGGAAATGGGATATTGCCTATACGGAAACGAAATCAATGATGAGACTTCGCCATTAGAAGCTGGATTGGGTTGGGTTACAAAATTCACGAAAGATTTTGTAAACAGCGAAGCCTTGAAAAAACAAAAAGAAGAAGGTATCAAAAATCGTTTGGTAGGTTTTGAATTGGTAGAAAAAGGAATTCCTCGTCACGACTACGAAATAGTTGACGCCAAAGGAACTGTTATTGGCAAGGTTACTTCGGGTACGCAATCTCCTTCGCTTGGAAAAGCAGTGGGTATTGGATATGTACCGATTGAATATGCCAAAGAAGGAAGCGAAATCTACATCCGCATTCGTAAAAACGATGTAAAAGCGGTAGTAGTAAAAATGCCTTTTTACAAGAAATAAATTTCTTTTGTTTTTTAAATATCAAGAGACTGTTTAAAATTAACAGTCTCTTTTTTTTAAAATAAAGTTTAATAATATCCTGTTTTTCTATATCATTTCACGCACTTTTCGTGATTTTTAACCCACTTTTAACAAGAAAATTTTAGGTAGTTTTCTTTCTTTGCAAATGTTAAAATATTAGAGAACTTAAAAAATATATGGAACTAACAAACTCACATTCAGACATACGAATGATCAACGAAAAAATCGAAAGAGAAAGTGCTTTTATCGATTTACTTACTGCCGAAATGAGCAAAGTAATTGTAGGACAAAAAGATATGATAGACCGACTTTTGATTGGTTTATTGGCAAAAGGACACATTTTATTGGAGGGTGTACCTGGATTGGCAAAAACTTTGGCTATCAATACTTTGTCTAAAGCTGTGGACGGTTCTTTTTCTCGTGTGCAGTTTACGCCCGACTTATTACCTGCCGATGTAGTGGGTACTGTGATTTACAATGTAAAAGAAAATGATTTTAGTATAAAGAAAGGTCCTGTATTTGCCAATTTTGTTTTGGCAGACGAAATCAACCGTGCTCCTGCAAAGGTGCAATCGGCTTTGTTGGAGGCTATGCAAGAACGCCAAGTTACCATTGGTGATACGACGCTTCCTCTTCCCTATCCTTTTTTGGTAATGGCAACTCAAAACCCTGTAGAACAAGAGGGTACCTATCCGCTACCTGAAGCTCAAATGGATCGTTTTATGCTAAAAGCGGTGATCGATTATCCAAAATTGGAAGAAGAACGATTGGTTATGAGAAGTAATCTTTCGCCAAATAAACAAGAAGTGCGTCCTGTGGTTTCGCTTGAGCAAATCACTCGTGCTCAGGAGACAGTGAAAGAAGTTTATATGGACGAAAAAATTGAAAAATACATCTTGGACATCATCTTTGCTACGCGTTTTCCAGAGCAATTTGGATTGGCAGACATCAAACCTTTTATCAGCTATGGAGCATCGCCTCGTGGAAGTATCAACCTAGCAAGTGCAGCAAAATGTTACGCCTTTATCCGTCGTCGTGGCTATGTAATCCCAGAAGATGTACGAGCTGTGGTAATCGATGTATTGCGTCATCGTATCGGTCTCACTTACGAAGCCGAAGCCGAAAATGTAACAACCGTGGATATTATCAATAAAATCATCAACGAGATAGTGGTTCCTTAATTTGTATAATGTAAAATTGTATAAAGTATATTGCTTATTCTATCATTGTTAAATAATTTTTCTAAAAAAATGAAATAAATTTTAAACTGTGTAACAATGAGCATTATACAATACCTGTTCCGAGAAATTCGGAATACAAGAATACAATATACATAATTAAAGCATAAAATAATGAAAGACATCCTACAAAAAATTCGCAAAATAGAAATAAAGACCAAAAAACTGAGCGATCATATTTTCTCAGGGGCTTATCACACCTCGTTCAAGGGAAAAGGCATGTCGTTTTCAGAGGTGCGTCAGTACCAATTTGGTGATGATGTTCGTGCGATTGATTGGAATGTAACTGCCAGATACAACGAACCTTTCGTAAAGGTTTTTGAAGAGGAAAGAGAATTGACCGTTATGCTGATTGTAGATATTAGCCAATCGTTGGATTTTGGTTCTTCTGATGATTTTAAACGAGAAAAACTCACAGAAATTGCCGCTACTTTGGCGTTTGCTGCTATCAAAAATAATGATAAAATCGGATTGATTTTATTTTCAGACAACATAGAATTGTTCGTTCCTCCCAAAAAAGGAAAAGCCCATGTGCTGCGAATCATTCGTGAATTATTGGTATTTCAGCCCAAAAGCAAAGGAACAAACATACCGTTGGCATTGGATTATTTCCAAAAAATAATCAAGAAAAAAGCGGTGGTTTTTATGCTTTCAGATTTTATGGACGATATATCATCATTTGAAAAACCATTGCGTATCGTTGCCAAAAAACACGATTTTACTGCAATAAAAATCAACGACATACGAGAAAAAGAACTCACAAATATTGGTTGGGTATGGATGCAAGATGCCGAATCAGACGAAGGAAAATATGTCAATACCGCCGATTTGCAATTGCAAAGAGAAATTCTCATACAATTTGAAGAACAAAATGCACAATTCAAACAGTTGTTTTCTTCGGTAGGTGCAGGTTCGTTGCAATTGTTTACCCACGAAAATTATGTAAAAAAATTACTTTCGTATTTCAAAGCCAGATAAATGAAAAAAGTATCCTACATAGTAAGCTCGATAATAGCGTGTCTTTTCTCCTTGTCTATTTTGGCACAGGACAAAATTTCTGCTACCCTAAATCGTGAAACTATCAAAATTGGTGAAACGGTAGAACTGACCCTAAAAACACAAACGGCACCAGATGCAAGTGTAGTTTTCCCAAAAGACATTGCATTTCAACCCTTTGAATTGTTGGAACAAACAGCTACCGACACCATCAAAAACGACGGTCAGTGGGAATGGGTGAAAAAATATACTTTGATACAGTTCGATTCGGGTACACATCACCTGAAACCTTTGCCAATTTTTATCAACAAAAAAGAATACGCAACTCCAGAATACAAGATCTATGTTTCTGATGTAGAGGTGGACACTACCAAACAACCTATGTACGACATCAAGGCGACTATCGAAAGTACAACAGAAGAAAGTCGCTCGTTTGGTTATTGGATTGCTTTAGCATTGGCTGCGATTTTGGCTGCGATTTCGTATTTTATTGTAAAATACATTCAAGGAAAAAATCTTACAGAGGAAGATCATTATCGCACTCCTTTGGAACGATTGACCAAAAAATTGAAAAATGTTGATGCAAAAAAACAAATTGTCAATGGAGATATAAAAGGATATTATTCAGAAATCACTTTCCTTTTGAGAGATTATATCGAAGAAGTATTGGAAATTCCTGCCAAAGAAAGCACCTCTACCGAATTGATTCAGATGATCAATCAAATGATAAAAAAAGGAGCATTAAAACTGAATAAAGACATTGTAAAACAGTTGAACAACCTTCTTCAAACCGCGGATTTGGTGAAATTTGCTAAAGTAGAGCCGTCTTTTTCTCAAATAGAAACCGACCGAAAAACCATCGATTTGCTTTCGACAGATATAGACAAAACGGTTTCAACCTATGAAGAAGAGCAACGTATGCGTGTATATTTGCGTGAACGCCGCTATAGAAAACGCAAACAATGGCGTATTTTTACTCCAATTACTGTGGCTTCTGCTGTACTATTGATTACAGGAATTGTCTATGTCAATCAGATTTTTGACGAGGGCAGACAATGGAGTGTATTTCAAAGCAATAAATTGTTGTACAAACGCGAATGGGCAACCAGTGCTTACGGTTACCCTACGATTCATTTGTCAACACCTGAACCGATGTTGAGAATCACCAAAATGATTGATACATCAGAGGATTTCCTATATCAAAACGAAAATACACAATTGTGGGTATATGTTTCAACCGAAGATATAAAAAGCGATTTTTATCAAACATTCAACATTTTAGACGAAAACAACAAACCAAAAGTTGAGGAATACCTCAATTTAAAATTGTCAATGCTCAGTAGTAAATTTCATTTGATTTCACCCAAATTTGACAAAGTAAAAATCAATGATACCACTTGGAAAACAACGGTAGTGTTTTCACAAAAAGTCCAAGAAAAAACTATAGAAATGTCAGCTGAAATTTATCTTTTTTCAAGTGATAAAGGATTTCAGATGGTAGCGATTGCCCATCCATTGAAAGACAAATACGGAAAACAAATTGCCGAAAAAGTAATGAATTCTGTACAACTAAACCCAGATAAAAACAATGAGTAACATACAGTTTGTAAACCCCTATTTTTTATTGTTGATACTGCTATTAATTCCTCTGTTTTTGCATTGGCGTTTCAACAAAAAAAAGCTACAAATACCCTTTAGGTACAGCCGATTAGATTCGATTCCTACGCAAAAAAACTCACTCGAAAAATGGATGACTTTTGTACAAATACTAAGAGGTGTCGCATTGGTTGGAATCATCATCGCATTGGCAAGACCTCAGAGTATCGACACCAATGTTACGATCAATCCGTCAGAGGGAGTCGATATTGTTTTGTCTATGGATGTTTCGGGGTCTATGTTGGCTCAAGACTTACAACCCGACCGATTGGGAGCTTTGAAAAAAGTAGCGGGCGAATTTATCAACGAGCGTATCAATGACCGCATCGGATTGGTGGTTTATGCTGCCGAAGCCTACACCAAATCGCCAGTAACGAGCGACCACACCGTAATTTTGACAGCATTGAACAGTATCAAATACGACAACATTATTCAAGACGGAACCAATATCGGAATGGGATTGGGCGTGGCTATCAACCGATTGAAAAACAGCATTGCAAAAAGTAAAGTCATCGTTTTGATGACCGACGGAGAAAACAACTACGGACAGATAGCCCCAATTTCTGTGGCACAAATTGCCAAACAACACAATATAAAAGTTTACACCATCGGAATTGGAACCATCGGAAAAGCAAAAGTTCCTATGGACATCAATCCCGATAAAACTTTTAAATACGGAATGGTCGATGTGCGAATTGATGAAAAATTGATGCAAGAAATTGCAAAAATCACCAACGGAAAGTACTATCGAGCAACCGACAACAAAAGTTTAAAGGAAATTTACAACGAAATCAACCAATTGGAAAAAACAAAAATCGACGAAAACAAATACACCAAAAAAACAGAGTGGTTTCGTCCGTTTGCCTTGTTTACTTTATTAGCGTTGATTGCGGAATTTATCCTTAGAAAAACAAAATTGAGAGCAATTGTATAATATTTTCTCTTGAGAATTGCGAAAATAAAAGTACACGTCCCCCTCTTTATAGAAGGAAAAGCGTGAAACCAAAAAATTAAGATAAAATGTGGAAACTCGAACAACCCATATATTTCATTTTATTGCTTTTAATACTCCTATTAATTTGGGTATTTAAAAGAAATGAACAGTGGAAAAAAACAGCCACTGACCGATTTGGAAGTGGTAATTATCTAAAGAGATTAGCTCCGCTTTCGGTACATTCGTTAGCAAAAACGAAATTCATAGTATTATCAATTGCTTTGTTTTTTGTGGTATTTGCCTTGGTCAATCCAAAGGTAGGTTCGCAAATCGAAAGTGTAAAAAGACAGGGCGTTGATATTGTTTTTGCCATAGACCTTTCCAAAAGTATGCTGGCAGAGGATGTAGCTCCCAACCGATTGGAAAAATCCAAGCATTTGATACAGCAAATCACTAATCAACTCGGTGGCGATCGCGTGGGATTGGTTGCCTATGCGGGGTCGGCTTTTCCTATGATGCCTATTACCTCCGACTACAATATGCTGCGAATGTACACTAAAGATTTGCACACAGGACTGCTTTCTTCGATGGGTACAGCTTTGGACGAAGCCATTTACGGAGCCGTAAATTATTTCGACACTCCCGATGCGAGTAAAGTAATCGTACTGCTTTCCGACGGCGAAGACCATAGCGAAGGTATTACTCAAGCGGTGGAAATTGCCAAACAAAACAAAGTAAAAATCATCACAATCGGAGTTGGAACTACCAAAGGAGCAAAAATCCCTTTAAAAGAAAACGGACAAGTGCAAGGATACAAAACCGATGCAAATGGTGAAGAAGTTATCACGAAATTATATCCCGAAATTTTGCAACAATTGGCAAAAGAAACAGAAGGAATCTATATTTCAAGTCAAAACACACAAGAAATAATAAAACAACTACAAACCGTATTGGCAAAAATTGAAAAGAAAGACTACGAAACCAAACAAGTATCTGATTTTCAATCGCAATTTCAATGGTTATTGGGTATCGCATTGATTTTGTTGTTGATAGAATCTGTGTTGTTTAATAGAAAAATGAAATTATCAGGCAGTTGAAAAACTGCGACACAGTATCGTAGTTTTGCCTTGAAGTTATTATAGAAGTTATCTCGACTTTTAAATCTTAGTTTTATTTCACGCCGATGAAGATAAGTTTTTATATTTTTTCTGTTGATTTGATTTTTCGCTGATGTTTTTTTAATAAATCAAAAAAACAAAATCTGTGATTATCTGCCTTAAACCATAGATTTAATCATTTTTAAAGTACATTTTTTTTATCATTTCAGAAAAAATATGTGATTATCTGCGTGAGAAAAAAAGTCAAGATAAATTCATAATTTATTTTTAACCGAAATGAATAAAAAATAAATCATTCTTTTATGAAAAACACCATATACCTTATCTGTTTATTGATAACAACATTTGCTTTTGCACAAGTGAAAAACAAAACGGCAGAAGGCAATCAATCGTATAAACAAAAAAAATATACAAGCGCTGAGCAACAATTTCGCACAGGGGAAAAAGACCATGCCGCTGCGGTGTACAACCGTGGAAATTCGGTATATCGTCAGAAAAAACAAAACGAAGCAATTCAAAGTTTTCAATCTGCTGCTAAAAAAGCTACTACCAAAGTAGAAAAACACAAAGCTTTTCACAATTTAGGTAACGCCTATATTAATCAAAAGGAATATAGTCAAGCGGTCGAAGCCTATAAAAATGCTTTAAGAAACAATCCTACCGACGAAGAAACGCGTTACAACTACGCCCTAGCTAAAAAAATGTTGGAACAAAACGGCGGTGGCGGTGGTGGAAACGACAATCAAGACAATCAGGATAAAAACGACCAAAAAGACCAACAAAAAGAAAACGAGCAACCAAAAGATCAAAACCAACAAAACGAGAATAAAAAAGAAGAACAACGCAAAGATCCTCAGCAAATCCAAGCGGAAAATGTACTCAACGCTATGGAAAAACAAGAACAAGGTATTTTGCAACGCATCAATAAAAACGACCAAAAAGGCGAACCTGTTCGCAATACTCAAAAAGATTGGTAATAAAAAAAAGCTGCCCATTTCGGACAGCTTTTTACTATTATTATTTTCCGTAAACAGCCAAAGCAGCTTTCAAAATCTCTGCTGATTTTATCAAATCTTCTTTTTTCAAAACATACGCCAAGCGAACTTCCTGCTGACCTACATTTTTAGTAGAATAAAAACCTGCTGCTGGTGCTACCATTACCGTTTCTCCGTTCAAATCAAATGATTCTAATAACCATTTTGCAAAATCTTCTGCATTTTCTACTGGCAATTTTGCGATACAGTAAAATGCTCCTTTTGGTTTTGATACTTCTACTCCATCGATTGAGTTTAACGCATTTACCAATGTATCTCTTCGTTCTTTGTACTCTGTAATCACATCGTCAAAATACGATTGTGGCGTTTGTAAAGCTGCCTCTGATGCAATCTGTGCGTAAGTTGGTGGCGATAATCTCGCTTGGGCAAATTTCATCGCTGTATTCATCAACTCTTTATTTTTTGATACAATACATCCAATACGAGCTCCACACATACTAAATCTCTTGGATACAGAATCAATCATAATCGCATGTTGTGCAATGCTCTCTTCGTTCATCACTGAGAAATGTTGGAATCCGTCGTAAACAAATTCTCTATACACCTCGTCTGCAATCAAGAATAAATCATGTTTTTTCACCAATTCTGCCAACTGCTGAATTTCTTCTTTGCTGTACAAATATCCAGTAGGATTCCCTGGGTTACAAATCAAAATGGCTTTGGTTTTTGGTGTAATCAATTTTTCAAAATCGACAATGGCTGGTAAAGCAAATCCGTTTTCAATTCCAGACATTACTGGTACGATTTTCACACCATTTTGTGTTGAAAATCCATTGTAATTTGCATAAAACGGCTCTGGAATGATGATTTCATCGCCTTCGTCCATTGTAGAACCGATTGCAAAAATCAAGGCTTCTGAACCGCCTGTTGTGATGATAATATCTTCTTTGTTGATTGGCAAGCCTTGGTTTTGATAGTATTTCGCAAGGTTTTCTCTGTACGAATCAAATCCAGCTGAATGACTGTATTCCAATACTTCTACTGAAGCGTTTTTTACTGCTTCAATAGCTACTTCTGGTGTTTTGATGTCGGGTTGACCAATGTTTAAATGATATACTTTATGTCCTTTTTGTTTTGCTATTTCCGCAAAAGGTACCAATTTTCTAATTGGTGATTCAGGCATATTTTGCCCTTTTACTGATACTTTTGGCATGGTTGTATTTTTTATTCTATAAATGTAAAAATATGTTCTGTGGATTTGCGTACTTTTTTCTGACCGTACTGCCAATCATTGTCGGCATCTTTGTATCCCAATGGCAACAACAATACAGTTTTTAATCGTTGCGTATCCAATCCTAATATTTCATCGACTTCTTTTGCGACAAATCCTTCCATCGGAATCGAATCTACTTTTTGTACGGCAGCTTCGCACAATGCCATTCCCAACGCAATGTATGCCTGACGAGCGGCGTGTTCTATTTGCTGTTCGACAGACAAACTCGACAACAATTTGATAACGCTGTTTTTATATCCGTCTGAAAATCCTTTGGGATGCTGGCGAACTTCCTCATACAAATCAAAATAATGATTGATGCGGTCTAAATCGTATCCATTCCACACGGCAAAAACCAATACATGCGAACATTCTGTCAATTGCGATTGGTTGTAAGCTGCTTTTTGCAATTGTGCTTTTACCTTGGGATTGGAAACCACAAAAACCTCAAAGGGCTGAAGACCCGATGAGGTTGGTGCTAATCGAATGGCTTCTAATATCGCTTGAATTTTTTCATTAGCCACCTCTTCTCGATTCATCTTTTTGGTAGCGTATCGCCATTCTAAATCTGGAATGATCGACATATTTTTGTGTTATTTGTTATAAGTTGCTAAAAACGCATTTACATTTTTCTCGATTCGCTCGTGAATATTTGACACATCGGCTTTTTCAAATTTTTCTCCTGAAATATTTTCGTACAATTCGATGTATCTATCCGAAACTGTTGCAATGTATTCGTCGGTCATTTCTGGAATTTGTTGTCCTTCTTTTCCTTGAAATCCGTTAGAAATCAACCATTGACGTACAAATTCTTTCGACAATTGTTTCTGAGCTTCGCCCTTGTCTTGTCTTTCTTGATACCCTTCGCTATAGAAATATCTCGATGAATCTGGAGTGTGAATCTCGTCTATCAATACGATTTTTCCGTCTTTTGTTTTTCCAAATTCGTATTTTGTATCCACCAAAATCAATCCGCGAGAGGCAGCGATTTCTGTTCCTCTTTGAAACAATGCTCTGGTGTATTTTTCCAAAATTTCATAATCCTCTTTCGACACAATTCCCTTTGCCAAAATGTCTTCTCTCGAAATATCTTCGTCGTGAGTTCCCACCTCGGCTTTTGTCGATGGAGTGATGATAGGCTCTGGAAATTTATCGTTTTCTTTCATTCCCTCTGGCAAAGCTACTCCACACAATACGCGTTTTCCAGCAGCATACTCTCTGGCTGCGTGTCCTGACAAGTATCCACGGATAACCATTTCCACTTTGAAAGGTTCGCACAAATGCCCCACAGCTACATTTGGATCTGGAGTTGCCACCAACCAGTTAGGTACGATGTCTTCTGTCAATTGCATAAATTTCGTTGCAATTTGATTTAATATTTGTCCTTTGTAAGGAATTCCCTTAGGCATGATTACATCAAACGCAGATAATCTGTCGGTTGCAATCATTACCAATAAATCGTCGTTTATGTTATAAACTTCGCGTACTTTCCCTTTGTACAATGATTTTTGTCTTGGGAAATTGAAATTTGAGGAAGTAATTGTATTCATTATATTTTTTATTTTAACCACGAATTACACTAATTAACACAAATTATATACTTTGTGTAAAGTAAAGATAATTTACTAAACGCTCACAAACTTCTCAGAAGTTCATACAGGTTTTGTTATTAACTTCTGAGAAGTTGAAAACCTGTAAACTTTAGCGTTTTGATAGAGTTTGACAAAGTTTTGAGACTTTGTCAAACTTTAAAATACTATATATCTATTTGTTTAAAAAGATTAATATTCCATCAACTGGATTAATGCTTGTTCAAATCGTTCTTTTGGCAAATATTGATTTTCCAAATTTTTCATAAAAGGAATAGGCGATTCGATACTTCCTACTCTTTTTACGGGCGCATCTAAATATTCAAAACATTCTTCCATAATAAAAGCAGAAATATCACTTCCTACCCCACCGAAAAGAGTGTCTTCATGTAAAACAATTGCTTTTCCTGTTTTTTGCACCGATTTTTTTATGGCATCGTAATCCAAAGGTTGTAATGTTCGCAAATCTATCAAATCGGCTTTGATGTTTGGATGCTTAGCCAAGGTTTCCATTGCCCAATGTACACCAAATCCAAACGATATAATCGTTACTTGCTCACCTTCACGAATCAAACTCGCTTTTCCAAACGGCGTCGTATAATAGTTGGTCGGTACCTCGCCAGTTATCGAACGATACAAATTTTTATGCTCAAAAAACACCACTGGATTTGGGTCGTTGATAGCAGTATTCAACAATCCTTTGGCATCTGCTGGAAAAGCTGGGTACACCACTTTCAAACCTGGGGTTTTGGTAAACCACGCTTCATTGGTTTGCGAGTGGAAAGGTCCTGCACCTGAACCTGCACCTGATGGCATACGCACCACTACATCGGCTTTTTCGCCCCAACGGTAATGCTGTTTTGCCAAAAGATTGACAATAGGATTGAATCCCGTAGAAACGAAATCTGCAAATTGCATTTCTACAATTGCCTTAGAATTATTGGCAGACAATCCCGCCGCAGTAGAAACAATGATACTTTCGCAAATTGGCGTATTTCTCACGCGTTCTTTACCAAATTTATCCACAAAACCTTCGGTAACTTTAAACGCTCCTCCGTATTCTGCAATATCTTGTCCCATGATTACCAAATTGTTGTGGCGTTCCATAGATTGCGACAATCCTTGCGTAATGGCATCGATAAAACGGATTTTTTCTGTAGTTTCTTTCGCTGGAAAATCCTCAAATTGATACGGAGCATACACATCGTTGAGTTCGCCTTCGTAAGTTGGCACGATGTCTTCCTCTGCTATGGCTTGTTTCCAATCGGTATCAATCCACGCTTTCAATTCTTTGGTAATTTCCTCTTTTTCGTATGGAGACAACCAATTTTTCTCTTCCAAGAATTTTTCATAACGAAGAATTGGGTCTTTTTCTTTCCACAAATCAAACAATTCTTGCGGAACATATTTAGTACCACTCGCTTCTTCGTGTCCTCTCATGCGGAAAGTTTTCATTTCAATCAACACAGGACGAGGATTTTTACGCATACTTTCGGCAATTTCGTTCAATTTTGTAACCACTTCTACAAAATCGTTTCCATCCAAAATATGACTTTCTATGCCATAACCAACACCTCTATCGGCAAGGTTTTCGCATTTATATTGTTCGTTTACAGGAGTTGACAAACCATATCCGTTGTTTTCGATAATAAACAATACAGGCAAATTCCACACAGAAGCCACATTCAAAGCTTCGTGAAAATCCCCCTCCGAAGTTGCCCCTTCGCCTGTAAAAACAGCTGTAATTTTTTCTTCCTTTCTCAGTTTATGAGCCAACGCAATACCATCAGCCACTCCCAATTGAGGACCTAAATGCGAAATCATACCCAAGATTTTATATTCTTGCGTACCAAAGTGAAACGAGCGATCACGACCTTTTGTAAAGCCCGACGCCTTTCCTTGCCACTGAGCAAATAATCTGTGTAATGGAATTTCGCGTGTGGTAAACACTCCTAAGTTTCGGTGCATTGGCAACACATATTCGTCTTGGTGCAAAACAGAAGTAACCCCCACAGCAATAGCCTCTTGACCAATTCCAGAGAACCACTTCGACACCTTTCCTTGACGAATTAAAATCAACATTTTTTCCTCTATCAAACGAGGTAAAATCAATCTTCTATAAAGTTGTAACGCTTGTTGTTTTTCTTGAAAAAAATTCATTGTTTCTAAAGTACTTTTTACAGCCGATAAAGGTACAACATTTTATTAAAATATTCGTACCTTTGTAAAACAAATTAATATGTAAACCATGAACAAAACTCATTTCAAAACCAACCTCAACTGTAGTGGTTGCATTTCTAAAGTGCAAAATGATTTAGATGCTCTATTAGGGAAAGATAATTGGAAAGTTGACACAGAACATTCAGATAAAATTTTGACTGTTTTTTCTGACATATCTACTGAAAAAGTAGAAGAAATAGTAAAAAGTAAAGGATTTTTGATTGAAAAAATATAATTCGTATAAAAATTCAACGATTATCTTACAACCAAATAAAAAATAACGTACTTTTGCAAAAAATTAAATAAAATGGCAACTAACAGAACATTTACAATGATCAAGCCTGACGCTGTAGAAGCTGGGCATATCGGAGGAATCATCAACATGATTACAGAAGCTGGATTTAAAATTGTTTCAATGAAATTGACTCAATTGACTGTAGCTGACGCACAAAAGTTTTATGCAGTACACGCTGAAAGACCTTTCTACGGTGAATTGGTAGAATTTATGTCAAGAGGTCCTATCGTTGCAGCTATCTTGGAAAAAGACAACGCTGTAGAAGATTTCCGTACTTTGATTGGTGCTACAAACCCTGCGGAAGCTGCTGAGGGTACTATCCGTAAAAAATATGCAAAATCTATCGGAGAAAACGCTGTTCACGGTTCTGACTCTGATGAAAATGCTGCAATCGAATCTGCTTTCCACTTTGCTGGTAGAGAACAATTCTAATCATTGCATTTATAAAAAACAAAGGCTGTCCTTTGCAGGACAGCCTTATTTTTTTATCTCTTCTTAAACATTTTAGCATAAATGCTACTACAGCTACTCCTAAATTGATTTGCAATAAAATCAAATAATTACTTTTATCTTTTATCAATAGAAAACTCAAAATGGTTGCAATAATTATCAATAGTGGTAAAATGATGATTTTCCTTTGAAATAAAATCACATATCCTCGTATTATCAATAGTGTACATACTATCAAAAAAGTATAAAACATCCACATTTCCCTACTCCTCTAGCGCATATTGTGCTTCGTGCAATTGATAATAATAGCCTTTTTGAGCAATCAGTTCGTCGTGATTTCCCTGTTCTACTACTTTTCCGCCGTGCATTACCAAAATAATATCGGCGTGAACAATCGTTGCCAATCGGTGGGCAATAATAATCGAAGTTCGTCCTTTGGTAATTACATTTAATGCTTTCTGTATCAATTCTTCCGAATGGGTATCGATACTCGAAGTAGCCTCGTCCAGCACCAAAATACTCGGATTACTAATATAGGCTCTCAAAAATGCAATCAACTGTCGCTGACCTGTGGATAGCATAGCTCCGCGTTCTTTTACCACATAATCAAATCCTTCTGGCAAACTATTGATAAAACTATCAATGCCAATTTGCTGAGCCGCCGTTTGTACTTGCTCTTTGGTAATGGCTGGATTGTACAAGGCTATATTGTTGAAAATGGTATCGTTGAACATAAATACATCTTGTAAAACCACTGAAATTTGTTTTCGCAAACTTTCCAATGTATAATCGTTGATGTTCTGATTGTCGATGCGAATTTCTCCTCCTTGTATATCGTAAAATCTATTCAACAAATTGACAATCGTCGATTTTCCTGCTCCCGAAGCTCCTACAATTGCTACGGTTTTTCCTTTTGGAATGGTCAAATTGAGGTTATTGAGTACTTTTTCGCCTTCTTTGTAACCAAAAACTACATTTTTCAACTGAATATCTCCTTCAAAATCAGGGGCATCAATCGTGCCTTGTGGCTGTGTATGTTCGTCTTTGTTTAAAATTTCAAATACGCGTTCAGCTGCAATGATTCCCATTTGCATGACATTGAATTTGTCAGCAATTTGTCGCAAGGGATTAAACAACATCGAAATCATCATCGTATAGGCAAACAAATCTCCCGTTGTGGTGAGTCCGTCGAATTGTAAAATGCTAAATCCCCCGTAAATAATCACACACCCCAAAGTAATCGACGATAAAATATCGGCTACAGGAAAGAAAATCGAATTGTACAAAATATTCTTTTGCCAAGCGTCGTTGTGCTTTTTGTTGATTTCTTTAAACTTTTGATAATCTGCTTCTTCCTGTGCAAACAACTGTACTACTTGTATCCCCGTTAATCGCTCTTGAATGTAGGTATTGAGATTGGCTACCTGTGTGCGAACTTCCTCAAAAGCGACTTTCATTTTTTGTTGAAAAACACGAGTGGCATAAAGCAAAACAGGCATAAAAATCACCACGATAATGGTCAATTTCGAATTCATATACAACATCATAATCAGGATAATCAGCATACGCAGGGCATCGGCAATAATCATAAACAATCCTTGACTGAAGATACTTGATATGTTTTCTATATCAGAAATATTTCTGGTGATGAGTTTTCCTACGGCTTCGTTGTCGAAATATTTTTGATAAAAGCCCATTAACTTATCAAACAATTGTCGGCGAATATCTCGTATAATATTCTGTCCCAACCAGTTGGAAGTATAGGTAAACAAAAACTGACCTACAACCTCAACCACTAAAACCACAACCATCAACACTGAATACCAAAACAATCCGTCGAGGTCTTTGGTTTCGATATACGAATCTATCACATTTTTGACCATATACGGTCTGATGGCACCGAAAATAGATAATGCCAACAAACTCAAGACCACCGCCAAAATTTTATTTTTGTATGGCAAGGCGTAGTCAAAAACTTGCTTGAGGGTTTTTATGGTGAGAGTTTTCATTTTTTTGAATTATTATTTAATTTACAGGACAAATAATATTTTATCCTTACACATTTTTTTATCTTTTACCACATAAACACATAGTTTTTTTACCTCGGAGAACCAAAGGCACTTCGCTTTTTATAGAAAACAGAAACGCTTCGTTTTAAAAAGAAAACATAGACTGTTGTGTATATTTCAGGGTAAAAAATATTTTAAAAATAATATCATCTGTAAGGACAAAAAATATTTTGTCCCTACGGTTGGATTATGGAATATACGGATATTTCACATCAATCAAATACAAACCGTGGGCGGGTACTGAAAAACCTGCTTTTCCTCGGTTTTTGCTTTGGATAATGTGGTGCATATCTTCGGGCTGTAATTTTCCCATACCAATATTTATCAATGTTCCTACGATAGCTCTGACCATATTTCGCAAAAAACGATTGGCTGAAATGGTAAATATCAATCGGTCGTTTTCTTGTTTCCAATAGGCTTGGTAAATTTCGCAATTGAAGGTAAAAACATCAGTATGTGTTTTACTAAAACATTCAAAATCTGTGTAGTCCAATAAGATTTTCGCTGCTCGATTCATAGCTTCAATATCCAACGAATGAAAATGATAACAGCTCAAGTCTTTGAGAAAACTGTTTTTGAAAGTGTGTATGTGATATTCGTAGGTTCGCTCGGTGGCGTCAAATCGTGCGTGTGCATCTGCTGCGACTTCAAATATTTTGTAAACCGTAATGTCTTCTGGTAAAAACGAATTGATTTTCTTTATACATTTAACATCTGTAACCTCTAAGTCATCTTTTTCCAAATCGAAATGTGCATACATTTTTGTTGCGTGTACACCTGCATCGGTACGCCCTGCTCCTACTATTTCAAAGGACTCACGAAAAAGCGTGTTGAGACAGTACGTCAGAGTTTCCTGCACACTACTCGCATTGGGTTGCACTTGCCAACCGTGGTATTTTGTGCCGTTGTAGGCAAATTGTATGAAATATCGCATTTTTTTTAGTTAGCCACGAATTACACAAATTATCATAAATTATTTAGCATGAATATTACATTTGATATGCATTATGTAGCCCATATTAAAAAGGACAGGTATTTGTAAAATGTATTCTGTAATTTATGGGACAATTATTTACATATTTCATCACAATGAAAAAATTGCACAATGAAATTGAAAAACATTAAACTGGGTAACAATTAGCATTATACAATAACCTGTCCCGAGAGATTCGGACTACAGAAATACATTATACAATATTTCACGGAACATTATTTTCTCAAAATCGCCTGATTAATTTTTTTTATCAACCTTGGTCCTTCATAGATAAACCCTGTATAAATCTGAACCAAATCTGCTCCTGCTTCTAATTTTTCCAATGCATCTTCGGCTGAATGTATTCCTCCTACTCCAATAATTGAGAATGATTTGTTGCTCTTTTCTGCCAAAAAACGAATAACTTCTGTCGAACGGTTTTTCAACGGTTTTCCAGACAATCCTCCTACTTCTTTTTTGTTTTCCGAACGCAACCCTTCTCTCGAAATCGTTGTGTTGGTAGCAATTACCCCAGCAATTTTGGTATCGTTTACAATGTCAATAATATCCAACAATTGACTGTCTGTCAAATCTGGAGCTATTTTCAACAAAATTGGTTTTGCTTTGGGCTTTTCGTTGTTCAACGATTGCAAGGTTGATAACAACTCTGTCAATGGTTCTTTATCTTGCAATTCACGAAGATTTGGCGTATTTGGCGAACTCACATTTACCACAAAATAATCGACATAATCATACAACGCATAGAAACAAATTTTGTAATCTTCCACCGCTTTGTCATTATCCGTTGCTTTGTTTTTACCAATATTTCCACCAATCAACACCCCTTGATTTTTCTTCAATCGCTCTACGGCTACCGCTACTCCTTGGTTGTTAAATCCCATGCGATTGATGATTCCGCTGTCTTCTCTCAAACGAAACAATCTTTTTTTTGGATTTCCGTCTTGAGGTTTGGGAGTCAGCGTACCGATTTCGATAAAACCAAAACCAAAATTTGACAATTCGTTGAAAATCTTTGCATCTTTGTCCAATCCTGCTGCCAATCCCACTGGATTTTTAAATTTCAATCCAAACAATTCTCTTTCCAATCGAGGATCATTTACCTGATAAATAGATTTTATGATGGATTTTACTCCTGGAATTTTATGGATAAATTTTATCATAGAAAAAGTAAAATGATGCACTTTTTCTGGGTCAAATGAAAATAATATAGGTTGAATGAATGATTTGTACATATAGTGTATTTTTTAACAACTGCAAAAGTAGTGAAAAATGTTGAATAGACAGACTTCCAACTTATAGTAAAAAATTAAAAAACTCCGCTAATTATCAATGAACTCATCTTGACTTTTTTTCTCATGCGGATTTCACAGATAATCACAGATTTTTGTGAAATGATTTAAGAAAACTATGAAGTCATCTCGACTTTTTTTGTTTAAATTTTCTGAGTCCTAAGACGATAAAAGCAAGGTAATTAAAACCTATCCAATTACTTAGGGCAGTATCAAAACGATTTAAAACCGAACGAAAACTGTCCATCTAAGCGTTGCTTCTTTCAATGGCGTAACGCTCTCTGTAGAGTTTTTTATCAAAATAATGTTCCGTTTCAGAGGGTGACTTTTGGTTTCTTTTGTTTTCAAAAATATTGGCTATGATACCTTCTGAGGCGGTTATTTTCCGAAGATTTTCACTGTCAAAACCTGCATCAAAATTCACAAATAAACCCTCTGTGGAGATTTCAGCTTTTTTCAAAACGGATGTAATTTCTTGAAAATGAGTCTCTATATTATACAAGTCGTGATGTTCGCCAGATATAGGCTGAGACATTGCTAACATCAAACCTTGCCTGTCGGACAAGAACAAACTATTAGTTGTTTTTGCTTTTTTACGAGATTGATATCCTACTTGTTCGCCTCCTTTTTTTGCTGGTGTTTGGCTACCGTCAAAGTCGCAACTTGAACAATCTATTTTCGATTTGTTTTTCTTTAAAATTTCTACCCAACAAACCTCCCAAGCACTTTCCTTGCACCATTTTCGGTAATGCCCAAACACGGTTTATAGCTCGGAACTACCTCTGAAAATAATTGTTCCATTGGTAAAAGTGCCCATTGAATACCTGTTTTCAATTTGTATAAAATACAGTTAATTATCTCACTAATAGGTGATTTTGGTTTAAACCCTCTTTTTCTTTTAGGTAAATGTAGGATAATTTCTTCTACTATCGTATCTTTGCCCAGTACTACAAACAAGGTCTTAGGTTTTTATGTTTCACACCACAAAAATCATAATTCCTTGTTTGTTTTCAAAAAGTCAAGATAGACTCTTAGATTCATTGTGTAGAGAGCAAATATTATTAACCACTTAAAAAATAAAAGAAATGGGAATCTCCAAATTTTTAAGAATAACTGTTTATTTTGCTATTGCATTAGTAACTTCTATAGTTTTCAGACTGCAACCTTTTGAATTGCCAAAATTCATTTATAGTGATTATGTTTATGGTCTGTTAGGAGGATGTGGTCCATTTTTAGGGGCAATTACAGTATTAGCACTATTTAAAGACCAAATTAAAAGCGAAATGACACACAAAGGTTTCTTTAATTGGAAAACAATATTATTGCTTTTAATTCTTCCATCCTTACTTTTCGGAATAATAGGGAGCACGAGTAAAAGTCATATTGAAGGATTTTTATTGGGGATATATATTGCTATTTATGCTATATTGGAAGAACGAGGATGGAGAGGATATTTGCAATCCGAGTTTAGCAATACTAAACCCATTGTTAAATATTTTATTGTTTCAACCCGTTGTGCATTTTAAATTATACTTGCTTTAATTTTATTTATTTCCTTTTTTAATACAAATTTGTTAATGTATTGAATTAAGGTTAAAGCAGTTATTTTACTGATAATTCGTGTTTTAAAACCGTTGAATGATTTAGCATAATTCCTTTTAATCATAAATTGATCACAAAGTTGAGAAAATAGAGTTTCGATTCTTTTTCTCTTCTTTTTGAATAAATAAAATTGAGGTTTGTAATCTTTTTGATTTATTCTTTTAGGTGTATCTAACTGAATAGTAGCAGTGTTAAACAAATCTAATTGATATTGTGACGATATATAACCTCTATCACCAATCAAAACGCAATTTTGAATTTGAGAACTAACATCTTTTAAATAATGAACATCGTGAACAGATGCTGGAGTCATATCTAAACTTTGTACAATACCTTCTATTGAACAGATTATGTGTAATTTATATCCAAAATAATGTAACTTCTGACTAGCACAAAAACCATAATCAGGATATGAAAAACTTTCGTCTCTACAAATTTTACTTCTCATTGCTCTAGCATTTTCACATATTTTCAAAGGCATACTATCAATTACAAAATAACTCTCCTCTCTATTAAAACACATTGCAAGTTTTTCCCTAATCTGATTTATATAATAAAAAAGATTTCGTTTTCTTTTGTTATAAACACTTCTTTCTATTTTGTTTTTCAAAGAATTAGGTATTTTTCTAAAGAGTTGTAATTCACTATCAATACTTAAATATTCTGCTGTTAAATTTAAACTCACCAATTCTAAATCACTCATTTTTGGCTTTCTCCTTTGATAAGGTAAAAGTTGATGAGGAAAAAAATCTTCTAAAACTTCTAAAATTCTTTCGTATATTTGCTCTAAGTTGTTCATTTTTTATTTGTTTTAGCGAACTAAATATACTGAATTTCAGTTAAATGAACAACTTTTTTTATTTTATTTCATAATGCACAACAGGTTTGTTTCAATATTTTGGTATTTATGGCATTTGACCTTTTTGGGAGGAACTTCTTTACAAAATGAACTAATTATTTTTGGAATTCTGTTTTTAAGTAGTATAGGTATTGGAGTAATTGCGGACAGAACAAAGTCTATTCTTTTTGTAGCATGTTTTCATATGATTGGTAATATATTAGCATTTTCTTCAAAATTGTCTATTCATTTAGAAAAAAGCACCCGAATTTTGACTGTTGCTATTTCTCTTGTAGTTTGGCTGATAGTTTTCTTTATAATTAGAAGAAAAAAAGGAGTCATCGTCAACAGCACATTTTCATTAACTAAATGTAAAAAGGATAACATTTAGCATATAATTTTTTTTCATTTTCTCACATACATTTTCGCTGTTATCAGCGAAGAGTTTATATTCTACAATAGAAACATCGGTCTTTTGTATCGTAATTTTCTTAAAAACTAAACGGTTAATTTGTGTTTTTTAGCAGAACTCATCTCGACTTTTTTTGTTTAAATTTTCTGAGTCCTAATACGATAAAAGCAAAGTAATTAAAACCTATCCAGCTACTTACGGTAGTATCAAAACGATTTAAAACCGAACGAAAACTATCCATCCAAGCGTTGCTTCTTTCAATGGCGTAACGCTCTTTATAGAGTTTTTTATCGAAATAATGTTCCGTTTCAGAAGCGGATTTTTGGTTTCTTTTGTTTTCACAAATATTGGCTATGATACCTTCTGAAGCGGTTATTTTCCGAAGATTTTCACTGTCAAAACCTGCATCAAAATTCACAAATAAACCCTCTGTGGAGATTTCAGCCTTTTTCAAAATAGATGTAATTTCTTGAAAATGAGTCTCTATATTATACAAATCGTGATGTTCGCCAGATATAGGCTGAGACATTGCCAATATCAAACCTTGCCTATCGGATAGGTACAAACTGTTGGTCGTTTTTGCTTTTTTACGAGCTTGATATCCTACTTGTTCGCCTCCTTTTTTTGCTGGTGTTTGGCTACCGTGAAAGTCGCAACTTGAACAATCTATTTTCGATTTGTTTTTCTTCAAAATTTCTACCCAACAAACCTCCCAAGCACCTTCCTTGCACCATTTTCGGTAATGCCCAAACACGGTTTTATAGCTCGAAACTACCTCTGAAAATAATTGTTCCATCGGTAAAAAAGCCCATTGAATACCTGTTTTCAATTTATACAAAATACAGTTAATTATCTCATTAATAGTCGATCTTGGCTTAAACCCTCTTTTCCTTTTAGGTAAATGTGGGATAATTTCTTCTACTATCGTAACTTTGTCCAGTACTACAAACAAGGTCTTAGGTTTTTATGTTTTCCACCACAAAAATCATAATTCCTTGTTTGTTTTCAAAAAGTCAAGATAAGTTCAATATATTAATTTAATTCATAAAAGAAAATTTTATGAATATTAAACAGTTTAAATTTTTCTTTGTGTTCGTAAAGAGAAGAAAAATTTTGTTTCATTTAAGATATGCAGACTTGGAAAACCATTTGGGAGCAAGATGCAACACTGAATCGTGCCTATCAGTACGATTTTGAAGTGTATGGCGAAAAATCACAAAACGGTAGTGAGTCCGAGGTGGAGATTTTTATCAGCGTAAAATAAACACCTACATCACACTTATTAAATGCCTTTATAGCCAGTGTATCATAAAAAAAACCGCACATATATTGAGAAGGCAAATTTAAATTTGTAAAAAGTACCTCCTCATATAAAATATATAAATTGTTTAATTTTTAAAAAGAAGATAGTATGACACACGAAATACAAAACCGAAAGGGAGCAACAAAACTTGAGAATATTCCACAACAAGTGTTGGAATTATTAAACGCAGGTAAAATTGTAAGTGTAAATCTGACCGAGTGGCTTGCCGTTAATCACATTACTTTGGTGGCTTCCACATTTTCTGAAATGGGAATTTCAGATGCATATATTTCTGAAATTCAAAATGTAATAAAAAATCAAAAAAAGCCATCAACGATGAATACCATCAAGTTGATTGGAGCATTTCTTTATGAAAAATACGCTCAATCAACGGATTATTTAGCCGTTTTTGAGAAATTATCCACGCATTTGTCTGATTCGGTGCGTTGTTATGCTACCTATTTTATGGCTCTAAATACCGATTTTTCACTCGAAAAAAAACTCGGTTTGTTACAGCCGTTGGTGGCAGACAAACATTTTGGGGTGCGTGAAGTAGTTTGGATGGCACTCAGACCTGAATTGAGCGAAAATTTGGCATTTTCAATTGATTTTCTATCGGTTTGGGCGGAAAATGAAGATGAAAATATCCGTCGTTTTTGTTCGGAGGCTTTGCGTCCGCGTGGTGTGTGGTGTTCGCATATCGAGACCTTGAAAAATTCACCTGAATTGGCTTTACCTATTTTGGAAAAATTAAAATCGGATTCGGCTAAATATGTACAAGATAGCGTAGGCAATTGGCTGAATGATGCGAGTAAATCTCGTCCCGACTTTGTACAAGAATTGTGTAAGCGTTGGGAAAAAGAAAGCCCTACAAAATCAACAGAGTACATCATTAAAAAAGCTCTAAGAACCATTTTAAAGTAGTGAAATACTGTAAGGCTCAAATATTTTTATCCCAACTACGGACGAGACACATTTCGTCCCTACAATCACCGCAATGGTATATCAAAAAATAATATGAAAGAAATGGACAAAGACTTACAGCAAATGACCCGAGAGCAACTCATCTTGGAGGTCGAAAAACTACGCAATGCCATTCGTAAGCACCGTGATTGTAGCGGACACGATTTGTGTTGGTTTCACCCTGATTTATGGAATTTACTACCCGAAAAATATGAGGTGGATATCTGTGTTCCGCAATGGGATAAGTTTATGCAAGGGTGTATCCAGTACCGAAAATCATTAGACGAACAATTGCCTAATGCCCCCAGAACAACGATTGATTTTGAAGAGACTAAAATAATGGAAACAAACAAAATGCCCCACAGCACCGACATAGAAAACATCTTAAAAGAAACCCCCGAGGCATATGCCGTGTTTCAAAAACTGAGTCCGTCTCACAAAAACGAGTATATCCAATGGATAAATGAAGCCAAAAAGCAAGAAACCAAAGAAAGGCGTTTGGAGAAAATGATAATTATGTTACTAAACAAAAAGGAAAACCAATGAAAAAACTCATCGTTATTTCGGATTTATGGGGTGTAAAACAATCACAATGGTGGCAATATTACACCGAAACCTTATCCAAACATTTTGAGGTTATCTTTTATGACGCTTGTCAGTTAGGGCAGATAGATGTAAGTCAATATACCGAGGTGGCACTGCATCAGCAATTTATGGACGGTGGCGTTCTACAATCTGTACAAAACTTAACCCACAAAGAAAAAGAAACCTTCGCCATACTAGGTTTTAGCATAGGTGGCTATATTGCTTGGAGAGCCTTACACAGCGGATTAAAAGCCCAACATTTGGTAGCCGTATCTTCCACCCGATTGCGGTATGAAACAATACCTCCAAAAGCTCAGCTTCACCTATTTTATGGTAAAGAAGACCATCATCTGCCCAGTACTGCGTGGTATGATACAATGAAAACATCGCCATACCTGTTTGATGAGGCGTATCACAACTTTTACCAAAAAGAACATATCGCACAGCAAATCTGTGAGTATATCCAAAATAAGATGCTATAAGCCCTGATAATTCAAAGATATAAAAATGAAAATCAATGCCGTATAATGTTTAAAAATATTATCTTTGTTAGCCATAGGACATACAAGGTATTCCTTAATAAATGTATCATTTCTAAAAATTTTCAATTATGAGCATCAAGTACAAAGTTATCGAGAAAGGGCAACCGGGCGTTGCCGGAGGCGGAACCAAAAAGTTTTATGCCAATGTAGTAACCGAAGGAGAGCTATCGGTAGATGATTTGGTAAAGCAAATCGAGAAATTTTCCGCTCTTAGTGAGGCGGACATTCGCGGGGTGATTATCGCTTTGGAAAATGTAATTCAGCAAGGATTAGCCGATAGCAAAATCATTCGTTTGGAAAAACTCGGCAGTCTATACCCTACGCTCAGCAGTAATGGAGTAGCTACCGAAAAGGAGTTTACGGCTAACCAGATAAAATCCGTTAGTGTGAATTATCGCCCAGGTACCCGCATTGTAGAAGCAATGAAAGCAGCAGGTTTCGAGAAGAAAAAATAGTTTTCATAAAAACCAGCAGCAGTATTTCTAAAAACCAAGCGTGGTTTCACCTAAAACCACACTTGGTTTCACTCAAAACCTGCGGTGCTTTTGCCCAAAACCTGCGGTGGTTTTTTCCGTAGAGATAGGAGGTTTCCTGTCCTTAGATTAAATATATTACCTAAATTTCAAGAAAATGAAATATTTTTATTTAGCATTATCAATTATTCTAGAAGTTACAGGCTCTGCCTTTTTGAATAAATCGGAAGGGTTTTCTAAACTTGTGCCATCATTGGTTACAATAATAGCTTTTGGAGCGTGTTTTTTCTTCTTTTCTCAATCTCTCAAAGAAATTCCTTTGGGAATAGCCTATGCCATTTGGGCAGGTTCAGGATTGGTGCTTACTGCATTGGTTTCAGTATTTATTTTTAAGCAAAGTTTAGATTTGGCAGGGATTATAGGTATCGCATTTATTTTGGTGGGGGTAATTATTCTGAATGTATTTTCAAAATCATCAGGACATTGAGTAGAGACAGGAAAACATCGTCTCCACACAAAGAAATCTTGGTAGGAGCAAATCACCATTTATCTAAAACTTATGAACCATAAAAGTAAGGGTAAAACATTTTTTACCCCTCAATGTGAGGGCAAAACATTTTTTACCCCAACGAAACTCTGGCTGTATTTTATCATCACAATGTCGGTGTACTTACTGATGGTTTTTATCACCATCCCCACACTGAATCGCCTTGCCAACGGACTGGAAATCATTGATGTCCTCCCCTTTTACGATAGCGAATATGTGGTGCGTCTTTTAGAATATTTAGAAAGTGAGGGCAGACATTACTATCTGTACAAGCAATTGCCTGTGGATATGCTGTATCCGCTATTGTATGCCTTTACTTACAGACAAATATTAAAGCATTTCATTGATAAATTAGATTTTAAAAGAGTAAGATGGGTGGTATTTTTACCCATTGTGGCGGCAGTGTTTGACTACTTGGAAAATATCGGCATCGGCATATCGCTTTACCGCTTTCCGTCACTTTCGGATACCGTTTTATCGGTATTGCCTTTTTTCAGTTTGCTAAAAAATCTCTTTGTAGTGCTGTATCTGTTGGCGTTTTTCGGATTGGGAATTATGGTTTTGGTAAAGAAAATAAAATCTTGATTGCGTCGCCTTTGGTCTTAATCGCACAGTTTATCAACCATTATAAACAAAAGAAGTAAAAAATGTTACAGTTAAAAATTCCTCCAGTTATCGTTCTTGCTGTTTTTGCGAGTATGATTGTCGCCATTCCGTATATTTTTCCATTCGATGCCTTTCAGTCGATGGGTTTATGCATCTTTTTTATTGTGCTAGGTGCAATGATTGCATTATCAGGCGTTTTGGAGTTTAGAAAATTAAGCACCACCGTCAATCCTACCACGCCCGAAAAGAGTAGTCGTATTGTGGATACGGGTATTTATCGGTTCAGCCGAAATCCGATGTATTTGGGAATGGCGACGGTGCTTGTAGGCTTAGTGTTTGGTTTTGGCAATTATTTTTCGTGGTTGGCTGTTGTGGGATTTGTGGTGTATATTACACAATTTCAGATACTCCCAGAAGAGAGGGTTTTAAAACAAATTTTTGGCAAACCTTACGAAGAATATCTGACGAAAGTTCGCCGTTGGTTATAATTTTATTTAGATAATAAAACTTCAACAAATGTGTTAGAATTATATAACTTTGTCCATTAGTAAAGAATTTAACAATGAAACTATCAAACAACACTATTTTAATTACGGGCGGTTCATCAGGTATTGGTTGGGCATTAGCAGAGCGTTTTTATGAACTTGATAATAAGGTAATTATCACAGGAAGAGACCCTAAAAAATTGGCTCAAATCAAAAGCCAATACCCAAACATTGAAACTTTTGCACAAGATTTGACCCAGCCCCAAGCTCTTGATGATTTAGCCGCTTTTATTAAAGAAAATCACCCTGATTTAAACATTTTGATAAACAACGCGGCGGTGCAGTACAATTATTTGTTTACTGAAGAACGTGATTACGCCCAAAAAATAGATTACGAACTGGCTATAAATCTGGCTATTCCGATGAAGTTAAGTGTTAATTTGCTTCCTATTTTGTTGAAAAACAAAAATTCGGCAGTGGTGAATGTCAGTAGTGGACTTTTTATTGCACCGAAAAAAACGGCTTCGGTGTATTGTGCCACCAAATCGGCATTGCATAGTTTTAGCCAAACGCTTCGTTATCAGTTAGAAAACACACCTGTTAAGGTATTTGAAATCGTGCCTTCGCTCATCGATACGCCAATGACTCAAGGGCGTGGCAAATCAAAAATCAGCCCTGAAAAGTTGGTTGATGAATTTATAAAAGGCTTTAAGTCAAATAAATACGAAATTTATATCGGCAAAACCAAATTGCTTAAATTCATACATCGCATTTTTCCGAAAGTGGCTTATAACATAATGAAAAACGGATTGTAATCACTTAAAAATCAAAGATAAAATTCATATGGAAAATCAGTTTAGTAATATGGATATAGAAAACATCTTAAAAGAAACCCCTGAGGCGTACAATGTGTTTCAAAAAATGCCCCTTTCGCACCGAAACGAATACATCAAGTGGATAAACGAAGCCAAAAAGCAAGAAACCAAAGAAAGGCGTTTGGAGAAAATGATAAGTATGTTACTTGATAAAATAAACAAGGAAAAACAATGAAAACACTTTTAAAATTAGAATACATCGCTCTTTTCGTGTTGGGCGTTGTGATGTTTGGGCAATCAGAATACGAATGGTGGTGGTTTTTAGTGCTATTCTTCGTGCCTGATTTGTCTATGGTGGGCTATTTGTCAAATCCTAAAATTGGGGCAATGTTTTATAATTTTGCTCATCACTTCGGGACGGCTGTTATTGCTTTTGTGTTAGGTAAATATCTATCTATAAATGAATTGACACTAGCAGGAGGTATTCTATTGGCTCATTCGGCTTTTGATAGAATCTTAGGCTTTGGACTCAAATACAGCGATGATTTTAAAAACACACATTTGGGAAAAATTGGAAAAGAAAGTAATTAAAAATATTTATTAAATCAAAAATTATGAAGCTAACTATCAACGAAAATCTATACCTCAAATTGGTAAAACTATCTGACGCGACGGATATTTTTAACACAATTGACCACCAACGCGAATATTTGGGCGAATGGTTGCCTTTTGTTCAGTATATCAAAGAGGTTGCTGATGAGGAAAATTTCCTAAAATCAGTTTTGGAAACAATGGAGCAAACGCAAGAATATATTTTTTGTATCCGCAAAGATGAGAAGTTTGTGGGGCTTATCAGTTTTATCAAACCGGATATTGCCAATCAGAAAACGGAAATTGGTTATTGGATTTCAAAGGATTATCAAAAGCAAGGCGTTGTAACTCAGGCTACCAAAAGGCGTGGGAACTTTTGCACGAACGATTTTCGGCAGAAGAAATAGAAGAACATCGCTATTTTTTACGCAATCGTTTTGAAATTGGCGGTTTGCGAAAAGACACGGGCAAAGCCGAAATTATTTTTCATTTTGAAAAAGAATTTAGCGACCTTTGCCACCGAGAACAGAAACAAAAAATCAGTGAATATTTTTTGACCGCCCTTCGTGTTTTTGCCCAAAAACAAAAGAAAATCAATTATAATTTTGAGTTGATGTTGGCTGATTTTGAGCGAATTGTGAAGGATTGGCAAAAATGAATTGAATCAAAACAAACAAGAAAAAAATGTACAAGACATCATTTAAAATATCAAAAATGGATTGCCCTTGCGAAGTGCAAATGATAAAAATGAAGCTTGCAGAGTTGCAAAATATTCATTCAATGGAATTTAGCATAGATAATAGACTGTTAATTGTTTTTCATAGTGGTAACTATCAGCAGATTTTTCAGCACCTTAAAAGCCTACAATTAGACACTTCTCTGATTGATAGCAGTGCTGCAGATGATTACTCAAAAACAAATGACACCAATGAAAGAGTATTGCTCTGGCGTGTTTTATATATCAATTTTTTCTTTTTTATTTTAGAAATGGCAACAGGATTTTTATCTGGTTCTATGGGGCTTATCGCCGATAGTTTGGATATGCTTGCTGATAGCTTAGTGTATGGACTTGCTTTATTAGCTGTTGGTACGAGTATCATTTATAAAAAACGCATTGCAAAAATAGCAGGTTATTTTCAAATATTTCTTGCCATTATCGGACTTGTAGAAGTCATTAAGCGATTTATTGGCAGTGAATCCATTCCTCATTTTCAAACGATGGCTTTTGTTTCGTTGCTGGCACTTATTGGTAACGCTCTTTGCTTGTATTTATTGCAAAAGAACAAAAGCCAAGAAGCTCATATGCAAGCCAGTATGATTTTTACTTCTAATGATGTCATTATCAATATAGGGGTGATTATTGCTAGTGGATTGGTTTATTTGACTAATTCTAAATCTCCTGACCTTATCATCGGAGCCATTGTATTTTGCATTGTTTGGCAAGGGGCAATAAAAATTTTAAAACTCTCAAAATAATGTAAATTAACTTTAATTAAAAAAGGAAATCATATGAAAAACGAATGTAAAATCATCGGCATCGCGGTACGCACAACCAATGCCAACGGACAAGCCGCAACAGATTTGGGCAAACTTTGGGGGCAATTTATGAGCGACACCATTTCAAAAATCCCCAATACCATTTCGGGGGAAATTATCGCGATTTACACCGATTATGAAAGTGATTATCAAGGGGCTTATACCGCGATTATCGGGAAGAAAGTCAGTTCGTTAGATGAAATTCCAAAAGGAATGATTGGGCGAGAATTTCCTGCTACAAAATTTCAGAAATTCATTGCCAAAGGAGAAATGCCCAATGCTGTTATGCAGACTTGGAAAACCATTTGGGAACAAGATGAAGTGCTGAATCGTGCCTACCAGTACGATTTTGAAGTGTATGGTGAAAAATCTCAAAACGGCAATGAATCCGAAGTGGAGATTTTCGTTTCGGTGAAATAAAATAAGCTGAGTAACAAAAATTGTATTTTTCAAAAGAGGAAATCTAAATATATGACAAAACTAGACCCAATCATTGCAGTAAAAAATGTAGAAGCGAGTGCGAAATGGTATCACAAAATATTCGGATTTGGGAATATGCACGGAGGAGACCATTTTGCTGTATTAACGGACAAAAATAATCAAGTGGTACTTTGTTTACACGCTTGGGAAACGGACGATCATCCAACAATGGAAAATCCAAATATTCCCACAGGAAATGGATTACTGCTGTATTTTAGAACAGAAAATTGGCAAGAAATAAGACAAAATATTGAAAAAATTGGTTGGACAATTGAACGAGAAATTCATCAAAATCCAAATTCACGCAAACAGGAATTTTCATTCAGAGACCCAGATGGTTATTACATTACTGTGTCAGAACTTCATTCTTATGAAGGTTAATTTATGAAGTAAGAAAGTGAAAATGTGAAAAACTTGCAAAGTTTGAATACAGTGTAAGTTGTTGAAAATGGTAGAAAAAGCAATTAATTTACACGAAAAAGCTCACGAATTTTGTTTTATTGCCAATTCTATTAATTTTCCTATTGGACTTAATCCGATAATAAAAACCAAAAATATGAAACTCACAATCAACGAAAATCTGTATCTCGAATTGATAAAAGTATCGGATTCTGAAACCATTTTCAATATCATCAACACACAAAGAGAATATTTGGGCGAGTGGTTGCCTTTTGTTCAGTATATTAAGGAGGTTGCCGATGAGGAAAATTTTATAAAATCAGCTTTGGAAACGATGGAACAGACCAAAGAATATGTATTTTGCATTCGGAAAGACGGAAGACTGGTGGGGCTTATTAGTTTTATCAAACCCGATATTGCCAACCAAAAAACAGAAATAGGTTATTGGATTTCAAAGGATTATCAAAAACAAGGCATTGTAACTCAGGCTACCAAAAGGCTGTGCGAATTCGCCTTTAACGAGTTGGGAATGAACCGCGTTCAGTTGCGATGTGCGGTGGGCAATCTGCCGAGTAAAGGCATTCCCAAGCGATTGGGATTTACCTTCGAGGGCATCGAGCGACATGGCGAACGCGTTTCGGAAGGCATTTTCAGAGATTTGGAGGTTTACAGCAAACTGAAAGACAAGTTTTTAACACTGTAAAAAGCAAAAAAAATATCTAAAACAATTTTGTATATTCGTTTTAGCATTAATAAAGTTTAACTATTAAATTTTCTAAAACAATGAAAGTAAAGAATTTATTATCAGCTATATTTGTATTTGTAACGGCAATCCAAATGTTTTAATTTCAACAGTTTCTTTTGATCAAAATGGTAACCAAACAGATAGTAATACAAATATTTGGACGGTTACAAAAACAGGCAACAAGTTAAATGTTGAAGGCATTGGTAAATTACTCTTAGACAAAAAAGGAAGAGTTGTACTTTGGGGTAATGCTATTTTATCGTATGATAACAACGACAATATAGTAAAATTTGACGATTCTGGATTTTTTTATGATACGAAAAAAGCATCACAATTGCATGTAAACCTACCTCAATGGTTTAAATCGTTATTTTTCTTCCAATCATTTATGAGTACAGGAGAAAACAATATCAAAAAAATATCCGACAATAACGATGAATTTACTTTTACACATGTGTACAATGAATTAGGATATGCAACTCTTACTCAATTTGACGCTGTTTTGATAGAATACGAATACATCAAAAAGTAATAATTATTCACAAAAACACTTGAAACCAAGTACTCTTTTCGGTACTTGGTTTTATTTTTTTAACATAAATAAAATTTAAAACAAAAAATTCTTTGATAGCATTGATTTTTTTATTTGATTTGTTGTTTATTTATTTCAAATCGTAATGAGAAAAAATTTATTGTTTTATTTCTTGCTTAGTCAAACGGCTATTTTTGCTCAAAATAGCAATGTTTCTTTGGAATGGAAAGAACATACTACGTATATTTCTGAAAAGCAATACTCTTTTCCAACTGTTGCAAATGCTCCTTTTCATTTTGACAGTGCATTGGGGCTTCCTATCGTTGTAAAAAACATCGACGAATCAAATGAAATCATTCCTGCAACAGTGAGAATTTCTAATCTCAAAACCAAACGTTTACAAAAAAAATACAAAGACCTCAACATCGCAAACATTCCTTCTCAATTAAACTATCAGCTTTCAATAGGAAAAAGCGAACGTGGAATTGTGAATCAACTGAATTATATCCCATTTGTAAAAATAGGTAAAGAAATTCATCAAATAGTATCATTTGACATACAGTATCAAACAAGTAACTACACAGCTTTCTCTACTGTTACATGGCCTACTCAGTCTGTGTTAGCATCGGGTAACTGGTACAAAATAAAAATCGACGAAACGGGAATTTATAAATTAGATAAAAACGCCCTAACACAAATGGGGATTCCATCTAATGTAGATCCACGTACCATAAAAATTTATGGATACGGCGGTCGTCCATTGCCAAAACTCAACAAAAACAATAAATATTTTGATCTTCCACAAACAGCTATTTATTTTCATGGAGAAAATGACGGCGTTTTAAATGACAATGATTACCTACTCTTTTACGGAGTCGGAACAAAAAAATGGGACACCGAATACGCCTCGCATATCAACCCATATAGCGACGATGCGTACTATTTTGTAACCTATGGTGGTAATCAAGGAAAACGCGTACAAACAATGGTTCAACCCTCTGAGGATGCTACGATTACAATAGATGATAGCAACGAACGTGTATTTCTTGAAGCAGATAACATCAACGTGGCTCATTTGAGTAGAAAATGGTTTATGGATACCTTTTCTACGAGTTTTACTCAAACGTACCAACTGACTTTGACCCAACCAAAACTGACCAAACCAGTCATTTTGAGTGGGAATCTGGCTTCGTCATCTTCTTCTCCTGCTACGATGACCATCAGCAACAACAATCAAACATTGGGTTCGCTTGACATCAGAGAACGCACATCTGAAAATATTGCTTACGAACGACATTTTCAATACACGCTAAGCAATCCAACTGCTACGAACCAAGTGGCAATTACTTTTGGAAACAACGGAGTGCCTTCTGCCAAAGGTTATGTAGATTTTGTTGCAATTAATTATCACAAAAACCTCGTTGGATATGGTAAACAATTTGGCTTTAGAAACAATGAGGCAACCAACTCTACAGGTGTAGTACAATATAGAATCACTAACACTCAGGCTATTGCGCAAATTTGGAACGTTTCTGACCCACATCAAGCGACCGTTCTTAGCAATAATGCAAATGTATTGCAATTCAAAGCCAACGGAGGTGTAGCTCAAGAATATGTTGCTGTAGATTTTTCTGACACCTATACACCTCAATACGTTGGAACTGTTACCAATCAAAATTTGAAAGGCTCTATTTTTAACGAAGGAGCCGTAGATTATCTCATCATTACCCGCGAAGATTTGGTTCCTGCTGCTGAGAGGTTGGCTACTTTTCACAAAGAAAAAAACTATTATACAGTAAAAGTTGTTTCTACAAAGCATATCTATGAAGAATTTTCAACGGGGCAACAAGACGTTTCGGCTATTAGAAATTTCATTAGATTTATGTATTTCAATTCGCCAGATGCCAATAGAAAATTGAAATACATCAATTTCTTTGGTGAAACCTCGTTTGACTATAAAAATCGTATTGAAAATAACAACAATGTCGTTCCGATTTACTTTCAATTAAATCCATTTTTGACAGGAAATAACATTGGAGCAAATTTCAACGACCAGAGTTCGTTTAGCACTGACGATTTTTATGGTTTGTTAGACGAAAATGAAGGAAATTTCATCACTCAAAATTACATAGGAATTGATGTAGCTGTAGGTAGAATGCTCGCAAATAATCTCACAGAAGCTCACGCTATGGTGGACAAGGTGATTCGGTATCATGACAATATTCACAACCATCAATGGACGCTCAACGGTGTAGCAATTGCTGATGACGTGGACAAAATCCAAGATGAGATTTTACAACAAATGATGGATACGGGGATGAATACTATTATGGGTTATAGACCAGAAATCAACATCAAAAAAATCATGTTGGATGCTTACAAACAGGAAGTTTCTACTGGTGGACCTCGTTATCCTTTAGCTAAAAAAGACATTTATCAAGCAATCGACAAAGGGACACTGTTTGTCAATTATTTAGGACATGGTGCAGAGAGAATACTCTCGGGCGAACGCATTATGGAAATCAGCGATATAAACGCTATGAACAATGGTGACCGCATGCCACTATTCATCATCATTACGTGTGAATTTACACGATTTGACAATCCTGCGGTGCTATCAGGAGGAGAAGTTTTATGGTTGAAAAAAGATGGTGGTGCTATAGGTTTATTGGCAACTTCGAGAAAAATAGGTATTAGTAGTGCAGGAGAGTTTACCAAAAAACTATCTGAATACCTTTTTAATCCTGAAAACACAAGTGCTGGGGAAATATCAATTGCAGAAGCACTCAGACAAAGTAAAAATTTAGGATTGTCAGAAAAAGCTGTTGTCAACTTTTTAGGAGACCCTGCGATGAAATTACCTATTTCAAAACCAAAAATCTCTTTGACAAAAATCAATGGAGAAAATATTGCCAATTTCACAGGCATTATGAAAGCGTTGGAAATGATAAAAATCGAAGGGGAAGTACAAAATGAAAATGGAGTACTACTCAACAGTTTCAACGGAGATGTTCTTATACAAATTTTTGATAAAGACCTTGAAAAAACTACTTTGAGAAATGACAAAGTAGGAGCTGCTTTTACATTCAATGCCCAAGGGGAAAACGTTTTTAGAGGAAGTGCAAAAGCGACGAATGGAAAATTTGAATTAGAGTTTATGTTGCCTAAAGACATACGAATGCCTGTTGGCAAAGGAAAAATCAATCTATACGCAACAAAAACTGCCCATTTCCCTCAGTCAAAAGTTGGAACCAATCTCGACATCAATATAGGTGGAATCAACGCAAATGCAGCAGAGGACAACAAAGCACCAGAAATCAAAGTGTTTATGAACACCGAAACTTTTGTAAACGGTGGTACAACGGACGCCTCACCTACCTTTTTAGGTTTATTGTCAGACGAAAATGGTATCAACACTGCAAGTGGTATAGGTCATGATATGGTGTTGATTCTCGATGGAGACGAAAACAATCCGATTGTAGTCAATGAATATTACCTTGCAGAAAGCAATAATTTTAGAAAAGGAACTATCAAATTTCCTTTCAAAAACCTAAGTGCAGGTACTCATCATCTAAAATTGAGAGTGTGGGATTCATACAACAATTTAGCCGAAGGCGAATTGACCTTTGTGGTAGATTTGCAAGACGATATTATGCTAAACAATGTTTTGAATTATCCAAATCCATTTATCGATTATACAGAATTTTGGTTTGAACACAACAAAACCAATGAACCTTTAGAAGTACAAGTCCAAATTTTTACCATAACAGGAAAAGTAGTAAAAACCATCAATGAATCTATCTTGCCTTTGAGTAGTCAATCGAGAGACATCAAATGGGATGGAAAAGATGATTTTGGAAACAAAATTGGAAAAGGTACATATATTTACAAGTTGAAAGTAAAATCAACATTGTCAGGTAAACAAACAGAAAAAATTGAAAAACTCGTAATTTTATAATATCTTTGTAAAAGAGTAAAGTGTAATAATGAAAAAAGTAATTTTAACCATAAGCGGATTATTGTTGGCAAATACAACAATCGCACAAAACAATTTACGTACAATACGTACAGGTGTACCATTCCTTACAATCACTGGAGACGCACGTGCTTCAGGTATGGGAGATATAGGTGTTGCAACCTCTTCGGATGTCTTTTCACAAAACCACAATGCTGCAAAATATGCCTTTGCTGATCAGGCACAAGGATTGGCAATTGGATACACACCTTATATGGCAAAAATCGCCAATGACATTTCGTTGGCTCAGCTCAACTATTATAACAAATTCAACGACCGTAATGCGGTGGGGGCAAGTTTGAAATACTTTGGTTTAGGTGATATTCAATACACAGGATTGGACGGTTCGGCATTAGGAACTTTCTCTCCTAACGAATTTGCTGTGGACGTATCGTATTCTATCAAATTGTCTAACACCTTTTCTGGAGGGATTACAGCAAGATACATCAGCTCTAACCTTCAGGCAGCTAACGACAGAGAAGGCAAAGCAAACTCTGTTGCTGTGGACATTTCAGGATATTATCAATCAGATTTTATTTCAAATGCAAATGGTACAGACGGACGTTTCAAAGCTGGTTTTGCGATTCAAAACATCGGACCTAAAATTTCTTATACAGAAGATGCTTTGTCTGAAAGTTTTTTGCCTACCAATATGAGATTAGGTGCTGGATATGATTTTATCTTTGACAGATACAACACGCTTTCTATATATGGAGAAACTACTAAATTGTTAGTTCCAACTCCACCAGAAGGAAATTCTGCTGACGACTGGAAAAACTACAGAAATATTGGTTGGATGCAAGGAATGTTTAAATCATTTGGAGATGCACCAGGAGGAATGTCTGAAGAATTTAAAGAATTTACTTGGTCATTGGGTGCAGAATATTTGTACCAAGATTCTTTTGCTTTTAGAGGTGGGTATTTCCATGAATCTAAAGAAAAAGGTGCAAGACAATTTGCTACTTTGGGGGCTGGTTTTAAATACAATACTGTAAAAGTAGATTTGTCGTACTTGTTCTCGATGGGTGCCATCCAAAATCCTTTGGACAACACATTGCGTTTTTCTTTGACGTTTAACTTTGGAAACAAATACTAATTATATATAAATAAAAAAAGGAAGATTTCTCTCGAAATCTTCCTTTTTTTATTGATTAATTTACTTTATGCCAAGTTTGTGTACGTCCTAAAGCTGATATTCCAACATATCCACGAACGTTTATTTTATTAGTTCCATTGGGTTTGATAGTACATTTGTACTCTTTTCCAGAATTTGGATCTAAAATTTTTCCACCTGTAAACTCATCCCCTTTCTTTTGAATACCTTTGATTACTACCATTCCTTTGATAGGTTTTCCTTTGCGTTCGTCCGTACATTTTTCACAAACTGCATTTTTTTTCTCTGTAAGAATTTCTATTACTTTTCCTGTATAAACTCCTTTATTTTCTGTAATCTCAACTATTGACTTTGCTTTACCTGTTTCATCGTCAATTGTTTTCCATCTTCCTACGATGTTTTGAGCATGTCCTACATAAGCGATAGCACTCAAAACCATTGTTGCTAATACCTTTTTCATAATTTCTTAAATTGATTAAACTTATTTCTCTTTTGCTAATATACCTTTTTTTTGTTTTAGTTTGAAAATTGTAGCATTTAAATCAAATCCCAATAACAAAATCAAGCAATTGAGCCATATATAAATCATAATCACTAAAAGCGTTCCTATCGATCCATACAGCTCATTGTATTTAGAAAAATAAATTACATAAATTCCAAAACCATAAGAGGATGCTCCTACCAAAAGAGTAGTAAAAATAGATCCTGACGAAATAAATGCCAATTGCATGGTTTCCTTTGCACTAAATTTATACAAAGTGGAAATTCCTATCAAAAACATAATCATCAAAAAGGCATAGCGGAATAAATTCAACAAGATTTTATATTCGGAAAATTCCTGCAATATAAACCCAACTGAAAAATATAATGCCAAAGACAATACAAAAAAGAAACACAGTACCACAGATAATATGGCTGCTACTAAATATTGCTTGAAAAAATTGCGTGTTATAGACAAGTGATAGGAAGATTCAAATCCGCCGATGATAGTATTCATACCATTTGCCATGAAAAAAATAGTCATAATTCCCCCCCAAGAAAGCAAAGGTTGATACGAATTGTTCATAATATCGACCAAAATACTTTCGATTGCTCCAAAAGTTGTTGGCGGAACGTTTTCTTCTACAAAATGCAAAAATTCATCTTGAAAATTATCGACAGGAATATAAGGAATCAAGTTAAGCAAAAAAAGTGCAAAGGGAAATAACGCCAAGAAGAAACTAAATGCAATAGCACCTGCTCGATACGAGAAGGTGCCTTTTATTATACCATAAATGTACAATTCTAACAAGTCATACAACTTCAATCCTTTCATTCCAGGTAAGTTAATGTTCTTTGTTAGAGCTACTACATTTTTGATAATTGGTAGTTTTTCAATTGGTTTGTTTCCTCTTTGAGTCATATTACAAAACGGCTTTTAGACTTAAATCCATATTGTAAACAGAGTGTGTCAATGCTCCACTTGAAATGAAATCAACTCCACATTCTGCATAATTTCTCAAAGTCTTTTCATTGATATTTCCAGAACTTTCCGCAAAACATTTTCCATTGATAAGGGCTACTGCTTCACGTGTTTGTTGGTAGTCAAAATTGTCTAACAAGATTTGATAGACTCCATCGTTTTTTAAAATTTCTTTTACCTCGGCTATATCTCTTGCTTCTACAATGATTTTCAAATCTTTGTTTTTTTCTTTCAAATACTTTTGAGTTTGTTGAATCGCTTGAGTGATTCCACCTGCAAAATCGATGTGATTGTCTTTGAGCATAATCATATCGTATAAAGCAAAACGGTGGTTTTCTCCTCCTCCAATTTTCACAGCCCATTTTTCAATGGCACGAATACCTGGAGTGGTTTTACGAGTATCTAATATTTTGGCTTTAGTTCCTTCGAGCAATTTTACAAACGACTGTGTTTTAGTTGCTATTGCACTCATACGTTGCATACTATTTAGCACTATGCGTTCGGCTCTCAAAATCGCTTGAGAATTTCCGGTTACGTAAAATGCAATATCTCCATATTTTACAGGAGTTCCATCGTTGACAAGGACTTCTATTTGCAATTGTGGATCAACAGTAGTAAAAATTTGCTTTGCAAACTCGACCCCTGCCAAAATTCCTTCAGCTTTTACCAATAGTTTGGCTTTTCCAGTTGCAGTTGCAGGAATACAAGCCAGGGAGCTATGGTCACCATCGCCTACGTCTTCACGCAAGGCATTGGCGATGATTAGTTCTAATTCTTTATCGAATTGATGTTGTGAAATCATAATTTTTCTTTTTAAAAAAATCTACTGTGCCAACTCTCCGCAGCGGATACTTCCCAATATTCTTCAAACTCTTCGATAGTATTTACCAAATTGTTGAATACAATGGTATTGGCATTTACAGCTTTTTCTTTAGCCATTTTTTTGAAATCAATCAATGATTTGTGAGCGATAAATTCACCCGATTTGAATGTTACATTCATTTTATCGAGCAAATCCACGCCGTATTTAGCTTGTAAATCCAAAATCATTCGCACTGATGCGTCTATCGAGCAGCCCGATGCAGGATGATAATCTTGATCTACCGCCAATACGATAAATCTATTGTAAACGATTTTGTACGACGCTTTCAATGGCGTACTATGAGCTACCCATTGTTCTACAAAATCTTTTACCACTATTTCTATTTCTGCCACCTCTGCGTCTGATAATTTTCTATCGGCTTGATAAATCCAGATACGAGAGTTTTTTGGCATTTCTTCAAAGGGGATGTACATGATTAATTTGAAAATTAGTTGATTTGAAAATTTGGATCCCTCATAAGGCGGAACAGGAATTGCTAAATTTTAAAATATAAAGATTTCTCCTTTCGTTGAAATGACTTTTTTAAATTATCACATTATTCCCCCTTCGGGAGTTAGAAGACATTTATAAATCCTCCGCATTGGCAATCATTTCAGCTACATCGAGTACTTGGATTTCACCTTCTTTGTGGTTGAATTTGACACCGTCGGTAAGCATCGTATTGCAGAAAGGACAACCTGTTGCAATGATATTTGGTTGAGTAGCCAACGTATCTTCGGTACGCTCCATATTGATATCTTTGTTTCCTTTTTCAGGTTCTTTAAACATCTGAGCACCACCTGCACCACAACACAAACCGTTTTTCTTAGCTCGTTTCATTTCCACCAATTCAGCGTCTAATTTCTGAATCAAATCTCTTGGAGCTTCGTATATTTTATTGGCACGACCTAAATAACAAGGGTCGTGGAATGTAATTCTTTTCCCTTTAAATTGTCCACCTTCGATAGTCAAACGACCTTCTTCCAAAAGAGATTTTAAAAATTCCGTATGGTGTACCACTTCATAGTTTCCGCCCAACTCTGGATATTCGTTTTTCAAAGTATTGAAACAGTGAGGACAAGCAGTAACGATTTTTTTTACACCGTAGCCGTCAAACACTTGAATATTCATCATGGCTTGCATTTGAAACAAAAATTCGTTTCCAGCTCTTTTGGCAGGGTCGCCAGTACAACCTTCTTCTGTTCCTAACACGGCAAATTTTACATTGGCTTTATTCAATAACTTCACAAAAGCCTTGGTTATTTTTTTTGCTCTATCGTCAAAACTTCCAGAACATCCCACCCAAAAAAGTACTTCAGGACTTGTTCCCTCTGCGGCATATTCTGCCATTGTTTTAATTTCCATACTTATTGTCTTGTTGTTATTGAATTTAGGTATTCGATTGCTTTTTCATTGATTTCTTGAGGCAAAATATTGAAAAAATCTTCACCATTGTATTCAAACATAAATTTCCAATCTCCCTCTGTTGCTTTGTCTTTAATAGCAATAATCACTTTTTGATCATACACCTCAAATTCATGTTCATTATGTTTGAATACACTCATTCCCATCTCCAAAAAAGCATCTGCTAAATTTACTCCTTTGATATCTGGTGCATTTGGATTAAGGACTTGAACTTTCATTTTGTCTGGAAAATTCAAGAAAACATATTCATCCCCAGCATTTCCTTTGATTATATCTGAATAAGATAGTTTTGAAAAATCTCTTGGTTCAAATTTTATAGTAAAATTTGACGAATTTTGAATTTCAAATGCATAATTCATACCATTGATATAATCAGCTTTGTTTATATAAGTAAAATGTCCAGGGTGCATCAAATCTGACATTACCTGAGTATTTTTATTATCAAAAGCTTCGAAATAATCAGCTACTTTCATGATTACTTGATCATGTGCTGGTGATTGTGCTGTTACTATGTACGAACAAATTATTGTTACTGCAATGATTATTTTTTTCATAATTATATTTTATTAGTTTTCGTCTTTCCAATTTAAGCGATCCATTTGGTTGTACTGCCACGGTGCACCATTGTTTTCGATATTTGCCATCATAGCATTCAATTCCATTGGTGCTGCCGATTGCTCCATCACCAAATATCTACGCATATCCATAATGATAGACAACGGACTGATGTCGATAGGACATTCTTCTACACATGCGTTGCAAGAAGTACACGCCCACAATTCTTCTGGTGTGATGTAATCGTTGAGCAATGATTTTCCGTCTTCTACAAAAGTCCCTTTGTTTGCATCGATATTGCGACCTACCTCTTCCAAACGGTCTCTGGTTTTCATCATAATAGCACGAGGCGACAATTTTTTTCCTGTGATATTGGCAGGACACGAAGAAGTACAACGACCACATTCTGTACACGAATATGCATTGAGTAATTGTACCCAATTCAAATCTTGTACATCCGAAGCTCCAAATTTTGCTGGAACTGCATCTGCATCTGGTGCCGGTGCTGCAAATGGGTCTGCATTCGGATCCATCATCAATTTTACCTCATTGGTTACACTCGCCAAGTTGTCGAACTGACCGTAAGGATTCAAATTTGCAAAATAAGTATTTGGGAACGCCAATAAAATGTGTAAGTGTTTTGAATAGTACAAATAATTCATAAAACACAATACCATAACAAAGTGTCCCCACCATCCGATTCTTTCCAAAATGTGCAAAACACCATCACTCAACCCACCAAAAATTGCTGGTCCGATGATTTGAGAGATTGAAAAGTTAAACGATCCTTGTCCTGCAAAGTGCGATGCACCTCTGTTGAACAATACTTCGTCAGTTCCGTTCATAGTAAATATACAAACCACCAAGACAAATTCCATAATAAGGATTAGGTTCGCATCTTTTTTAGGCCACCCCAAAAGTTCTTCTTTGTTTAATCGAGGTAATTTCAACAAATTTCTTCTCGACATAAAAGCGATGGTTGCCACCAAAGCACCCACTGATAAAATTTCGATTAAACTGATTGTAAATGTATAAAATCCACCCAAAAACGGTTTGAATACACGGTGTGTGCCAAAAATACCGTCGATAATAATTTCGATTAATTCAATTTGTGTAACGATAAATGCCAAATAAATAGCAAAGTGGAGCAAAGCTGGTATCGGTCTGTTGAACATTTTCTTTTGACCAAAAGCAATCAACAGCATATTTTTCCATCGAGCTGTTGGATTGTCTGTACGATTGACAGCCTGTCCTAATTTGATGTTACGAATGAGCTTTTTTACATTTACTGCAAAAAAGCCAAATCCTGCAATGAGCAATCCAAGAAATAGAATACTACTTACGATTTGCATAGTTGTAATTGTTTATTGTTGTTAGTTTGTTTTAGTTTTTTTTGTCATTCCGACGGCAGGAGGAATGTATATTAAATTTCATCATTTAAAAATTTCCAATCTTTATTGAATTCAAAAATTAATTTTTCTTTTTTTCACGACTCCAAGATTTAATTTGTTTCTCTCTTGAAATTGCTTGTTCTACATCATTAAACCATTCATAATAAATCAAGTAAAAACATTTATACTATAATGTAAATGATTTACTAAAAGGTAATTGATTACGATGATAGTATAATCTTTCTTTCAAATTATTGGTTACTCCTGTATATAATACTGTTTTATTTTTATTTGTGAGTATGTAAACATAGTAGTTATGTGTGCCAAATGTTTTCATATTCAAAACTTATTTATCAAAAAAGATTATTCTTCAGTTTCAGACAAGCCCTCTAATTTTCACTTCGTTCGTACCTCAATCGCTCTGAATAACAGATTGTTTGTCATTCCAACGACAGGAGGAATCTTTTACAGAAAAAATTAATTCTGCACAGGCTCTGTATAAGGAATATTTTTCTTTCCGAAAACCGACAAATTGATGTATCGTTTAGGATTTAATTTCAAATCTTCCAACAATTGTCCTAATTCTTTTGATGCTTTTTCCAAATTGTTGTACAATTTTTCGTCTTTCAACAATTTTCCTGCACTACCTGATCCGCTATTCAAATCACTAATCATTTTGTTTAGACTAACCGAAGTTGCCTCTAAATTATTAATGATTTTTTGCAATTTTTCGATTTCAATTTTTTCTAATTGTGTTGAAAACTGAGCTAAATTGTTTGACGATTTATTAAAATCCGCCATGATATTATTCAATTTTGGTTGATTAGACGCTACCATATTATCTACTTTTGAAGTCATCGCATTTACATTTTGCATACTTTGGTTCAAATTAGCAATAGCATCTTGCAAATTCTTTTGAGTAGTGGGGGTTAAAATATTATTTACATTGAACAACAAACTGTTTACATTAGTCATCACTTGATCCAATTTTGCCATTAATGGATCGGCTTTTGCACCTAAATTGTCTATCAACCCATTTTGAGAACCATTGGCAAAGAAATCTCCACTTTGTGCCAATTCTTTACTTGTACGATCTATATCCAAAAAGATTTGTTTGTCGCCCAACATCGATGGAGCATACATTACAGCTTTGGTGTTTTTTGTGATTTCCATAGGATTGTTTACTGCTAATTCTACTACCAACGAACCATCATTGGGTTGTAAATCAATTTTGCTCACACGACCAACGACCAATCCGTTTACTGTAACTTTTGATGCCGTGGTCAATCCTTCTACATTGTCATATTTAACATAAAATTTTCGAGTGGAGCTAAATAAATCATTTCCTCTCAAAAATGAAATTCCCCATAATAATAACGCAAAAGATACAACGACTAATATTCCTGTTTTTAATTCTTTACTTACTTTCATTATTTTGTTTTTGTTTTTTTATTTCAACGCATCTTGTACACTTACTTTCTTACCATTTTTAAACGCGACTAAAAAAGCAGAAGAATGTCCTGCGTTTTTAGCTTCTTCTAACGCTTTTCGGGTATAATTGATGTCTGTTGACTCTCCGTAATAATATTTATACATATTACCTTCCTTCTCAGATTTTACATCTCTCAAGCCTTTGAAGTTTTGAGGTGAAGTTTCCGTTTGCTTACTTGATGCTGCCAATTGCACTTTGAAAATCACACCAACTTTTGTAACCTCAGCAGGTTTAGTCAACTCAATAGATGTTTTTTTTGCTTCTTGAACTTTTTCTTCTTCTGGTTTTACCACAATATTATCAAGATTGCTTACTACTACTTCACGCCTTGCCGCTGCATCTCTTATTTCTTTGTCTGAAATTGTAGCTGTATGATGGTTCTGACGTTTATATTCCAATATAGCCAATGCGATGGCTTGAGCAATTTCATTTTGACCTACTTCTGAATTTAGATATTCTCCTTCTTCTCTATTGGAAATAAATCCTATTTCTACCAATACACTCGGCATAAATGCACCATGTAACACCCAAAAAGGTCCTTGTTTTACTCCTCTATTTTTTCTTCCAATATCATCGGTAGATTTTCTTTGAATTTTTGCTGCCAATTCAATGCTTTGAGCCATGTTCAACTCTTGTTGTAATGTCAATCCTAAAACCGAAGAAGGGTTGTTAGGGTCAAAGCCTGCATAGGTAGTTTTATAATCTTTTTCTAATACAATTACAGCATTTTCTTTCTTTGCAACTTCCATATTAGATTTATTTTTGTCTGTACCCATTACAAAGGTTTCGGTACCATAAGGTTCGGTGTTGTTTACAGCATTTGCGTGAATAGATACAAATACATCTGCCTTTTCTCTATTGGCAAGCTGGCTACGTTCGTACAATTCTACAAACACATCGTTTCTACGCGTACAAACCACCGTAATACTCTTGTCTTTTTTCAACAATTGTTCAACTTTTAAGGCAACTTTCAAGACTATATTTTTTTCAATCAAATGACCACGGGTAGCTCCAAAATCTTTACCTCCATGTCCAGGATCTAAAACTACTTTGAAATTTTGAGCATTTGCCTCTATACACAAAAGACACAATGCACCTCCCAATATTCCTTTTATTTTTCTAAATATCATCTGTTGTAAATTTTGGTATTATTTTATTGTTAGAATAACTGATTTTTGACGTAACTTTGAACCCACAAAAGTTCAAAAAATACATTTTACAAAAATACTATTTAATATCTTGCAAACAAAAGTAATATATATCGTTTTTTATATCCTTATGATGTTTTTTTCACTTTTCAAAAGTTTTGGACAAGTGAAAAACGACTCTTTAAAAGCGTTTACAGCTGAAAGTAAGAAAGATACAATTGCTATTTTTTCTTCAAATGATTCTACACAAGCTAAAAATATTAACAAAAACAAACAAAAATTAACAGATTTAGTCTATCGAAAAGCCAAAGGCTATGAGAAATTGAATCAGAAAAAAAAGCAAGTAACCTTATTTGATGAAGCTGTATTCAAGTATCAAGAATATGAATTGAACGCAGGTATCATTGTTTATGACTACGCAAAAGAAGAATTATATGCTGGGAGAATTCCCGATTCTTTGGGTAAAATGACGCAACACCCAGTTTTTAAACAAGGAAATCAAGTTGTAGAACCTGATTCTATTCGTTTTAATATGAAATCAAAGCGTGCTATGGTATGGAATACTCGTACGCAATATGGCGAATTTAACATCAAAGCCGAACGTTCAAAACGAATGAATGACTCATTAATTTTTATGAAAAATATCCGATTTACTACGTCTGAAGACGTGGACAATCCGGAATATTATTTTAAAACCAATAAATTAAAAATGATTCCTGGAGACAAAGTGGTTACTGGAGCTACTCAAATGGTTGTAGCTGATGTACCTACTCCTGCAGTCTTACCTTTTGCCTTCTTCCCTATTTCTACTCAAGCGGTTTCTGGTTTTATTATGCCAGCGTTTGGTGATGCCAATGGTAGAGGTTACTATCTGCAAAACGCTGGTTATTATTTGTCTTTTGGCGATAAAGCGGATGCTACCATTACTGGAGATTTTTATACCAATGGAAGTTATGCTGTTGGGGTACAATCCTCTTATGCTCAACGTTACCGCTACAATGGTAATGTGAATATTCGATACGAAAACATTATCAATTCGGAACTGGGTATGCCTGACTATACCAAGATGAAAAACTATAACATCCAATGGTCACACTCTCAAGACCAAAAAGCAAATCCTACCTCGAGATTTCAAGCTTCGGTAAACTTGGGAAGTTCTAACTATTTTAGAAATTCGATGAATCAACGAAATTTAGGTTCGAATATGAACAATACCCTTTCGTCATCAATTACTTACAATAAAACATTTGAAACGACTCCGCAAGTAAATTTTACTGCGAGTATGAACCATCAACAAAATACCAATACACAACAAATCTCCATAGGATTGCCAAAAATCCAAGCCAATGTAGATCGTGTCTTTCCTTTTGCTCCAAAAAGTGGTACAAAAAAAGGTGCTATTCAAAATATCAACTTGCAATATACGCTGAGAGGAGAAAACAATATTCAAACCACGGATTCTCTATTCTTTAAGCGTGCCATGTTTGATAATTTGAGAAGTGGTTTCAGTCATTCGATTCCTATTTCTACCAACTTTAAACTCTTGAAATATTTATCAATGAGTATGGCGGGAAATTTTACCGAAAACTGGGTATTTCATACGACAAAAAAGTATTTCAATGAAAACGAAAATCGTGTAGTAGAAGAAAGAATCAACGGATTTGATGCTTTTCGTCAATACAACCTTTCTGCCTCAATGGGTACTACTATTTACGGTACATTTTTGTTTAAAAAAGGTAGAAAATTCGAAGCCATTCGCCACGTGATTCGTCCACAACTTTCGTACTCATACACTCCGAGTTTTGACCAATATTATGATACCTATGCCATAGATGCCAATGGTACTACTATGGAAGAATATACGCGTTTTCAAGGGGGATTGTTTGGCACTCCTAACAAAACAATGTCTAATATTGTGTCGATGAATATCGGAAATAATATCGAAGCCAAAGTACGTGATGACAAATCTCCTGAGGGAAAATCTAAGAAAGTTCCGTTGCTCAATTCTTTGAATTTTAGCACGAGTTATAATATGACTTCCGATTCGCTGAAATTAGCTCCAATTCGTGTAAGTACAACTAACAATTTCTTTGACAACAAGTTACAATTGACCATGAGTACTACGATGGATGCTTACGGAATCAATAACCAAGGGCAGAGAATCAATACGCTCAATATCAAAAATGGTGGTAGTTTGTTTCGTATGACAAGTGCCAATGCTACGGTAAACTATAGCTTATCAAGCAACGATCCTTTGTTTGGTGGTAACTCTACCAAAGCCAATGACAACAACCAAAATGTACAAAACGGAGGACGTGGAGACGACCTTTTTGGACAATCTGTTGACTTGGCTGATCGACGTACTTCGATGTTTGACAATAATAAAAATGAGAATGACGAACCCACTCAATTTTATAAAAGTAGTATCCCATGGGATATAAATTTGGCATATTCTGTAACCTATTCCAACAATAATAGAACAGGAGATTTTACCAACAATTCATTGATGTTTTCTGGAAACATCAATCTGACACCAGCTTGGAAAGTTGGCTTTTCAAGTGGATATGACTTTAAAAACAAAGGTGTTACCTACACACAATTGCGTTTTGAACGAGATTTGAAATCATGGCGTATGGATTTTTCATGGATTCCAACAGGATATTACAAACAGTGGACATTCTTTATCGGAATCAAATCAACTGTGCTTCAAGACATCAAATACGAAAAACGAAATACAGCAGATAGGAGGTATAATTAACTCCCATAAAAGTGAAATAAGTACAAAATATTAAGAAATGTGCTAATGCGATGATTTGGAAATTTGAAAATGTCAATTCGACGAAAGGAGAAATCTTTATATTTCCATATTATCAAATCTCTAAATCCCTGCCCCATCTAATAAGGGGTCTAAATGCCGTAAGACACCAAATATTTATATAGTATGAAAAAAATCATCAATTCAGACAAAGCTCCAAGTCCGATTGGACCGTACAATCACTCAGTACAAGTAGGAGATTTTTTATTTATCTCAGGACAAATTCCTTTCAACCAAGCGAAAAACGAATTGGTTACTTCGGGGATTCAAGATGAAACAAAACAAGTAATGGAAAACCTCAGTGCTATCATTGGAGAGGCTGGTTTTACTTTTGAACAAGCGGTAAAAGCGACCATTTTTATCCGTGATATGGACAATTTTTCTCTAATAAACGAAGTATATGGAAGTTATTTTACATCTGAAACAGCTCCAGCTCGTGAATGTGTACAAGTAGAAAAATTGCCAAGAAATGTTAATGTAGAAATTTCAATGATTTTGCACAAATAATCAGTTTTTTATATTAATTCATAAAAAAGACCGTCCGAGAGGACGGTCTTTTTTTACTATTAAAACTTCAACGAAACTCCTGCTAAGAAGTTGAATTGTGCTTGTGGATAATATCCCGAAACTCTTTTGGTTTCAATTGTTCCAGGATTTGACCAGTCGTCATCAAATGTGTAGAAATATCCGTTGGAAATGTATTTTCTACCCAAAAGATTGTTGAACATCAAATTAAAATCTACTTGTTTGATGTAGCGTTCTGGCTTCCACGAATAATTAAACACCAAATCATTGGTAAAATAATTATTCAATACTGATTTATCATCTTTGGTATTGCTCATGTATTGTTTTCCAACATACTTTGGTATCCAAGTGATTTGCCAATTGTCTTTTTTATAGGCTATGCTACCTCCTGCAATCACATTTGGTGAAAAAGCAATCGGTGTATTTCCTAAATGCTGAATCACTCCATCAATCGAAGCCTTGAAATCGATATTTTTGTTGTCGCTTATCGCTACATTCGGTGCAAAAATCCAATTTTCTGCTAAAGGAATATAGGCATCGATTTCTACACCCAAACGGTAACTGTCTCCACTGTTTTGACGAATCGGTGCACCTGTATCGCTCAATGCCCCTGTCAGTACCAGTTGGTTTTTGTACCTCATATAATACACATTGACATTCACAGCTTGTTGTCTGTCGTTTTGGAAACGGTATCCTACCTCAAAATCGTTCAATCGTTCTGGTACTGGATTTCCATTTTTATAATCCTCACGGTTGGGTTCGCGATTGGCCCTTGCAAACGACGCATATACTTGTTGTGTATTGTCAATTGTATAAGTCGCCCCAACTTTTGGATTGAAAAAACGGAATGTATCATTTACATTTCCTGTTTCTTTTCCATTGGCTGTATAACCTACTTTTCGATATTGCAAATCTCCGTAAAATACAAAATCATTGACAAACCAAGTGGCTTTTACAAAAGTATTGAAATCATTTTTAGTAGAATTGTCAAAATAATATTGTTGTTTGTAATCCAATTCCACTGGTTCTTTTACCCACAACACCTCTCCAAAGTGATCGCCTTTGTATCTATTGGCAGCAGCACCTACAATTACTTCAACATCTTGAGTAGTGTATTGAGCCGATGATGTAAATCCGTAAAAATCATTGTCGAGGTATTTTCTCTGAATCAAATCACTTCGTTTTACCTCTTCCCCATTGATTGTCAACCCTTGAATACCGTAATTAGACAATTTTCGGTCTAATTTATAATTTTCATAATATCCATAACCTTTGGTATAGTGCAAAGCAAAGTTTGTACGCCAATTGCTCGACCATTTTTCACTCCAATGCAATTGATAATGATCTTGCCAATAGTTGTCGGTTTCGTTGTCGTAAAACTTCATAGTTCCATCCGCGTCATAATATACCCCACCCGAATTGAATGTACGACCGTGTTTATCAATTTCCTTTTGAGTAGCACCATTCCATGCTTGGTAGGTTTGTTGTTTTCCACCAAAAGTCAAGGCTTTGATCAATGTACCTTTGTTGATAAAAGTTCCCTGCAAGAAATAAGATGACATATCTGCCCACGCACGGTCTATATAACCATCTGAGTTCAATTTTGAGATTCGTCCTTGAAATTCTATGGTATTATTGAGCAATCCAGACGAAAATTTCAAAGTGTGTTTTCTAGTATTGAAACTACCAAATGAATTACTAATTTCGGCATATGGGTCATACGAAAACCCATCTGTCAATAAATTTAAACTCGCACCAAAAGCACCAGCTCCATTAGTCGAAGTACCTACTCCTCTTTGCAACTGAATGTTTTGTACAGAAGAAACAAAATCTGGCATATTTACCCAAAAAGTTCCATGAGATTCCGAATCATTGTAGGCAATACCGTTGAGTGTAACATTGACACGCGTAGCATCACTACCTCTCACACGGATTCCTGTATATCCCACGCCATTACCAGCATCAGTAGTCGTTACCACCGACGGCAATACATTAAGCAACACAGGTATATCTTGTCCCAAATTGCGTTTTTCGAGTTCTTTTTTGTCAAGGTTGGAATATGCAATAGGTGTATTTTTATCTGCTCGTACAGCTTTTACGATGATTTCTTCAAGCACTTCAACTTCATCATCTTTTTCTACCTCTTGAGCATAAAAATTACTTTGAGCTATCATACATAAGACAGCTAGAAAAATGTACTTTTTATTCATTATATAAATGTTAAATTAAAAGAAAAGAAGTTACCTAAATATTAGGAAAGATGAAAAATAATTGTAGTATTATTATCCCAAATAAAATAAACGTTTTTCCCTTGACAGCATTACCTGCCCAGGTTCATTGGGTATCATCTCAGCCAATAAATTAGCACCCCTTTTTAAATTGGTGCAAAGATAGAAGTTTTGATAATATTTTGAAAGAATAATTAAGAATAATTTTAGATTTAGTAGAAAAACGTTTTTACTCCTCAAAAGAGTTTTTAAATAATTGTTCTATAGCACCAATACCAAAAATATTGATTTTACGAGTACCAATACCTGCAAAAGCATTTTCAGTAATTTTCACTTTATCTTTACAAAGTACAAATTGAAACTTTTTATAGTCATATTCAAACCATTGCATTTCTTTTTGCTCATAAAAATAGATTGGTAGCATTTGAATTTTTGCCATTTCTACTGCCCATGCAGTACCTCCTTTTATTTCGATTGGTCGATGAGATGAACGTACAAATTCGCCAATGGCAAACACCTGCTTGACATACTTGATTTGAAACCAATTGCGGGCAAGTAATCGATAATATTTTTGGATATGACTACGTTTTAAAACTTCGTTTACTTTGACCACCATTGCTACGCCTTCGTGGTATTCGTCTTCTGTCAATTCGCGTTTGTGTTCGGAATTGTGAAATTTGGTCTTGTATGAAAATGGCACAACAGCTAATTGGTGAAGTAAAGAAAAGTATTCAAAATACGAATCAGCCCCTTCTGCTCCACCGGAATAACAAGTTATTTTATTTTTTTTTTTATCCATTTTCAAAAAAATATTGGTCAGTAAAAATATTTGTCGTATATTTGCATCAAATATCGCGGGATAGAGCAGTAGGTAGCTCGTCGGGCTCATAACCCGAAGGTCACAGGTTCGAGTCCTGTTCCCGCTACTATGGCTACTCTCCTTTTATAGTTGAGTAGTTTTTTTATCTCCATTTTTTCAAGAGATCCTTTTCAAAAATAATAAAAAAAGAGGTTAAGTAAAACACTAAACCTCTTTTTTTTATATAAAATCAATTTACAAACTCTTGTAAATTATATCAATATCTCCTACTTTGATATCTCCTGTTTCATAACCTTTCAAGAACCAGTATTTACGCTGTGCCGAAGTACCATGTGTAAAAGTTTCCGGTTGTACATGTCCATGCATTTTTGATTGGATGGCATCGTCACCAACCGCTTCTGCTGCACTGATGGCTTCTTCTATATCTCCTGCCTCTAACAAATGCTTATTTCTACTCGCCCAAACGCCTGCATAAAAATCGGCTTGAAGTTCTTGAGCAACAGACAATTTATTGGCTTGTGCTTTTGAAACACCTTGCTGTGCTTGACGGATTTTTTGATTGATTCCCACCAAAGTTTGCACATGATGTCCTACTTCGTGAGCAATCACATACGCAATGGTAAAATCTCCTCTTTTCGCACCAAATCTCGTATGCAATTCTTCAAAAAATCTCAAATCCATATACACCTTATAGTCACCAGGACAATAAAATGGACCTGCTGCTGAAGTAGCCGAACCACAGGCAGTGTGTACACCGTCATCAAATAAGACCATTCCTGGTTCTTTGTAGGTTTGACCATTTTCTTTAAAAATTTCTATCCAAGTTTCGTTGTTGTACACAAAAACGGCTTCAGAAAACTGTCCCAAAGTGATTTCCTCACTCGACAATTCTCGTGTTTTTACGGTTTCGTTGTTTGCTCCCCCTTGCGTTTGTTGAAGAATATTCCCTACCACTTGTCCTGTTTCACCTCCAAATAAAGTGAGTAGTAAGGCTACAATTCCGATGATTCCACCACCCATGATGGCTTTTCCACCTGTTGAAGTACCTCTACGGTCTTCAAAATTTTTACTTGTTTTTCTTTCCCATTTCATAACTTCACTAGTTAAAAAAAGACTGCTCTTATCAAGCAGTCTTTGAGTTATTGAATAATATTATCTTTCGTTGATTTCTTTGAAAGCTCTGAACGATTCACCGATGTATAATTGTCTTGGACGACCAATTGGTTCTTTGTTTTCTCTCATTTCTTTCCATTGAGCTACCCATCCTGGCAAACGTCCGATTGCAAACATTACGGTAAACATTTCTGTAGGAATACCCAAAGCTCTGTAAATGATTCCAGAATAGAAATCTACATTTGGATACAAGTTTCTCGCTACGAAATATTCGTCTTTCAAGGCTTTTTCTTCCAAATCTTTCGCGATTTTCAAGATTGGGTCATTTACTCCCAAATCTGCCAACACCTCTTCTGCTGCTTTTTTGATAATACGTGCACGCGGGTCAAAGTTTTTATATACTCTGTGTCCGAATCCCATCAAACGGAATGGATCGTTTTTGTCTTTTGCTTTTGCTAAATATTTGTCTGCATCTCCTCCGTCTTTTTGGATTTCTTCCAACATTTCCAAAACTGCTTGGTTCGCTCCACCATGTAGCGGTCCCCACAATGCTGAAACTCCTGCTGAAATTGAAGCAAACAAACCTGCATGAGACGATCCTACCATACGCACTGTTGAAGTCGAACAGTTTTGCTCGTGGTCTGCGTGTAAGATAAACAATTTATCAATGGCATTTTGTACCACAGGATTTACTTTGTATGGCTCTGTTGGTAATTGGAACATCAAACGCAAGAAGTTTTCTACATACGATTTTGTATTGTCGTAGTAATTCAATGGATAACCTTTTGCTTTTCTGTATGTCCAAGTAGCCAAAACCAAGAATTTACCCATGATTTTACAGATGGCATCGTACATTTGTTTTTCATTGGCAACATTTACCACACTTGGGTTAAATGCCGTCAACGCACAAGTAAGCGAAGACAACACGCCCATTGGGTGAGCATGCTTTGGGAAACCGTCAATAATCGATTTCATTTCCTCGTTTACCAAAGTATGCTTACGAATATCATTTTCAAACTGCTCAATTTGAGTTTTAGTAGGGAGTTCCCCAAAAATAATCAAATAAGCTACTTCTAAAAAGTTTGATTTTTCAGCCAAATCTTCAATAGAATATCCTCTATATCTCAAAATTCCTTTTTCTCCATCGAGATAAGTGATTGCACTTTTACAAGCTCCTGTATTTTTGTACCCTGGATCTAAAGTAACCAAACCAGTAGCTGCTCTAAGTTTTTCTATATCAATGGCATTTTCATTATCTGTCCCCTCAATTAAAGGCAAATCTACCTTTAAATCATCTATTGTAACTGTAGCTATTTTTGACATATTATTATAAAGTGAATAGATTGTTATTTTATACTTTTGGCGAATGTACTAATTTTCTAAAAAAACAGCAAATTTATTGTGTTATTTTTTATTTAAGAGGGATTGATATTATCTAATATTTTTTTTATAACTATTTGCTATCATTGCAATATGTCCCAAGTACTTGATTCCAACCATATCGTTATACAATAGAATAAGTATTTTAAATGATTGTATAGAGAAACATAATAACTCATACCCGTGGCTTGGTCTAGTTCTTTAGCGTTGAACTTGTAGCCGTTGTTGAAGTTAGTGGTTTGATTATGCTCCACAGCAAATTATCTCATTCGAGTTGTATTGTTTTGGTATTCGATGAATCTCCACTTCGTTTCGATTTCGCCAAAAGGCAAATAATCATAATACGCAACTGGTCTTCCGATATCATCTGTAACGTAAGCACTTGAATTTAAGTGGTCACCGTGGTAGTAATACACTCTATCGAGCGAGGGCTGTACGGGTTCAAAACCGTGTACAGGGGCTTTGCCACCTCGCCTCCTGGCTCGTTCGCTAAAAACAGCCACTGGCTGTTTTCTTAACGCTCCGCCCGGTGTTGGAACTGGCTCTTGGATTGTTGGCGTAGGTTCACACGGTAAAAATTGTTGTAAATACTCCCAAAACTCACAAGGATCCATTCGTTGTGGTTCTGGTGTTATAAAATATTTCATGATTATACCTTTTATTTGGCTATAACAGCGTTTTACATCTGCATTCAACCAATAGGTACTACTACTTTTATATACAGACAAATAAAACAATTGATATATCGCATTAATACAATCCAACTCACTGATTTCCTCTGGGGTGTACACAGGGTCGGTAATCACCACATCAATCACATCTGCGGGTGAGCAGTTTAATGCGTTTACGGCATAGAGTTTATCACAAGCATTTTGATAAGATGGGTCTGCATTGATGTTTTGTACCGCTGTCAAACAATCTGCCAAGTTTAAAACGAGGCGGATAGTGTCTTTAATTTTTCAAAAACAAATCTAATTTTGGAAATTGTTTATTTATTTCTTTATTGTTAATTCTTGAATTTACTCCATATTCTAACCCTATATTTACATATGCTTCAACAAGATGTTTTTGCTTCTCATTTAATCCTTCAATTGCTTTAATATAGTTATTTTCACCAATATGTAATATCAGTTCTACAACAATAATTCCATGTTCGTAAGCAACAGCATTATAAAACTCTAATAGAGATATTTCTTTTATTGCTTCATCGTCTCCATTGAGAGCTAGTTCCAATAATTCACAATAATAGATAGATTTATTATAAGATACAGAATAAAGTAATTCGTCTACTTTAATTCCATTAATTTCACAATTTGTTTTGCATGAAGCAACTAATAAAAACATTATGAATTTTGTATAAACAACACTTTTCATTTCTTAACATTTTTAGTTTCAATATTGTCTTTACCTATTACTTCAACCGTCCCATATTTAATTCGTTTTGAAAATATATTCCACCTTTGCCTTCCCCTTTTTTCAGGAACTGTTGAAGTTGTTGTACTGTCTAATATTTTTGTTAAAACTTCCCACTCTTCATATCTATTTTCTTTAGATGTATCACAAGTTATACACCCCCAACTTTCTGTACCTAAATGAAGTCTAAAACCGTCTCTTCCTGTATCATCATCTCTATCATTATATAAAGAAGAGTCTTGTTTATCAAGCCTATACCATCCTATATGTTTTGTATCTGAATTATTATCTAATAAATCGTAATTTCCATTTGGTAGTGGCTTTTGTTGAGGTCTCTTAGGATCTCTTTCTACTATACCATTTACTGACTTACCTCCACTAAAAACATTTTCTATAACTAAAACTTGATTATGAGTTAACTTTCCATTTTTATCTCTAATCCCTCCTTGAACATAATCTTTAGCTGAAACATATTTAGTGGGTAAGTATTTCTTATAATGATCTAAATCTATGATTAACAATTTTCTAGTACTCTTGTTAAATGTTATTTTCACCTCCTCTCCATCAGGATCAATAAAGTTTATTGGATTATTAGCAGTATAAACATAACCTCCAATATTCCTGTATTTCTCCGCCAACGGATCCACACTCACAAAAACCGACAACCTCGAATCATAATACCTCGCTCCATAGTAACTCATCCCTGTCGCTTCATCGAGTTCTTTAGCGTTGAATTTATACCCATTGTTGAAATTCGTCGTTTGGTTGTGTTCTACCATTGTTTCACCAAAAGGCAAATAATCATAATATGCTACTGGTCGTTCGATATCATCTGTAACGTAAGTACTTGAATTTAAGTGGTCGCCGTGGTAGTAATAAACTCTGTCCAACGATGGTTGTACGGGTTCGAGACTTATAAACTTATCTTTCACAAACTTTTTATTTTATCTAAACAACGAGGTAAATGTAATGATTTTTAGCAAAATAAAAAATGTTTAAAAAAAAATGAAAGGCAAACGGCTAACATCCTACCGATATTCAAAGAAATTCACTCCGCCAGGTTTACAGCTTGGCGGATTTTGGGGTTAATTACATCTCTTAGTTTTTTTAGCCATTTCTACCATTCTTTGATAAACACGACCACTGTTTGTATATTTTTCTTGTAGTATTTTATTTGATTTTAAACAAATTACATATATTGCTCCTTTTTCTTTATCGTCATAAATATCCTTTCCATCTAAAGGAGACAAATCTTCAAATTTTATCATACCTTTTTCTAATTTATAAAATGTTGAGTCTATCAAATTGTGTTTTTTCAACATTGTATAAACATCGTTTTTTGGGGTATTTGTAAATTTACTACCAATAAAAAACAAATCATCACCATACAAATAATATTTTTCAGGATACATACCGTACCCATCGTCATCAAGAATAACCTTATTAATATATCTATTTACAAAAAACATTTCTACATTTTCTTGAGTTTTGTAATTTGATACATCAAAAATATTGTCTTTTATTTTTGGTTTATATTTTTTAATAAAATGTTCTACTGCTTTTAAATGAGGTTCTTGAATATTATCTTTTCCTCTTGTTGATACACAACTATACAATAATAATGTGAAAACTATTATAGTCATTTTAAAACTAGTTTCTTTTGTATCTTTTTTCGACTCCATATTGATTGTATAAAAAATTTAATGTTTTTCCAAAAACATAATGAGGAATTATTTTATGCCTAGCCCTTTCTCTATCTTGACTACTAGGATCGTCATCATTTGGATGAGTATGAAAATGAATTTTAGTGTATCTACCTCTTCCTACAAAACCGTTCAAAAACTCATCCCTTACTCTAGTATTTTTATTCATTCGAATTGAATAAGAAAGATCTTTCTCATTTTTTAAATGTGGTTCTATCAAATAGTTCTTAACTTCTTCTTCCAATCTATTACCCAATCCATATCCAGAAATTTCTACTCCGACTACTTTCGAATAATTTTGAATAAAGTTTTGAATCTGAGTTTCACTTAAATTAGGATTTTCATTATTCTCTAAGCTAATTACATTATAATTCTCCTTAAAGTTTATACCATCTTATAATATTCCTTTTGGCACATTATCAATTGCTACTTCATTTTCTCCTCTTTTATTTGTTATCAAAAGTCTATCAAAATCGTCATCGGTCAATTGATGTAATGTAATTTCTCCTGTATCTTTATTAATCCTATAGTCATGGTCAGCCATTCCAGTAGGATCAACTTTATTAATGGGATTGTTACTACAATACTGATAAGGCGTCATTGTTTCCTCCGCCAAGGGATCAACCGAAATCCAAACACTCAACCTCGAATCATAATACCTCGCTCCGTAATAATGCTTATAAGAATGTATATCATCATCTTACCCTTTTACAATTGTCTCCACCGTCTGTTTTAGTAAAATCTTATGAGTATCGGTTTCGAGAAATTGATTGATAAAATAGACCGCCTTAGGTTTTTCATATTTTGACAAATCGCTAAAAATATCTTCTGAAATCGAATATTCATCGCCTTCGATAATCAAAACTACTTTTTCTCCTAACAGCTCATCTGGAATTCCTGCTACAAAAAATCTACGATGGATGTATTTTGACAATTTATCCTCTACCGCCTCGGGATTGATTTTCACTCCCCCACTGTTTATGATAAAATCGGCTCTTCCTTTCCAATGAAAACTGTTGTCGCCTATCAAATCTACTACATCATTGGTAGTGATTTTCCCATCGGGTAAAAATTCATTGGCAATCACTAAACAATTGCGATGGTCTGTTGAAATGTTCACATGAGGCAAACTACGAAAAACAGTGTCATCAATCGATTTTATAGCAATATGCGTGGCAGTTTCTGTCATTCCGTAGGTTTCAAAGGCTTGGACATTTTTCGATAACAATTGTTCTCGTAGTTTGTCGGATAATTTGGCTCCTCCGATGATAATTTTTCTACATTTTTCTATTTCGTGTAACGAATGTTCTACTTGCATAGGTACCATTGCTACAAAATCAAATACTGAATCTTGATTTTGCAAAGGCGTACTCGACGCTGGTTGCACCACAAGATGCCAACCGTTGACCATTGCTCTGACTACCATCATCTTTCCTGCAATATATCGAGAAGAAAGGCATAACAAGACTTGACTTTTTTCGCCTAATTGAAAAAATTCTGCCGTTGCCCTTGCAGACTGAAACATAGCTTTTTTAGACAATAATATTTCTTTAGGTGTACCCGTCGAACCAGAAGTATGAATACTGACAAATTCTTCCTCAGACAACCATTCTTTGACTGATTCTGAAAATTCTATCCAATGAGTATCAGTTGAATGTTGCCAAAAGTAGCCATCCTTTTTCCATTTATCCAATGAAAAAAGTTCGTCGTTTATTGAAAAATTGGAGTTTAATTGCATAATTATTATTTGGGAAAGCAATTCGTATATTTTTTACCACATAAAAACATAGCTTTCTTACCACTGAGAACCTAAGATTTTTTTAGATAGCAAAAACACTACGCTTTTTTTTACCCTTCTCGTTCATTTCTCTATTTTACTCAGATATTTCTAATATGATAAAAAAACAGTATTTAAAACCAATTAAATACAGTGTATTTAAAGCTGATTATCAACGAGATTGTTTTTTGATACTTTATAAAAAAATAACTCATTAGTAATATCATCCTCTAAACGATAGCAATTTCCCAAACGACAATTTAAACTTAAATCGCTTGTGAAAGAAATACAGCAGTAAAGGAAAGATGACAAATACTGGAATAAATATTTCAAATGTAGAATTTAAACCATTTTCGTAAATAAATACCGATGGTACTTGAAACACAGAGTCTGAAGAAGTTACCAACAAACTTCCTATCAAATTGTTTGCTGCATGAAAACCTATTGCCAATTCGCTTCCTTCGTCCAAAAGTGTCAACGCTCCTAAAAACAATCCAGTACCTATGTAATATATCATTACGGTTACACCCATCGCCTGAGCCTCTGGGTTGGAAATATGCATCAATCCAAACAATACCGATGGAATAATCCACGCCAAAATCCTGACACCTGTCAAAGCAAATACTCCTTGCGTCATATATGAGCGAAACATCAATTCTTCACAAGTAGTCTGAATCGGTACTAAAATGATTGCTATGAGAAACAAAGGAAAAAATTTATTTATATCAAATTGAATAATAAACTTTTCAGGGTCTAAAACATATTCTATTCCCAACATACAAATCATTAATACTGCCCAAGTGAAAAATGCGGTAAATATCCTTTTGAAATCTATGTTCTCTCTCGAAGTAATCAGTTGTGTAATTGATTGTTTGTGAACCAAAATCGACCAAATCAACAATCCAATCAATAGGAAAACAAAGGGAATCAACATAAAGAAAAATGTCATATTCTGCCCCATTTGCTTTGCCATAGTAGCAATCATATCGGCTGTGTCCATACCCCTAGAAGCCAATAAATTTGCTCCAAAAAATAAACAAATTGCAATAATACCTATTGCATATAAAATTTTTGAGTTTCCGTCTTTTTTAACTTGATTTAAAAACATTTTTTCTTATTTTTGGGCTAAATTACAAAAAAATATGATACAAATTATTCACAATCCTCGTTGCAGCAAATCTCGAGACGGTTTGAACTTTTTATGCGAACAAAATCTCTCTCACGAAGTAGTAGAATATCTAAATAATCCATTGTCTGTTGATGAAATCAAAGATATTTTGAAAAAACTAAACCTTTCTCCTATCCAATTGGTAAGAAAAAATGAGGCGATATGGAAAGAAAACTTCAAAGACAAAAATCTCTCTGACGAAGAAATTGTCGAAGCTTTGTACGAACACCCTAAATTGATCGAACGCCCTATTTTCATCAAAGGAGACAAAGCTGTGATTGGTCGTCCGTTGGAAAATATCAACACATTATTGTAGATAAAAATAAACAGGAATTCAATATCTTTGCAAAAAAATCAAGAGATTATGAGTGATGTAAAAATTACGATTATCGACCGCAATGGAACAGAACATACCGTAGATGCTCCTACCGATATGAGCATGAATATTATGGAGTTAGTTCGTGCGTATGAATTGGCAGAAGAAGGTACAATTGGGATATGTGGCGGAATGGCTATGTGTGCTTCGTGTCAGTGTTATGTGCTCAACGAAGACGAAATAACGCTACCTGAAAAAAATCCAGATGAAGAGGCTATGCTTTGGGAAGCGTTTAATGTGCAAGAAAATAGTCGATTGGGTTGTCAAATCCATATTACCAACGAAATCGATGGATTGAAAGTGCAACTGGCACCTGAAAGTTAGAATACAAAACAAAGGAAAATATTTATTATGTTACAATTACAATATATAAGAGAAAATCAACAGCGTGTCATCAAAGCACTTGAAAAAAGAAATATCAACGCTACTGAATTGATTGAAAAAGTAGTAGAATTGGACGAAATCCGTCGTGCTACTCAAGTAGAATTAGACAATATTTTGGGCGAATCAAACAAAATTTCTAAGGAAATTGGTCTTTTGATGAAAAATGGCGAAAAAGCCAAAGCCGAATTGTTGAAAGAAAAAACCGTTCAACTAAAAGAGCAAAGTAAAAATTTAACTGAAAAATTGAACGAAACTACTGCGGAGTTGACGGAAGAATTGTATAAAATTCCGAATGTTCCTGCGGATAATGTTCCAGAAGGAAAAAATGCCGATGATAATTTGACGGTTTTTGTAGCAGGTGAAGTTCCAACACTTCACGAAGGTGCATTACCTCACTGGGAATTGGCAAAAAAATACGACATCATCGACTTTGATTTGGGAGCAAAAATCACAGGAGCTGGTTTTCCTGTTTACAAAGGAAAAGGTGCAAAATTGCAAAGAGCTTTGATTTCGTATTTCCTCGACAAAAATACAGAGGTAGGATATAGAGAATTTCAAGTACCGCATTTAATCAACGAAGCATCGGGGTATGGTACTGGGCAATTGCCAGACAAAGAAGGGCAAATGTATCATTGCCAAGTGGATGATTTGTATTTGATTCCAACTGCAGAAGTACCTGTTACCAACCTATACCGCGATGTGATTTTACAAGAAAGCGAATTGCCTATTTGTGCTACAGGTTACACCCCTTGTTTCCGTAGAGAGGCAGGTTCGTACGGAGCACATGTAAGAGGATTGAACCGCTTGCACCAATTCGACAAAGTAGAAATCGTACGCATCGAGCATCCAGAAAAATCGTACGAAGCATTGGACGGAATGGTAGAACATGTAAAAACGATTTTGAACGAATTGAAATTGCCTTACCGTATTTTGCGTTTGTGCGGAGGAGACATGGGCTTCACATCGGCATTGACGTATGATTTTGAGGTATTTTCAACAGCTCAAAACCGCTGGTTGGAAATTTCGTCTGTATCAAACTTTGAAACATATCAAGCCAACCGCTTGAAATTAAGATTTAAAGGAAAAGACGGTAAAACACAATTGGCACATACATTAAACGGAAGTTCATTGGCATTGCCGAGAGTTATAGCAGGTATTTTAGAAAACTATCAGACGCCAGAAGGAATTGTTATTCCAGAAGTATTGCGTCCGTACTGTGGTTTTGATATTATTGATTAGTTTTTTATTCAATACATAGACACATAGTTTTTTACCACAGAGTACCAGATATTTTTTAAAAATTAGAGACGCTTTTCTTTTGAAAAAAGCATCGTTCGATATTTCGTAAAGCAACTCGGGGAGTTGAACCATTCGTAACCCAATGCGTCAGCTTTGGGACAAAAAAACAAAGAAAAAAATGATTATATACAATGTAACATTAAACATAGACGAAAGCATACACGACGCCTGGCTACAATGGATGCAAGAAAAACACATTCAAGAAGTAGTGGACACAGGATGCTTTGTTTCAGCGAGATTGGTCAGAGTATTGGTTGATGAAGAAATGGGTGGAATCACCTATTCTGTGCAATACTATGCCAATACAAAAGAAGATTTAGAAAGATATAGAAAGGAATTTGCTCCAGCCTTGCAACAAGAAGGAATGCAACTATTTGGAGATAAAATGCTGGCGTTTCGTACAGATTTGGAAGTAATCAAAGAATTTTATTCAATTCATGAGATTCCTCATTAAAATTAAAAAGCTGTCTGAAAAAATCAGACAGCTTTACTTTTTCTTAAAATCTATATCCTACAGAAATACCTCCTTTTTTGTAAAAATCATTAAAACTATCAGAAGAGAAATTTCTTCCTATACCTAAGTGTAAATCTAATATTATTCCTTTAGAATTTACCCATTTCCAGCCCAATCCAAATCCTATTCCTACATTTGTTTCTGTTTTTTCAGAGTAATCAAGAGGCACATTGGGATTTCTATTGATATAAACTCGTTGTGTAGCTCTAATAATATCTAAAGATCCATCAACAAAAAATCCACGTGATTCCAAACTTTTTTCTTTTGAAAAATAAAAGCGATAAAAAGGACTAATTACAATATCATTTCTCTTTGTGTCCTCATAATAGCTCTGCTTTTTCATCTGACTGTTAAAATCCTTAAATCCCATTCTGATATATACTCCATAGCCTGCACTATCATCGCCAACATATTCATAAGTAAATCGCGCTTCGCTATCTGCAATCATTCTTATAGCATCGAATCTCACTTCATGCTTTCTATTTTCTATGGGAGTATAATCAGTACTTTGGGCAAATAATCCTTGTGAAATTACAATGGCAATTAATCCTATTTTTCTCATATCTATTTCTTTAAATTAAAATCTATACCCTATAGAAAATCCACCTTTAAAATATGCTGGTGACAAATCTGGATGTATTATATTTCTTCCAGCTCCTAAATAAAATCTAAAACAAAACCTACTGAATTTACTATTTCCCATCCAATTGTAAAACTCATTCCTGCATCGAAATAGTTATCTACTTTTTTAACTGGTTTTCCTATCCCATTTTCTTCAACTACAGCATGAGTAGTAATGTCTTTTGCATATTGCAAATCAATAGCTCTTTACACAAACAATCCTTTGTTTTTATGCCTTTGTCTTTCTAATATATAGTATCGAATATAAGGCGATGTTGAAAACATAAGAATATTATCTTCATATATCCCATAATCTCTTTCTATATGCCATAAGCAACATTTACACCGTATGTGATAGATTGTGTAGTAATTCTTTCGTAAGCAACATCAATAGAATGTCCCACCAAAAGGCTTGAAACATCCCACTTTTACTCGTGCGTTTTACTGATATCTATTTCCTGAGCTGTAGTCGTCATTCCCAATGACAAAATGTATGGTAAAATTATTTTTCTCAAACGTTGAATTTATTAAAATCTATATCCTAATGACACACCGCCTTTGAAAAAAGCATTTTTTAAATTTGGATGTAATATATTTCTTGCAACTCCGGTGCTTAAATCCAATACAAAACCTTCGCTATTTATTATTTTCCATCCTAAGGCAAAACTCATCGCTAAATCAAACTTTGTAGATTCTACAATAGTTGTTTTTACTGGATAATGATGACTTTCTGAATAGATTCTATTAATATTTATATAATCTGTAGAATGTAAAACAATAGCTCCTTCTATAAACATTCCTCTGTTTTGTTTGCGTTGGTTTTCTAAAATATAATAACGAACATAAGGATTTATTGTAAAATTCATTGACGAAGACATATCGTAAACATCTTTTTCCAAACTTCCTAAACCGTATGAAGCTCCGATTCCGAAAGTTAGTGAATTATGAGTTATTTTTTCATAGGCAAAATCAACAGAATGCCCTGCCAAAAGCCTTGAAACATCCCATCTAAATTCATGATTTCTAGATGATAAAACTTCTTTTTTGTCTTGTGCAGTTGCCGATATTCCCAAAACTATTGCTACTGCTGTGATGATTTTTTTCATAATTTATTTTGTGTTGATTTACTTTTATTATTTTTCAAATATATAACTTATTTTCCTATTTTTCACAAGTCTTTTCGTTGTGATAATATCCTAAAAAATCTAATCACACTATACACCCACAAAATGATTCCAAACCACAATCGTTGGTTATAGCTCAAATCGAAATAAGGCATATCTTTCCAAAAGATAAAAATTCCCCCCAACACAATGTACAACAACAAAAACAATATGCCTACAAAAAACACAAAACGTTTTACCCAAGATTTTTGTTGTACTATTTGTTGATTTTCTTCTTTACTATTCATTAGTTATTTCTATTTTTTTAAATATAAGGCACTAAGGTACGCTTCCCTCATTCTTCTTTTGCTTCATATTCCAATTCTATGATAAAAGGTTCTACCACATTATATCTTGCTGGCACCCCATTGATATATGCAGGTTCCCATATTGGTAGTTTTTTTATTATTTTTTGAAACTGAAGCGTTAATTTCTGTGTGTCAGTCAATATCGTAATATTTGACAACGAACCGACTTTTTCTACTACAAACGACAACAAAACTTCATGCTTCCTTTGTCCAATTGTTTCATATCTATTGCATACAAAACTTTGACATACCAATCTTTTGGCATTTTAGGTTTTGAATTAAATTCTTGTTTTTCCTCTTGATGATGCAAACAAATCACAATGGGTTGTACAACACGCGAACGCACAATTTCTCCTTTATGTTGTGATGGAGACCAATTGGGTAAACGATACAAAACTCTTTGAACTTCGCCAGTCAATTGATATTCATCATTCAAAACTTTTAGATCTGTCAAAGCACCATTTCGTTCTATCACAAAAGCAACTCTAATATTGATTTGCTCAATAGAAGTATCCTTTATAAGTGAAACAAATTCTTACACAAAACTTTGTTGCCAACCATCAGGCATTTGAGCTTTGGTTTCAACTACACGATACACTTTTTCGATTGTATCTTTAGACTGAAAAAAATCATTACTCGTCAAATGAATCTTTATTGGTTTTACTTCTATTCGAACTGAGAAAAAACAAAACAATAGCACCAAAAAATAAAATAGTTTTGACATTCTTTTTATTAAAAATATTACTGATAAACGTTTCTTTTTCACTACCAATTGATTCATTAGTTACTGGGATATATATATCTATAAACTCCAATGAAGATACAGCTTTTCCTTCTTTTAATGCAGGTTGCCATTTGGGTAATGTTTCAATAACTCGTAGTACTTCGTCTTTGATTTCATAAGGATCATTGGACAATTCAACGTCTGTAAGACTTCCGTCTTCTGTAATTGTGGCTGAAATAATAAAATGCCAATCTCTTTCTAATCCCAACAATTGAATTTCCTTTACAAATTTCTCTTTCCAATACAATGGCATCTCTGCTAAAGCATCTAAAACTACAATATCTCTTGGTTCATCAGAGGTAGCTACATTTAAAATTTCTTCTTCTACATCCTGAAAAGTCTTTTCTTCCAAATTTTTATTCTCCATTTCTTTTACAGAGGCACTTTTCATTATGCCTTCTATTTTATCTAAATTGAAAAAAGAAAGATCTGTAGGAAAATCTTTTTCAAAAAGATAAGTGATTGCCAATGCAATTATCAACACTACAATAAATGTAATACCTCTATTACTACCATCATTGCGTTGAATGACTGGTTTATTATCTTTCATATTTTATTTCAACTATTAAAAGTGCGTTTTTATCGTCATTACTTGAATAAAATGAGAGCGAACCGTTTCACCATTCAAAAACAGCTGGGACAACCTTTGGCATCTTGAGAAACAATTCTTTCACTTTTGGTGTCATATTATATTTGTCATTTTTTATATACGCATCCGATATTCGTCCGTCTGATTCGATAGTTAGGACAATTTGTATGTTGATAGCTTTTTCTTTGATCTCTTGAGGTATACGATATTCTTGTAAAAATTTTCGTACAGTATCAATAGGTAAAATTGCTTTAGTATCTACTTCATGACTACCATATATTTTATCTCCAACAAAATCTGTTATGCTATTTATTTATGTTTCTTGTACAAGACTTACTGCTTGTATTCCCATCAATAATGATATTACAACTATAATATTTTTCATTATTTCTATCAGTCTTTCATATAAGACAAAGTTACATCAGATATTCTATATCTCATAGAAAAAACAACAAAAATCGCCTTGTGGGCGATTTTTGTTGTTATTAATAAACCATCATGAAAGATTAGTTAATTCTAATTGTAATTGGCTGAACGAACTGTGATCTTACTTTCACACCGTTGTGTTCTGCCGGTGTCCAAGATGGAAGACTTTTGATTACTCTTTCAGCTTCACGAGACAGTCCGTATTGATCATTTAAAATTTTAATGTCTGTCAATGAACCATCTTTTTCTACTACGAAAGACAATCTTAAAGTGATTTGCTTCACATCTCCACCTACTTCTGGTACTTTAAAATCTTTTACGAATCTTTGTTGCCAGTTACCAGGCATCACAGCTTTTTGTTGTACTGCACGGTGAATCTTGTTAGGATCTACAGCTGGTTCTTTCTGTTTTTCCTCAACATACTGATTGGTATTTTCAGTTCCTTTTGAACCTTTTGATGCTTGACCGGTATTTTCTCCGTCTTTTTTCAAATCACCATCTTTTTTATCACCTTCTTGAGATTTCTGTCCAGATGTTGTATTGTCGTCAAATTGTTGTTGCGTAGTTTTTTGTTCATTTTTCACTTCGTTGTCTTTCTTTACAACGGTTTCTTTAAACTCAACTTCGTCTTGAACATTTTTCGACGCCCCCGCTGGTGGCGGTGGTGGTGGTTCTGGATCTGGTATCACTTCCGGTTTTGGTTCTGGCGGAGGAAGTGGCATTTTTATCACTGTCATTTCGATTCCTTCTGTATCTTCTAATTTTGCTTTTCTGCTATCAGAAGATTGAAGTAAGTAACCAGAGAAGAAAAGTCCGCCGATAGAAATGATTCCGATTAAAAGAGCTATTGCGGTGTACTTTGCACTTTCTTCACGCATTTTGTACGCACCGTAGAGCTTGTTTCTTCCTTCGAAAACAATGTCTGTCCAGTCTTTACCTAATATATTATAATTTGCCATATCGAAATTTATTTTTTATGCTTATTGCATAATTTTTATTTCCTCGTCTGTTATTTCTTGAATTGCATAAATTCCTACTCCAGTAATTGCCATTTCGTCCAAGATGTCTATCATATCTCTATAGGTAGCATCTTCTGTTGCTTTGATGAGTACTACTACTCCATCTTCAGGTTTTGTAGCACCTTGAGCTTTCAAATTAGCAATCTTTTGTAGAATTACCTGACGGATACCATCTTTACCATAAGTTGTATCTGTAGGCCCAACTCCCATATAAGGATTACTCAACATACCATAATAGTACTTCAATTTTCTATCTTTACCAATTAGGATGTTTAGGGTTTTAGATTCTTTGGCTTCTTGTTTATCAGTATCAAGAGTTTTGTCTTTCTGTTTGTCAGGCATTGTCAATTCCATAGACTGAGGTTTTGACAAGGTAGTTGTAAGCATGAAAAAGGTAATCAATAAGAAAGCTAAATCCACCATTGCGGTCAAATCTACTGCAGGATTCATCTTTTTACTTCTTACTTTTTTACCACCTTTGCTTTCGCCACCGGTATTTAATTCTGCCATTTTGTGTTTTTTAAAAGATTAAAAATCATCATTTCTCAACCCAGTAACCAAATAAAAACGATTTTGACGCTGTTGTTGTAAGATATCAATGATTTCTTTTACATTACCAAATTGTTCGTTTTGATCTCCTTTGATAGCAACTTTTGTAAAACTCTCTTTACGAGTCCATGAAGACTCACGAGCATTTTTTACCCAAGATGCCAATTGGTTATTGGTAGAATCTTTATAAGGAATTCCTTTGTGAAATTCTGGTTTCATTCGTTCATTTGCTGGTTTAGCCAAAAGTGTTTTCAACTCTCTAATATCTAAACCAAAGTTTTCCAATCCTGCAAATGCCTCTACTTCCTCCTCTGAAAAGTTGATATTGTATTCAGCACCCATTCTTGTAAGGATGTCTTTTTTATCTTCTCTTTCAGCAATTCCTACAAATACATTTCCATCTCCAATAGTCAATGTGATGATGTCTTCCGTAGGGATTTTAGTTTCTTTTGTAGAAGCTGGCAAATCTACAGGATGCACCTCTGGCTGTCTTGCCGTAGAGGTAAGAACGAAGAATGTAAGCAACAAGAACGACACGTCACACATTGCGGTCATGTCTATTCTCGTACTCGTTCTTTTCATTTTTGCCATAATTCTTTACTTCTTTTTATTGTCAACGAAACCGTTGACTGTGAGATTAATTACTTTTTTATCGAATACAAAGCCCAAGATTAACGAGATGCTTTGTAAGATTGAGTGATAGCAAAACCTACCTCATCGATAAAGTGAGTCAATTTATCAATTTTTGTTGTAAAGATGTTGTACAATACAATTGCCAAAGTAGATGTACCGATACCTGTAGCCGTACACATCAAAGCCTCAGAGATACCTGTTGCCAATGCTGATGAGTCTGGTGCACCTGAAGTTGATAAAGCCGAGAACGCCTTGATCATACCTGTTACTGTTCCTAAAAGACCTGTCAATGTACCGATAGATACCAAAGTAGCCAATACTACCATGTTTTTCTCCAACATTGGCATTTCTAGTACGGTAGCCTCTTCGATTTCTTTTTGGATAGCTGCCATAGCCTCTTCTGAACTTTCTCCAGATTTTTTTACTGTATCGTATTTGATTAAAGCTGCTTTTACTACATTAGCAACCGAACCTTTTTGTGTATCACACAATTCGATAGCTTCATTTACTTTTCCTACTCTAATCAAAGATTGAACTTCTGCTACAAATGCTTTGATATTTCCTGAACCTGATGCTTTAGAAATTACAATCCAACGCTCGATACCAAACACAACCGTCATTGTAAGTAATCCAATCAACACCCCGATTACATAACCTCCTTTGTACATCATACCTAACAAGTTTCCTGACACTGGATCTTTTGAAGGATCGTTGTCAACGAAGTTAGAAGGATTTCCTAATACGAAATTCCATACTACGAAACCAAATACTATACATAGTACTACTGCAATCGTAGCAAAAATGTTTGATAAACCAGAATTTGTGTTCTTTTGCACTGATTCATTGTTTAAATTTTCCATCTTTTTTTTGTTTAATGTTTACTCTAAATTATATTAAATTTTTAATCTGTGCTTCGTTTTTATACAAAGTCACATGGCAAATTTAGTTTTTTCATTCAAATAAAAAAATTTTTTTTTCATTGGATTTTATTTTTTTTCAATTATTTTTGTTTTCAAAGTTGCTGTTGTAACTGTTTTACACAGATTTAAAGTAGAAAAAGAATTTTTTATCAGTTTACAAAAATTAATTGACATATCAGTAAATACTTATTAAAAATCACAAAAAACATGTCTTTAGAACAATTTAAAGAAACTATTACCAATGGCTATACCATGTCTTCTGAATTCATTACAGTTGGTGGTGCTATGTACGATAAAGAAATCGTTTCCGATTTGCATGTAAATATTCCTCTGAAAACCATCGCCCGTCATGGTCTCATTGCCGGAGCTACGGGTACTGGGAAAACAAAAACCATACAAGTATTGTGCGAACAACTTTCGCAAAAAGGAATTCCTGTATTGATGATGGATATAAAAGGAGATTTTAGTGGTATCGCTCAAGAAGGTACGCTCAACTCTTTTATAGAAAATCGCCTTGGAAAAATGAATCTACCTTTCAACGCTAAAGGTTTTCCTGTAGAATTATTGACCATCTCTAAACAAAACGGGGTAAAGCTTCGTGCGACGATTTCCGAATTTGGTCCTGTACTTTTGAGTCGTATTTTGGATGTAAACGAAACTCAATCGGGCGTACTTTCTATTGTTTTCAAATATTGCGACGACAACAAATTGCCTTTGATTGATATTAAAGACTTGAAAAAAGTGCTTCACGCTTTGACCAACGAATTGAGCAGTGAAATCGAAACCGAATATGGAAAAATCGCCAAAGCCTCAACCAGTGCTATTCTTCGAAAAATTGTAGAATTAGAACAACAAGGTGCAGATCTTTTCTTCGGCGAACCTTCGTTTGACATTCACGATTTGATGAGAATTGACGAAAACGGAAAAGGATATATAAACATTCTACGATTAACTGATATTCAAGACAAACCTAAATTGTTTTCTACATTTATGTTGTGTCTTTTGGCGGAAATATACAATGAAATGCCCGAACAAGGCGATAGAGGACGACCTGAATTAGTACTTTTTATTGACGAGGCTCACTTGATTTTCAAAGAAGCTTCAAAAACTTTATTAGAACAAATCGAAACCATCGTAAAATTGATTCGTTCAAAAGGTGTGGGTGTATATTTCATCACTCAAAATCCAACGGATATTCCAAATGGTGTATTGGCTCAATTGGGATTAAAAATTCAACATGCCTTGAAAGCTTTTACCGAAAAAGACAGAAAAGCTATCAAAACAGCATCTGAAAACTTCCCTTCTACCCCATTTTTCACGACCAACGAAGTGATTACACAAATGGGGATCGGAGAAGCCTTGGTTACAGCACTCAACGAAAAAGGAATTCCTACTCCCTTGGTTGTAACTGCTTTGAGAGCACCTGAAAGCCGTATGGATGTATTACAAAATTTTGAAATAGAAGATATTATAAACAAATCGTTTTTAGCTAAAAAATACAATCAAAACATCGATAGTTATAGTGCGCACGAAATGCTCACCGATCGTTTTGCTCAGTTACAAACTCAACAATCTCAAAAACAGCAATCTACTATCAATCCGCCAATAAATGATGGTAGTAGCGGACAGCAAACGAGTCGTCAGCGTACAAATAGCAGACAATCCAACAATGATGTAGGAAAACAAATCACCAAAGTATTGACAAGTGCTACCTTTATCAGAGGTGCTTTTGGTGTGTTGAACAAAATTTTCTCTAAAAAATAATCGACAATGCTTACAGTTTTACTTATTGCCTTATTTATTTTGGCAATCGTTTATATTTTAGCCATAATCAGAATGGCGAAACAAAGACAATTTTACCGAGTAATTTTGGTTCACTTGATTATTTTTGCCGCATATTTGTATATTGCCTTGCATTTTGAACGCATTTTTAACATTACAGAAGGCTTTGGCTATCAAAAATTGGAATTTTTAGTAGGCTGTATGCTTTTACAAATTGTTGTGGGTTATTATTTAGTTAAAAATACCGACTTGCGTAGAAAAACATTGGAAAAATTGAAATTAATCAAGAAAAAAGAGGAAAATCCTTCAACTGAAGAAAATTCAACAGTGGAAAGTTCAACATCTAAGGAAATTTTGACAACAAAGGAAAAATAAATATACCATGAAAAAAATTCTAATTACCTTATGTATAGGATTGGGTATTTCAATTAATTCAAATGCTCAATGCTTAAAAAAAGTAGTCAACGACGAAAACACACTTTTAGTAGATGTGCGTACACCTGAGGAATTTGAAGAAGAAACCGCAAAAAATGCCATCAATATTCCTGTTGACGAATTGGAAAACCGTGTAAGCGAATTGGTTGATGCAAAAAGAATCGTTGTTTTTTGCAAAAGTGGCAAAAGAGCCAAACAAGCAAAAAAGATTTTGAAACGCCAAAAAGGCATTCGAAAAGTTTACAATGGAAAGACTTACGAAAAAGTGAGAAATTTACAATAACAAAAAATCCTACCAAATATAGAAATGGTAGGATTTTTTTATAGTGAATTGTGTATTACAAAATCAACATAGCATCACCGTACGAGTAAAATTTATATCCTTCTTTTACTGCTTCTTCATACGCTTTCATTGTTAAATCATATCCCGCAAATGCAGAAATCATCATCAACAAAGTGGATTTTGGCATGTGAAAATTTGTTACCATACAATCTGCGATACTAAAATCATAAGGAGGAAAAATAAACTTATTTGTCCATCCTACAAACGGATTTAATGTTTTGGCAGATGAAACCGAACTTTCCATTGCTCTCATAGAAGTTGTACCGATAGCACACACTTTTTTCTTATTCAAAATAGCTTTGTTTACAATTTCGCATGCTTCTTGTGAAATAAACAACTCTTCTGAATCCATTTTGTGCTTTGACAAATCTTCAACTTCCACAGGATTGAACGTTCCTAATCCGATATGTAAAGTTACCTTTGCAAAATCTACTCCTTTAATTTCCAAACGTTTCAACAAATGTTTCGAAAAATGCAGACCTGCCGTTGGAGCTGCTACTGCCCCTTCTTCTGTTGCATAAATGGTTTGGTATCTTTCTTCATCTTCTGGTACCACATCTCTACTAATGTATTTTGGAATTGGAGTTTCTCCCAATTCTTTCAATTTGATTCGGAACTCTTCATACGAACCATCAAACAAAAATCTCAAAGTTCTCCCTCTTGAAGTGGTATTGTCGATCACCTCAGCAACCAACGATTCGTCTTCACCAAAATACAATTTGTTTCCGATACGAATTTTTCGAGCTGGATCTACCAATACATCCCACAAACGTTGCTCTGCATTCAACTCTCTCAACAAAAATACTTCAATTCTTGCTCCGGTTTTTTCTTTGTTTCCGTACAATCTCGCAGGAAACACTTTTGTGTTATTCAACACCATTACATCTCCTTCGTCGAAATAATCCAATATATCTTTGAATAACTTGTGTTCTATCTCTCCAGTTTTTCTGTGTACAACCATCAAGCGTGATTCATCACGATTTTCTGCTGGAAATTCTGCTAACAACTCTTCTGGTAAGTTGAAATTAAAATTTGATAATCTCATATTGTTTCAAATAATTAATTAAGTCTGCAAAGATACAACATCAATTAGGGCGTTGTCAACTATTTTTTCAGTTATTTTATCCCATAATGTTTTTTCAACATATTTTCGTATATTCTATCAGGTAAAATTCGCTTCAAAACGATGGAAAATACTTGCAAAAAACTACCTACTTTGTAATGCAATTTTGGTTGATTGGTTTCCAATATTTTGTGAATTACCAATGCCATTTTTATTGGATCTTCGCCCTCGTTTACATGTGTATCCATCGTATCTAATTGATGTTTGTAAATCTCGGCATACGGCGATTTTTCATCAAAGGGTGCGTGGTATCTTCTTGAAGCAATATCGGTTGCAAAATCTCCAGGTGCTACGGTACATACCTTGATTCCAAAGGGTGCAACTTCCATACTCAAGGTCTCGGAAATGATTTCAAAAGCAGCCTTTGACGATGAATAAGCTCCGCGATACGGCAATCCCATATATCCTGCAATCGAAGTGATATTGACTATCATTCCTGATTTTTTTTCACGCATATAGGGCAAAACTGTTTGAATCAATTCCAAAGGGCAAAAACATTGGTGTGAAAATTATTCTGAATTTCATCAATAGGTGTTTCTTCCAAAGGTCCTGTGATTCCAACCCCTGCATTATTAATGAGTACATCGATTTTTCCTTCTTTTTCGATGAGAGTTTTTACCGCTTGATTAATGCTTTCTCTACTGCGAACATCTAAGGCTATCAGAGGAATTTTGGTTTGCTCTACCGATTGCGGATTTCGACTAGTACCATATACGGTATAGCCTTTATCATGTAGGTATTCGCATAAGGTTTTTCCAATACCCGACGAACCACCTGTAATAAGTACTACTTTTTTCATCTACTGATTTTGTCTAATATACACTTCCGTTGCTCCAAATCCGTATTTGCGATAATTTCCCTCTACAAAATACACTTCACGGTATCTACCCAATAAAAATTCTAATTCTGTTTTTAGTACGCCCTCGCCTTCTCCATGTATCAATACCAATTTCGGTATTTTCTTTTCAATAGCGTATTCTATCTGCATACGAGCAGTATCGACTTGCAAGTTGAGCATATCGTATTTACTCATTCCTTTAGTAGATTTCACCAATTTTTCGATATGCAAATCTATTTCTACGGCATATTCCTCTTTTTTGGATTTTTTTTCGGTGTTTACTCTATGATGATTTTTTACAATTTTGGTTTGTTTTGCTTCTTCAATAGCCGAAATCGAACTCGCCTTGGTAATATCATTCGATTCCTCTACAAGAATCAGCTCCGAACTGTGGTAAGACAATTCGAAGCCGTCTGCTGTTTCTATGGTTACTTCCTCGCCTTTTACTCGTACCACCGTTCCGATAAAAGCATCATCGAGGACTTCTACTTTATTACCTTTTTCAAATTTCATCGGTTAAACTTTTTATTTCTTATAAGGTCCTAAAAATTTATCTCCATTAAAATGGCACTAAATGATCAGGTTTACCTGCTATCCAAACCTCTGTTTCCTAAGCTATATCAGCAATAAATTGCCTAAATTTTTGACGATTTTGAAAAGCGGTAACGAACACAATTTCAGCTTTGCGATTTTTTGTTAATTTCTGTAATTGTAATAATCTAATTTCCAATATTGGTCCAGAAGTATGAACAGCTTCAATCAAATATACCCAATTCTTTTCCTTAGAATAGGCGATAACATCAGGTAATTCTTCGTGCGACATTTTGAAAAAACTTAGATTTTCTAATTTATCTTTTTCCAAGTACAAAAATTTATTTGCTGTGCCTCCAACATATAAAACTTCTGCCCCAAAACCATATCTTCGTAAAAATTCTTCTATGATGGCTTTTTGTAAATCGTTATGTTCTCCTGTTGAAAAAGATAATTGACCACCTGTCGGAATCAATGGTTAGTTTTTTAGTAAAACATTCTCCAAAAAGATCTTTATTATAAGTATCTGAAACCTTTTCGTCCATTTCAAACCCTATGGGTCTTGAATCCATTTGATTCAAATCCAAGAGACAAACCACCACAACCCGCAAAAAGATCTACCACCGTCTTATCTATGTCGGTGTGTATCCAGGGTTTCAGTTTGTTGTTTATCTCTTCCCAATATTTCATATGGTAAAATTAATGTTTTTTTATTAAAACAATACTCTTTTTCCTAACTTCTAATATCTAACTCCTAAATCCCAGCAATTTCCTTTATATTCTTAATTATCGTTTCCGCCAAATCATCAGCTTCACTTTGCGATGGTGCTTCAGTATAAATACGAATGATTGGTTCTGTATTGGATTTTCTCAAATGAGCCCACGAATTAGCAAAATCGATTTTCACTCCGTCTATAGTAGAAACTTCTTCGTTTAAATATTTTTCTGTCATCGCTTTCAAAATCGCATCTACATCTAAAGTTGGCGTCAATTCGATTTTGTTTTTACTCATATAGTATTGTGGAAACGACGCTTTCAATTCAGCAACCGTACCTCCTATTTCTGCCAAATGTGTCAAAAACAAGGCTACTCCAACCAAAGCATCTCTACCATAGTGAATTTCTGGATAAATAATGCCTCCGTTTCCTTCGCCTCCGATAATGGCATTGGTAGCTTTCATCAATTCTACAACATTTACCTCACCTACAGCCGACGCTTGATAAGACCCCTTTCTGTTTACCGTAACATCTCTCAACGCACGAGAAGACGACATATTTGACACGGTATTTCCTGGAGTTTTGCTCAAAACATAGTCAGCAACTGCTACCAAAGTATATTCTTCGCCAAAGATTTCGCCATCGTTGGAAACAAATGCCAAACGATCTACATCTGGGTCAACTACAATACCAAAATCCGCTTTTTCTGCTACTACTTTTTCACAAATATCTGTCAAATGTTCTTTCAACGGCTCTGGGTTGTGTGGAAAATGTCCGTTGGGTGTACAATACAATTCTACAACCTCTACCCCCATTTTTTTCAACAAGGCAGGAATGGCTATTCCCCCTGTCGAATTTACACCGTCAACCACAACTTTAAAGCCTTTTTGTTTTACTTTTTCAGCATCGACCAATGGCAAATCCAATACTTTCTGAATGTGAATATCGATTCCGTCATTTCTTACTTCATAACTTCCCAAATCGTCAACTTCGGCATACGAAAAATCTTCATTTGCAGCAATTTCCAACATTTCTTCGCCGTCTTTTCCACTGATAAATTCTCCTTTTTCGTTGAGCAATTTCAAGGCATTCCACTGTTTTGGGTTGTGCGAAGCCGTAAGGATTATTCCTCCGTCGGCTTTCAATTCAGGTACCATTACTTCCACAGTTGGCGTAGTCGAAAGTCCCAAATCGATCACATGAATTCCCAACCCTTGCAAAGTAGCCGTTACCAAAGACGACACCATTTGCCCAGAAATACGAGCATCACGACCAATTACTAAAATTAAATCTTTTTTATTTTTATTGTTTTGAAGCCAAGTTCCAAAGGCTGAAGTAAATTTTACTACATCTAAAGGCGTTAAATTTTCATCAACTTTTCCGCCAATTGTTCCGCGGATTCCCGAAATAGATTTTATTAATGTCATAGTTATTTTCTATTTTTTTTTCAAAGGTAGTTTTTTTATTTAATTTAACATACTACCCAATCGTTTTATTGATTAAATTTGACTACTAAATTTTATTTTTTGATGAAAAAACATCTTCTATTTTTCACATTTGTGCTTTATAGCTTTTTGTCCTGTCAAAAAAACATCAAACACGAGCATAGTTATTACTATTGGAGGACAAATTTCTCTATTGATTCGGTAGAAAAACAGGCATTACAACAAGCAGAACATTCTTTTTTGTACACACGTTTTTTTGACATTGATAAAATTAAAGGAATGTATCAACCGGTGGGAATTATTCAGAAAAATGATTCGATTCAATTTTCAACTAAAACCATTGTACCTGTGGTATTTATCACTAATCGAACGTTTATAAATAGTACGGAAAACGAACGAAAACAATTGGCTCAATTTGTTTGGGATGGAGTAAGGGAAATAGGTGAAAATTTCAATTTAAAAAAAATTACAGAAATACAATTAGACTGTGATTGGACAGTGGGTACACGAGATGATTTTTTTCATTTTATCGACGAGTTAAAAAATATTTCCAAAATTGACATTACGTCAACTCTGAGATTGCATCAAGTAAAAGATAAAAAAACGATGGGAATTCCTCCCGTTTCAAAGGTGTATTTGATGTGTTATTCAACGACTTCGCCTATGGAAAATTCGGATAAAAATTCGATTTTAGACGTACAATTATTAAAAAATTATTTACATAAAATAAATGATTATCCTATTAAAAATATTACAATTGCTTTGCCCAATTATAGTTGGGGAATTGTAACTAATATTTTTGGTAAAAAACGTTTAATTCATGCATTAAACACTAAAGATTTAAACAATAATAATTTTAGAAAAATCAATGAAAATGAAATCGAAGTCATAGAAAATGGATTTTATTTTGGGCATTATTTAAACAAAGGATTTCGGATAAAAGTAGAAGAAATAGAAGAAAAACAAAGACAAGAAGTAATTGAATTTTTGGATAAAAAACTCCAAACCAATTATCCAATCATATATTATCATTTAGACAGTAAATTTATAAAAAATTAGGGCAACTTTTCAATTGCCCTAATTTTATTTCTGTTTTAAAGCTTCTCCTAAAAACTCAATTCCTGTCCAACCAAATCACATAAAATTTCTGATATTTTGATGATCGGTTCCTGAAGGATTTTGTAAAACCTCTATTCTGTAAAAATCTCCAAACAATTGCAAAGTTTGCTCTTGAGTTAATTAATTTTTTAATACAAACGAAAATATTTTACACGAACCATTATTTTGATTTTCTTCATTAGATATCAACCCATTTTTAAATGATGTAGGTTGAAAATCATAGTGTTCGTCGGTATAATTGATTACCTCTCGAAAAGTAATCGATTGTGGTTGCTGTTTGATTTTTTCTAGAAGATTCATTTGACTATCTTTAAATGGAAAAGAGCAAAATCTCGCCCTCATAATACTTTGTACTTCAACATTAAAACACTGGCTTTCTCTTTTCCAAAAACGCTGTTGTACCTTCGATGAAATCCGCTGTTTGGAAGCAATCTCCAAAACGTTTAATTTCTACTTCAAAACCGTTTACACCTTCTTTGAAACCTGCGTTGATACACGCAATTGCTTCTTTGATAGCATTTGGTGAATTTTTCACAATTTTCTCTGCTAAACCTATAGCAAAATCAATTAATTCAGCTTGAGAAACCACATAATTTACCAATCCCAATTGCAGTGCTGTAGCCGCATCAATCATTTGAGCCGTCATAATGAGTTCCATTGCTTTTCCTTTGCCAATCAATTGAGCCAAACGCTGTGTACCTCCATATCCAGGGATTAATCCCAAAGTTACTTCTGGCAATCCCATTTTTGCATTGTCAGATGCTACTCTAAAATGAGTCGCCATTGCCAATTCCAATCCACCTCCTAATGCAAAACCATTGACAGCAGCGATAACTGGTTTTGACATATTTTCTATAAAATCAAACAAAGTTTCTTGACCTTTTCTTGCCAATTCAGCTCCTTGTTCTGGTTTGAATGACGCAAATTCAGAAATATCTGCTCCTGCAACAAACGACTTTTCTCCACTTCCAGTGATGATAATTACTCTTGTTCCTTTATCGTTGTTCAATGTAGAAAATACAGTATGCAGTTCAGCAATGGTTTCTTTATTCAATGCGTTTAACTTTGTTGGACGGTTGATTGTTACGACTGCAATTGCTTGATTTTTTTCCACTAAAATGTTGTTGTATTCCATGATATTTTGTTCTATTTACTATATAATTATATTTGTCAAAGTTACAGTATTTTCAGATGAATTACAAGGACTAAAAATGAATGTTTTTTTCATCATATTTCGCCCATTCTCTGCAAAAACCCCGCTAAGCTGATTTCTTTGGGCAGTGCAAATTTTTGCTTGAGCCGGTATTTGAACATGCGGACGCTCGAAGGTTCTACTTTGAGTTGCTGTGCGATTTGTTTGGCACTCATTTTTAGAAAAATGTACGCACAATATTTCAAATCCAATGCTGACAACTTCTGTACTGCGTGTTCCTGTACTTGAGCAAAAAAATGAGGGTGCAATTTCTGAATTTCGGTTTTCATTTCTTCAAAATCCGCATCCAAAATAGCTTCTTCTTTGATAATCTGACCGATGTTTTGGGTATTTCCTTCGCTGATTTTCTGCTTGATTTCTTTGAGAACTTCGTTTTTGTATTGAATCTGAAGTGCCGTAGCCATTGCCTCCTGCTGAAGTTTTTCTTTCTGAATTTCAAGCAATTCCTGCTCGGCTTTGAGCCTTTGTTTTTCCTCTTGCTCTAAACGAATTTGCATTTGAGCTTCGTTTTTCTCTAATTCGGCTTTCTTTTCTTTTTCTAATGAATACCTCAATTTGAAATGATACGACACAAATAAAAACACCAATCCTAACAGGGAAATCACCGCCAATCCAATATACAAATAATTTTGCTTTTTCTTAAGCTCAATTTCCGTTGCCAAAAACGCCAATTCTCGATTTTTCTTTTCTACTTCGAACTGAACCTCAATTTTTTGAGTATTGTAATGTTGATTCTCGTCAAAAAGAAGATTTTGATACTGATTGAGCAACTCCAAATGTTGACTTAATTCTTTGAAATTCCCTTGCTCTTTGGCAATATACGCCAGAGATTGATGCACCTGAATTTTTGTCAACCAATTATTGGCTGGACTGTTATCCAAAACTTGCTGAGCTTTTTGTAGATAACTTTTTGCTGATTCCCATTGTTTTTCTCTGAGAGCAAAAGCACTTTTGATACCATTGATACTCGCCAAAACATAAGCATCAATAGGCATTTTTTCTATAATGTCAAGATATTCAAAAGCTTTGGTTTTGGATTCGGAAGCACTCAAATTGGAATACGACAAATAGTGATTGGCGATGTTGTTACAAGTTACCGAAAGCGTGGTTGCTGCAATGTCTTTTGGATGTTTTCGAAACAATTCAAACGAACGATTGAGATACACTTTTGCACTATCCGTCAACGCCTGATTTTTGGATTGGTCAAATTCCACCAAAAAAGTACTGGATACTCCATTATACACATTTGCCATAAGGTTGTAATCTCCAGATTTTAGAGCAATTTTAAGAGCTTCGTCTATGTAAAAACGCATTTTATCCACTTCGTCCCAATCGCTGTACAAAGCATACAATTTATAATTAAGTAAAGTTTGGGTGAAAAAATCAACGGTTTCTGTACTTAATTTCAATCCGTTCTTACCACATTCTACTACTGTATTTTTTTCGCCAATGACTGAAAATATATAAACTTGAGCGAGATGAGCCGCCGCTTTCGCTGTAGGATTTTCGGTTTTCTCTGCCAATTCCAATGCATAATCGGATTCTTTTTTAGCTAAAATCAAACTATCGCGAAGGGTGTAAAACCTACTTTTATAGGCATGTAGATACGCTAAATCTGAAGTCTTGCCTTTTTTCTCCCGAATTTTCTTATCAAATAGTTGTTCAATTTTCTCAAAAGATTCATTGTTCTTTTGAAATTTTTCACTTTCCTGTACAAAACGATAAAGCGAAGTATCAAATGCTTGCCCGAAAAGTAAAAAAGGACAAAAGATAACAAACAATATAGTAAGCCGATTTTTCATATTTACGAATTCATTTTTCTTTCAAAATCATCCATTTTTGGAAAGCCCGAACGAATATGAATATCTCTTTGAGGAAAAGGTACTTCGATATTATGTTTTTCAAATTCTTTAAAAATCAAATAGTACAAATGACTTTTTAATACTACAGGTTTGTGAATATAGGTAGATGTCCAAAGTACCAATTCAAAATTTAATGAATTGTCTCCATACTCCACAAACCAAAAATCAGGAGCTGGATCGTCTAAAACATCGGGATGATTTTTCGCAATATTCAACACGATTTCCTTTACCTTTTCCGGGTCTTCTTTATAAGAAACTGAAACGGGATAATGTACACGCACACTCCTATCATTATGCGACCAATTGATGACATTATCGTTAATAAATTTAGAATTGGGTACGATAATAGAAATATTGTCGTTGGTCACGATGGTAGTAGAACGCATAGAAATTGAAGTAACATCTCCATAAATGGTACCCACTTGTATCCTATCGCCTATTTTGATGGGTCTTTCAAAAAGGATGATAATACCCGAAATAAAATTACTCGTAATATTCTGCAAACCAAAACCTAAACCTACACCTAAGGCACCAAGCATCCAAGAAAAAGCACCTAACTCAAACCCTGCTGTTTTGAAAATAAACAAAAAACCAAAGAATAAAATCAAATATCTGATGATGGCCACGATGGCAGAACGAGTACCTTTTTCTGCAATTGCACGAGCCAATAGTTTAGTCTCCAACAACCGAGTGATTCTTTTAGATAAAAATATTAAAATAGCTGTTGCAACTACTATATAAACTAATGTAATGAGTGTAAACTTGCTCCCTTGTACATCAAATAGCACAAAATTCATTATTTCATGCAGCCTATCCATAAAATTTTGATGATTTTCTGTTTTCATAAAAATACTTTTTTTATTGATAATTCAAATATAAACAATTTTATTTCTAAAGTTGGAAATCTATCTCCATTTTTCGAAAACTCAAAGTTCACAATTACACATAATCGTCTATTATTCTACATTTTACAAAAACATGTAGATAAAATGTATATACACATTTTTGACTATGTAGATAGTTTGTAAACTCTGTTTTTTTGGATAAAAATCGAACAGTATGGAAATTTGTTCATGAAAAAAAACAGAAATTTTAACACTAAAAAAATTAAATCATGACAAGTAAAACAGTTTCTATTTTATCATATTGCACATTTATTGGATGGTTGATTGCTTACTTTGGAGGTAAAAGTCAGCATGATACAAACAGTAAGTATCACCTTAAGCAAGGATTTGGTTTGTTTGTGATTTCTTTATGCTACGGAATTGCAACCAACATAATTTCATCAATCAGTTTGAGGATTGGTGGCTTCATGAGTCTAGTAAGTTTTATATTCTTAGCCATAATGATTTTGGGGATCATCAATGCCACAAATGATACAAAAAAACCATTGCCAATTATTGGAAAATGGATTGAGGGAAAATTTAATTTTATCAATTAAACTGTAATTTTCATCTTAATTCTGAAACTTTTAAGATTAATAACAAAATTATTTAATTGAAAAAGAAAAATTACTCTAAATGAACTTTGTCAAGTTGATTAACTGTATTTCGACTTGGCAAAGTTTTACAATCAACTAAAAAAATATAAATTTCATGAAATATTGGACAAAAGAAGGGCATATTTACACCTTGAAAAAAAACAATGCTCAAATAGTAAAACTTGTCATCATTGGTGTAATCGTGGCAGGATTAGCAATTTATATGAAAGACAATAAACCCACATTTCGGATAGCGAGTGTTTTTTCTGTACTATGCTTACTTGGATCGATTGCTAAAAACAAAGAAACGACTATCATTGATACTAAAAAGAAACAGCTAACTATCGTACGAACGATTTTTAGTAGAAAATTTCACTACGACTTCAATCAATTTACAGGTTTTGAAGTGGAAAAGGTAACTTATGCTTTTCTTCGTGTAAGTACTGCTGTTTATGGTTATTTTTTAAATGAAAATGGTAATGAAAAAAAGGCTCAAATACGAGTGAGTGCCTTGAATTACGCCAACAAATGGACGCAAGAACTCATTGAGGAAATGGAAATTATGATGAAAGAAATGAAACCCAACGAATAGCAAATGGCAATTGTAAAAAACACTCCAAAAGAACTTATCCTAAGACCTTACATCAAAGGTTTGAAATCTTATCTACAATTTCTTGTATTAGGCATCATTGCGTTGGGAATTTTTTATTTGATTTCAGACAATAGAGAATGGCATTTAATAGCTGCGTCATTAGTGGGATTTTGGGCGTTGAATTCACTGTACTTTGTGGTAGTTTATTACCCTATGGAAATCATTTTTGACAAAACCGACAAAATCATCTATCGCAAACATAGTTTTCTTTTCAAAATGAAACTATTGCCTTTTTCCAATGCTACATTGCTCCTCACTCAAGATAATTTTAGAAGTCAATATTACAGTATCGTACATAAAGAAAATAGATTCAAACCTTTGCAAAAAATCAGCTATTATCTTTCTGAAAAAGAAAAGATAACATTTGACAAAGAGATTTTAGGGGAAGTAGGAAAAGTGCTTGAATTATAAAAAGTAGTTAGATAACTCAATAATAAAATTAATTATCATTTCGACAAAAGGAGAAATCTCTAATATTCAACTATATTAAAGATTCTTCCTTCGTCAGAATGACAGAAACCTTCTTTTTCTACAATCTAAAATTTATAACCAACACCTACGATAAAAAGCGAAGCTCTATTGTCGTATCTTACATTTTCCGTTGGTAACTGATTATTGATAAAATCTCTTTCGTCATTGGAGAACTTTCCTTCATAACGAGCATTTACAATTAATTTTCCGAGTAAAACATGAGCACCCAATTGGTATCCAACTGTAAAATTGGAAGTAGCATTTTCTTTAAAATCGCCAAATTGATTGTCTTTACTCAAATTGTAACTCGCCACAGGACCCACAAAAATTCCAAAATTCTCTCCAAATAAATTAGCTCCTAACAAAACAGGCATATCTACTCGATTGCTAATTGCCTTGAGTGTTGTACCAATCGGTGTCGTAAATTTATTTTCTAAGGAAGTGTAATAGATTTCGGGCATTAAATATAGGTTAGACAAAAGATTAGTTTTTACCGACAAACCTACATTATAGCCAATTTTTCCTTCTTCTTTAGTGTCATAAGCATTGATTGCAGATTCTGAAATACTTTTCCAACTAGCAGTTTCTGTTGGATATAACATATTTGCTTTTACAGACACAGAAACTTGAGCCGATGCAATGGCAGATGTCACTAAGATAATCGAACAAATTACTTTCTTCATACTTTACATATTTATTATATATACTTGCTAATATATAAAAAAGTCAATCTTCATTAAAAAGATTGATTCATTTTTTCTACAACACCAACGCTTGCTTTTTCAAATAATCAACTCCGTAGCGACCTTCGTTGAAAAGCAAATCCAAGATGCTTAAATTATTGATAAAACCGTGTTTTTTGTCAAACACTTGAGGATAAGATTTAAATTTATTTTTGTCTTTTTTCCCATTGATTAATCCTCTCGCATCGAATATTCCTTCTTCAACCTCCTTGAAATATTCGGTTGTTTTGCTGTAAGGCAATTCAATTCCCAAACATTCAATAAGAATTTCGTGAATTTGTAGATTCAAATCCAGGAGAAAATCGTGTTTTTTCTCAAAAACGGGTCGAATATCATCTTCAAAAAACTCAAAATATGGCGAAGTACGATAAGCCGCTTCCAAAGACTTGAAATGTTGTTTTTGCCAGTCAAACGCATATTCGATTTTTACATCACGGTATTTTTGATGTGCTTCTTTGCTGTGCTTTATCGGAATATTCAACAACTGTAAGCCATTTGCACTGTAAATATACATACGGTTACGGTTGGTTTGCTTCTGAAAATTGTCATCTACTTCGTAAATCAATTCCGGTGTTTGTACCATCGCCACAAAATGACTAATCGACGGAAAATACGAAGGGTGAATAAGCAGTTTGTTTTGTTCCATTAGTTGTAATATTCTTTTTTACCTTTTCTCCATTTTACAACCGAATATCCTGCCCAAGCAACCAATGCAATCAACACGATAAATCCGTAACTTCTCGGTTGTCCACTACCGTGAACCGTGGTAAAGATACGCTCCCAACGAATTTTGTCGAACAATTTTTCTTTTTGTCCGTCCCAACTCATCCAAATTAAAACAGGCGTACCTACTATATGGTCTTCCGGAACAAATCCCCAATATCTACTATCTTCTGAAGCATGTCGGTTGTCTCCCATCATGTAGTAATAATCCTGTTGGATTTCGTATTGCGTAGTCAGATGACCGTTGATAAAAATTTTTCCGTCTTCAACTTTTAAATCATTTCCTTCGTAAATTTCAATAATTCTCTTGTACAAAGGCAATGTTTCGGTAGTAAGGGTTACCACTTCACCTTTTGCAGGGATGTGAATAGGACCTAAATTGTCTGCACTCCAATTTTGATTGTGTGGGAAAATGGCTTTTTTGTAATCTCTTGTATATTCAATTCCTACATTATTAGCCTTTTCAATATTTTTCACACCAGGCATCTTAGAAATCAACGCTGCATTTTCATCTGTTAATGATTGGAAAATCAAACGGTTTTCTGAAACTTGACCTACCGAATTTTGATCAATATCCATTTCAAAAAACAATTTTTGACCGTCTAAACGAGTACCTGGCTCAATGTCCACATAATATGCATATTGAATTTTTGCACGATCGCCCAAACCTAAAACCTTTCCATTTACATACACCACTCCGTTTTTAATAGAAAAATCATCACCTGGTTTTCCTACCAATCGTTTTACATAATTGGAGCGTTTGTCCAATGGTTTGTTTACATGGCGTTTCGATTTATCAAAAAATTGATAAACCGTATCCGTAGGCCAATTAAATACCACAATATCATTGTATTCAGGTTTTTGAAAACCTGGAAATCTAAATTTTGGCAATTGAGGTTTAGACAAATACGATTTTGTTTTAATCACAGGAATCGTATCATGTACCATTGGAAAAGCAATAGGTGTTTGTGGAGTTTTTGCACCGTAGTTCAACTTACTTACAAACAAGAAATCTCCCACCAACAAAGTTTTTTCCAAGGAAGAAGTTGGAATTGTAAACGGCTGTATCGCATACGAATGAATAATCGTTGCTATGATCACACCAAACACAACCGAGCTTATCGTTTCTCCTGCTTCGTTCGGAGCTTTGGTACTGCGGTCTGGTCTGTGTTTTACATCTTGTGTATAATTGACATACGCTACATACAATCCCAAAGTAAAGATTCCCAACAATGTATCGGCAGTTGAAGTTTTTCCAAAACTACGAAGAGTTTCTACCCAAACGACAGGAAACATTATCAAATTTACCACAGGTATAAACAACAAAATCACCCACCATTTTGGTCGGTTGATGATGTCCATCAATTGTATTCCGTTGTAAACAGGAATAAAAGCATCGATTGCTTTTTTATTTGCCTTTACATACAAGTTCCAAGTTCCCAATCCGTGAATAAGATTGATCAATAGTATGAAAAGTAATAACTGAAACCAAGTCATAAAAATATTTATTTAAAAATTAAAATAATTTGAAAATGAGTTAATTTGGAAATTTGAAAATGTGATGATTTGAAGATTAATTATCTCACACCATTCACTAATCACTAAACAACACATCTTTCATTGAAAAAACTCCTTTTTTTCCAACCATCCATTCGGCTGCTAAAACAGCACCTAATGCAAATCCTTTTCTATTATGGGCAGTGTGTTTGATTTCAATCGTATCAATTTCCGATTCGTAAAAAATGGTGTGTGTACCTGGTACATCGGGAATTCTTTTGGCTACAATTGGTAAAATATTTTCTTCTTTTGCGTCCAATCCCCAATTTGTGTAATTGGTTTGAGCAATGATGTCGTTTGCTAAAGAAATTGCCGTACCACTCGGAGCATCGAGTTTTTGTGTATGGTGAATTTCTTCCATTGCAATATTGTATTGTTTTAAAGGTGCCATCAATTGAGCTAAATATTTATTTAATTCAAAAAAGATATTTACTCCAATACTAAAATTTGATGCATAGAGAAATCCTCCGTTTTTTTCTTTTACAAAATCTACTACTTCGTCGTATTGTTCCAACCATCCTGTAGTTCCACAAACCACGGGAATATTGTGAGCAATGGTTGTTGTAATATTTTCTTTTGCCGACGACGGTATGCTAAAATCAATCGCTACATCTGCTTGTTCCAATCCGTCGAACGAATCATTTTCGTTTTTTTTCAATACAATGCTATGACCTCTTTCTTGGGCTATTTTTTCGATTTCCTTGCCCATTTTGCCATAACCGAGTAAGGCTATTTTCATATTTTATTTTTTTTTAAAATCACATAGACACAATAGATTTTTTATCACTGAGAAACAGAGAAACTTCGCTTTAAGAGAAAACATAGATCTTTTTTAAAATAAATATATATAATAATTCTCTCGTAGATTTCACAAATTTAACTCCATTAAGACAAATATTTTGCCCTCATTTCCTCTACTGTCGTTATCCTTCCTTCTTCTTGTCTTGCTCTTTCAATTTTAGCAAAAAAATTCCTCTTTCGTCATTTCGGTATCGTCTTTTTCAACTGCACGAACTTTTTTTGCTTTAAATTTTTGAATGAATTCTTCCAAAAATGAAAGATATTCATTTTGTACTTCTAAGGTTACTACTGTTGTTGCCATAATAAATTGATTTTTTGTAAATATAAACTTTATCAAAACCTAAAATTCAACACCACCCCAAATTGATACGAATCGTTTAAATGATTGTATTCCATTGCGGGATACAAAGATAAATCCTCGCTGATGTCGAATTGTTTTAAATGGGCGTCAATATTGGCATCGAGTATATTCAAGGCGTAAATCCCAATCGTTACCACCAATGCTAAATCTCTATTTCTCTGATAAATACGTTGCCCTCGAATCAAACGGTCGTTGTCCAATCGTCCGAAATAAGGGTCGGTAGTATCGTGTATGCCTTGCAATCTGCGTTTGTATTCGTTTCGCCAACGGTTATAATTTCTGTGATTGTTAAAATACAAATAGGTAGAAAAACCCAAACCTCCGTAAGCAATGGGCAATTTCCAATAACTCTTGTTATAAATCTGCCCCAAACCTGGCACTACTGCAGAATAAAACGCTGCTTTTGAAGGTGCTTGATGATCAAACCCTAAATCGGAATATTCTTTTTCTATTGTATTCACCTCCTGAAATTCAATTTCATTCGGTTCGTTTTCCTGAGAAAAAACTGTCAATATCCCTACAAAAAAGCACACTATAATTGAAAGATATTTCACTATTTTTCCAACAATTTTAATATTCTTTCTAAATCCTCTGCCGAATGGAAAGGAATATTGATTTTTCCTTTTCCGTTTGCCGCAATTTTCACCTCTACTTTAGCACCGAAAAAGTCGGTAAAAACTTTCTTTTGATTGTCTGAAATAGTATATAAAACTTTGGCCTTTGTAGCAGGTTTGTTTTCTGTTTTATTAGCTCCTTCTTGATATTCTCTCACCAAATTTTCGGTTTCTCTTACCGATAGATTTTCCATAATGATTTTGTGATAAATATCTAATTGAGCCTCTTTATTTTCGATAGAAATAATCGCTCTACCGTGCCCCATTGAAATAAATCCATCACGGATTCCCGTTTGAATAATTGGGTCTAATTTCAACAATCTCAAATAATTGGTAATTGTAGAACGCTTTTTTCCTACTCTTTCGCTCATTTGTTCTTGCGTCAATTGGATTTCGTCTATCAATCGCTGATACGACAAAGCAATTTCGATTGGGTCGAGGTCGTGTCTTTGGATATTTTCTACCAACGCCATTACCAAAGACTCGTTGTCATCGGCGATACGCACATACGCAGGAATGGTTTGCAATCCAGCCATCTTCGATGCTCGTAAACGACGCTCCCCAGAAATTAACTGAAATTTGTTAAAACCTATCTTTCTTACTGTAATAGGCTGAATCACACCCAATTCTTTGATAGAAACAGACAGTTCTTTCAAAGTTTCTTCGTTGAAATTGGTTCTCGGCTGAAACGGGTTGATTTCAATCGCTTCGATATCCAATTCGATAATATTTCCTACAATTTTATCTGCATGAGTATCTTTTACAGATTGAACATCTGTTTCGGGTTGTTTCAAAATAGACCCCAATCCTCTACCCATTGCTTGTCTTTTTATAGCTTTTGCCATAATTTATTGTTAACTATTTTTCTTAATAATCTCTTCTGCTAAACTCAAATAATTAGTTGCTCCTTTGCTAGCTGCGTCGTAATTGATAATGCTTTCGCCAAAAGAAGGAGCCTCACTCAATTTCACATTTCGTTGGATAATAGTTTCAAACACCATATCTGAGAAGTGTTTTTGCACTTCTTCTACCACTTGATTTGACAATCTCAAACGCGAATCGTACATCGTCAATAGCAATCCTTCGATGTCTAAATTAGCATTGTGAATTTTTTGCACGCTCTTGATGGTATTTAGCAATTTGCCTAATCCTTCCAATGCAAAATATTCACATTGAATAGGAATAATCACAGAATCTGCCGCCGTAAGAGCATTTAGGGTAAGTAAGCCCAAAGACGGAGCACAATCGATGATGATATAATCATAATTGTCTTTGATAGGAACCAACGCTTCTTTCAACATGTATTCACGATTTTCTACATCGACCAATTCGATTTCAATGGCAACCAAATCGATATGAGCAGGCATCAAATCTACATTCGGAGCTGTACATTCCAATAGGGTTTCTTGTGGAGTAACCGAATGCTCCAATACTTGATAAGTACCAATTTCTACCGTTTCAATATCGATACCCAATCCCGAGGTGGCATTTGCCTGTGGATCTGCATCAATCAACAAAACTTTTTTCTCAAGTGCTCCCAAAGAAGCCGCTAAATTTACAGAAGTAGTGGTTTTTCCTACCCCTCCTTTTTGATTGGCGATTGCTATTATTTTACCCATATTTTATATTCGTTTTGATTGCCTGTTTTTGATTGTTTATTTATTATCATATATCCCGATAGTTATCGGTAGCATAGATTTTTACGTTTGAGTTTTGATAGCTATAGGAGCAGAGATACTACGCTTTTGAGTTTACCCTGTGGAATAAATTCATATTAAACAGGGAAATCATAGACTGTTGCTGTCATTTCAATTCCTATCCTGCTGGAGAAATTTTCTTTCCAGTTTCAGGGTCTATCACATAAGGTCTTCCAGTTTCTTTATCTATCAATACCTTATTTATGTATTTTTTTTCTTTAATTGTTTCCATGGTTCTAAATGAAAAAATTAAAAATCACTTTTCATTATATTCTTTCACAGTATTCATAAAAAGAGCTTCAATAAAAACACTATTCACATTATTTTTATGATAAATAAAAGATGTATAATAATTATATTCTTTTTTTATTATTCCATCCATTTTTATCAAACACTTATTAAAGTCATCATTAATAAACCATCTACTAAACTTGTGAAACCTTTGAATCTCCTTTTGATCTTCGAAAGAACACCTATAAATTATACTCTTCTTTTCATCTTTAAAGAAAAACTTTACAATCTCTCTTACTGTATATTGAACATTTATATCAAAAGGTGGAAATTTATTATTAAATGCTTATAAAAAAATACTATATAAATTTTCTATTGGCAAATAATCAACTATACCGAAAACTACTCGATATTAAATTTCATTTTTTTCAAGAAAACACAAGCAGATGATTCTGCATTATAAATCACATTATATGGGCTTTGCAAGTTTAACTCCTGCTCCATTTAATTGCTCTTTAGTAATTTATCCTTGTAAATATTTTTTGATTAACTGTTGATTTTTTATAAATCGGTCAATCATTTCTTTTGCAATTTTTTATTTCCATAGTTTTATTTTAAAAAGATAGAATTAATCACTCGACACTTTGATTCTCATTTAATTCTATATTTTCCGAACAAAAATAAGATAATTCGCTTGTAAAATTACAAATTTTAGACAAATTATAAAATTTTCATCTACAAACCTTTTAGTACCAGCGTTAAACAGCAAAGCTCTAAACTCACAAAGTGTTTAAAACGCCAATCCGTCGTCTTCATCATTTGTTGTTGGTGGTGTTCCAAAAATATCTTCTCCTTTTGGTAAGCTATTAACTGAAAACTCGTTGATACTCGATGAAAATTCTTGTGTAAAATCCATTTCAAGATTGTCAAATTTACCGTATTTCCCAAGGAATCTCAAGCGGATATTATCCAGACCTCCGTTACGGTGTTTTGCAACGATAAATTCGGCTTCACCTTCAGTTGGAGACTCCATTTCATCGTCCCAAGTGGTAATTTTGTAATATTCTGGTCGATAGATAAATGATACAATATCAGCATCTTGCTCAATAGCTCCCGATTCTCTCAAATCTGACAATTGTGGGCGTTTGTGTCCAGGTCTCGACTCTACATTTCGCGACAACTGTGACAAGGCAATCACCGGAATATCTAACTCTTTTGCCAAAGCTTTTAGGTTTCGTGAAATAGTCGAAATTTCCTGCTCACGGTTTCCTCCTCCTTTGCTATTTCCTCCTGCGGTCATCAATTGCAAATAATCGATGATTATCAATTGTATGTCGTGCTGTTGTTTCAATCTTCGGGCTTTTGCTCTCAAATCGAAAATCGACAACGACGGCGTATCATCAATGTATAAAGGTGCTTCTTGTAAATCCTTTACTTTAGTACTAAGTTGCTGCCATTCATGCTTTTCCAATTTTCCCGTACGCAATTTCTCTGACGAAAGTGCCGTTTCTGACGAAATCAAACGGGTAATCAACTGTACCGATGACATCTCCAACGAAAATACCGCCACGGCTTTTTGAGCTCCGACTGCAATATTTCGAGCCATCGATAAGACAAATGCTGTCTTACCCATACCCGGACGAGCCGCAATGACAATCATATCCGACGGTTGCCAACCCGATGTCAAGGCGTCTAATTTGTGAAAACCAGTTGGCAAACCAGACAATCCGTCTCTACGTCCGATTTCTTGGATACGATTGATGGCTTGTGCTACCAACGACTGAGCTGTTTCTGTACTCTTTTTAGCATTGTTTTGCGTGATTTCAAAAAACTTGGATTCGGCAGAATCTATCAAATCAAATACATCGGTCGATTCGTCATACGCCTCTTCGATAATTTCACTCGACACACGAATCAAACTTCTCTGAATGTATTTTTGAATGATGATACGAGCATGAAATTCGATATGTGCCGAAGACGATATTTTTTGCGTAAGCGTAACCAAATAATAATCGCCACCAGCCAATTCTAATTTTCCATCTTTTTTCAACTGAGTGGAAACCGTAAGCAAATCAATAGGTTGCGAATCTCTAAACAATTTGAAAATCGCCTCGTAAATATACTTATGAGCTTCTTTATAAAACGCATCGGGTGTGAGTATGTCTATCACATCGTTCACACCTTTTTTGTCTATCATCATCGCTCCCAAAACCGCTTCTTCCAAATCTACAGCTTGAGGAGGTAATTTTCCTCGCTCCATCTGTATCATTTTTCTAAACTCCTCGTTTTCAGAAGGATGAATTTGATTATTTTGCAAATTTGTTTCCATTTTACCAATTAAAGATGAAAAAGCTGTTCAAAAAGTATCATTTTGACAATGCTTTTTGAACAGCTGATTGTTGTTGTATTTTTTTCTTCAACACATTGACAGATAGCTTTTTAACGGCAGTGAATCATAGAATTATTTAAGTTATCAAAGACGCTACGCTTTAAAAAGAAAACATAGACGATTTATTATAAAACAACTACTCCTAATTAAAAAAAACTATTGTCTTTGCCCATATAAAAAAGGGAAACGCGTGAAAATCACACAAAATTTACTATTATTCTGTGTAAGCACCCATTTTTGAATATTTATCAATACGGTTGCTGATTAATTGATTTGGCTTTTTCAATGACAATTCAGCAAACGCATTGACAATATATTTTTTCACAGTTTCAAAAGTGGTTTCTCTATCGTAATGAGCTCCTCCAAGTGGTTCTGGGATGATATCGTCGATCAATTCGTTTTTCTTCATGTCGTACGATGTCAATTTCAAGGCTTCAGCTGCTTGTGCTTTGTTTTCCCACGAACGCCACAAGATAGACGAACAAGACTCTGGAGAAATTACTGAATACCAAGTATTTTCCAACATAAACACCTTATCTCCAACACCGATTCCCAAAGCACCTCCCGATGCTCCTTCTCCTACAATCACTACAATAATAGGTACTTTGATACGGAACATTTCGTAAATATTTCTTGCAATAGCCTCTCCTTGTCCTCTTTCTTCTGCTTCCAGTCCTGGATATGCACCTGGTGTATCTACAAAAGTTACAATCGGAATATTGAATTTTTCTGCCATACGCATCAAACGCAAAGCCTTTCTATATCCTTCTGGATTTGCCATACCAAAGTTGCGGTACTGACGCGTTTTGGTATTGTATCCTTTTTGCTGTCCGATAAACATAAACGACTGGTTTCCAATTTTTCCAAGACCACCTACCATCGCTTTGTCGTCTTTTACTCCACGATCTCCAAACAATTCTAAGAATGAATCACCACACAACGCCTTGATATAATCTACTGTATAAGGTCTGTTTGGATGTCTTGACAACTGTACGCGTTGCCAAGCCGAAAGATTTCCGTAGATTTCTTTCTTTATTTCTTCTAATTTTTGCTGAATATTTTCGCAAGTAGCTGATACATCAATATTTGACTCTTCACCTATTTCCTTGCATTTATCCAATTGTTCGTATAGTTCTTTTATCGGTTGTTCAAAATCTAAATATTCCATTTTGTAGTATTTTTGAAAGTACAAATATAAAACAAATTTGGAGATTGAAAAATTTAGAGATTGAGAAAATTGTATAAAATCGAAATTATAAACATCATTTTACAATCAACTTGCAACCGTTGTTTTTTTTACCTAATTCTTAATAAAATTGTATTAAAATTTACAGTTAATTTTATCCTTTTCAACCATTTTTATTATTATTTTTGCTTTTTAACTTATAATAAACATAATATAAGTACATATGAAAAAACAATTTGTCTTTTTATTATCTCTTTTGATATTGTCAAGTTTTTCAACCGTTTTTGCTCAGTACGCAACTACACACCACATAGCACCTGCTCCATGGAAATATTGGAGTAATGCTAATGAAATTGTAATAGGAACCATGTCAACTGAGCAAGTACAGGTTAATTTGAGAAAAAGCGATGGAACTTTAGTAACCAATCTTACTCTTACAAACTTACAACCTGTATCTTATCGATTTGAGGGACAGCCTTCCAATAATTTTTACAATATTATTGGGGATATTTATAATGATATCGGATTGATTGTAGAGGCATCGGCTCCTGTGATGGTAAATTTGCGAAATATTGCATCAGATTCTTGGGGAACTTCGGCTAATAATATCAAAGGAAATGCCTCTTTGGTTAGTTTTGGTAACGAAGGATTGGGGACAGATTTTTTGGTAGGTTACTATCGTACTTCTACTCAAGGTTTGTTTATCCCAGATACCGGAAATCAAAGTGCTGTCTATTCTGTAATGGCTACAGAAGATGATACAACTGTTGCACTTTTGACTCAAGATATAACACTAAATGCTGGGCAAAGTTATTTATTTACCGCTCCCATTGGTACAAAAATCACTGCTGATAAATTGGTGGTTATGAATGTAGGAAGTTACGGAGATACTCCTCAATTGTGCGGACCAGGTGGTGGACACGGACAAGATGGTACGTTTGACCAAATTGCTCCTATTCCTGTATTGGGAACGAAATATTTGGTGGTAAGAGGAAATGGTACTGCACCAAATACCAATCAAGCAAACTTACAGTATGGTTCGGAACAAACGGTAGTCATTGCCAGTCAACCAAATACTACTCTGACTATTTCTCATTATACAGCTGCGGGTGCTTTGATAAATACTGTAACTGAAGTACTCCCAAACGAAGGTAGTTTTTATACTTTTTACCATGGTAACAACGCTGCTTTTTCCTCTTCATTAATTGAATCTACAGCTCCAGTAGTCGTTTATTCGGGTACTGCTGTTGATTGTGAAACCGATATTTCTACCGTGCTACCTATCGGAAATTGCTCGGGAGCCTTTAATATCCAAACAAAAAAGTTTATCAACTACAATTCGCAAAATCTTCCTTATACAGGTTTTGTCATCATCGAACACGAAACCGAACCTGTATTGATGAACAATCAAAATATCGAAACACTGACAGGAAACACGCGTATTCCATTGGGAGATTCTGGATTGTTTTTGATTAATTTCAATAATTTAAACATTGGAAATCCTAACGATATTGTTTTGACCTCTAATCTACCTCTGACCTCAGCCTTAGTTCAGCAAGGATTAGGTTTTTCAATGAGTGCCTTCTTCTCATCTTTTGGAGCTTTGGCTGATACTCCTACTATGACAGTAAACGAAGATTGTTCTGTCACATTGACTGCTGCTGCTGGATTTGAAGAGTATCAATGGTATTTAAACAACGAATTGATTGCTACAACTACAAACAATCAAACTATTGTAAACCAAAGTGGAAACTATACTGTAAGAGTGATGAGAATTTGCGGATGGTCTAAAAAATCACTACCTTTACAAGTCTCTATCGATCCATGTGCGGATTTGAAAATAGAAAAAACCGTTTTGAGTAATGAAGGACTACAAGTTACCTTTAGAATAGTTGTAGAAAACCTCAACTCTCATTACAATGCAAACAATGTCATCGTTACTGATGCTTTACCTGCAGGTTATACATTTGTTTCTGCAACTGCAAGTGTTGGCACTTACAATCCTGCAAATGGACAATGGAATGTAGGTACGTTAATACCAAACGCCAATGCAACTTTGGATATCAATTGTACCATCACTTCTACTGCTGAATACCTCAACACAGCAACAGTAACGAGTTCTACTACAGATCCAAATACAGCAAACAACAGTTCGACTGCGGGTATAAACAAACCAATTGCTGATGTAGATGCAATCAAAGACGACGGTTCGGATTTTTACAAAAAAGAACAACCTATTGTTTATACAATTACTATAACCAATCACGGCCCTGCTGATGCATTTGGCATAGTCGTTTCTGACCCTGTACCCAATGGATTGGAAAATGTTAGTTGGGAAAGTACTCAAAACACAAGTGGAACAGGAAATTTAGTGGACACAATCGAACAGTTGAAAGTAAATGAAAACGTCATTTACACAGTCAATGCTACTGTTTCAAACAATCACTCTGGTGCATTGACCAACGTTGTCAGCTATACCTCAGACTATTACGTTGACCCAGTATCAGAATGCACCAAATGTACAGACACCAATTACGAATTTCCAAAAATTCCTAAGGGAATCAGTCCTAATAGAGATGGCAAAAACGATATATTAGATTTGAGCGATTTCTTCATAGCAGAACTCTCAATTTTCAACAGATACGGCACTAAAGTATATTCAAAAACAGCCTATACAAACGAATGGAAAGGTCAGTCTGATACAGGAGAAATACTCCCTACCGGAACTTATTTTTATTCTCTTTTATTGGTTGACGGTCAGGTGCTCAGCGGATATATTCAATTGAATTATTAATCGTAAAAAGCATTAACTATTGATTGATTGCTTTCGTTATAGGTGAATTCTCTCACTGTTTTACTATCCGAAAAAGTAGTGGTAATTTTAGTAGGCTAATATTTAGCGGATGAACCATTTGTACCGTTATCATTTTTACATCCAACTAAAAATGTTGATGCAATAATTCCTAATGCTAAAGATATTTTTTTTATGATTTTAAAAATTTAAATGTTTATTTACAAAAATAAGATTTTTTAGCTTTTTGCAAATATAAAAAAAGCGAAGTCTAAATCGACTTCGCTTTTGCTGTATTAAAACTGAATTCTGGTTCTTATTGTTGTAGAATGTCCTGTGCTTTCTGATTGAGAAACTTCGTTTACCTCTGGAGTATTTTCTGTGAAAGATCTCGTTGGTTCGGATCTTTCCTCTGCCATTGGTACATCAAATTTCATCAACATAGACACTACATCTTTATTGATAGACTGAATGGTCTTTTTAAACAACTCAAAGGCTTCGAATTTGTAAATCAACAATGGGTCTTTTTGTTCGTGTACTGCCAATTGTACCGATTGTTTCAATTCATCCATTTTGCGTAAATGTTTTTTCCAAGCCTCATCTACAATATTGAGCGTAATGTTTTTCTCAAATTCGTCAATCAGTGTTTTTCCTTGAGTTTCGTAGGCTTTTTCCAACGAAACTACCACATTTACCACTCTGTGTCCGTCTGTAAATGGCACAACCATACGCTCGTATTGATTTTCTGGATTTTCAAATACTCGCTTGATTTGTACCATAGCAATGTCTGCATTTTTTTGACATTTTTCTTGATAGTGCTTGTAAATCGCTTCATAGAAATTGTCTGTCAAATCTGCTTCTGTTTTTTTTGCAAATTCTTCTTCTGTAAACGGAGGATTGATTCCAAAAATCTTAATCGTATCAAATGTCAAGTTTTTGTAGTCATTTCCTACTTTGTTTCCAGAAATCAAGAAATCACAAACTTCAAACAACATATTGGCGATATCTACTTTCAAACGATCTCCGTGCAGTGCGTGTCTTCTGCGTTTGTAAACCACTTCACGTTGTGCATTCATCACATCGTCGTACTCCAACAAGCGTTTACGTACTCCAAAGTTATTTTCTTCTACTCGTTTCTGAGCTCTTTCGATAGATTTTGTCATCCAAGAGTGTTGGATTACTTCTCCTTCTTTCAAGCCCATTCCGTCCATGATACGAGCGACTCTGTCTGAACCAAACAAACGCATCAAGTTGTCCTCCAATGACACATAGAATTGTGATGAACCTACATCTCCTTGACGACCCGAACGACCTCTTAACTGGCGGTCAACGCGTCGTGAATCGTGTCTTTCTGTTCCAATAATTGCCAAACCTCCAGCGGCTTTTACCTCATCTGTCAATTTGATATCGGTACCCCTTCCTGCCATATTGGTTGCAATCGTTACCACACCTGGTTTACCAGCTTCGGCTACAATTTCTGCTTCTTTTTTGTGCAATTTGGCATTCAATACATTGTGCTGAATACCACGCATTTTCAACATACGACTCAACAATTCTGAGTTTTCTACCGAAGTAGTACCAATCAATACTGGTCTTCCTGCGTTCGACAATTCTACTACATCTTCGATTACTGCATTGAATTTTTCACGAATCGAACGATAAATCAAATCGTGTTTGTCAATTCGTTGGATAGGTCTGTTGGTTGGAATTTCTACTACATCCAATTTGTATATTTCCCAAAACTCTCCTGCTTCTGTTGTTGCTGTACCTGTCATTCCTGACAATTTGTTATACATACGGAAGTAGTTTTGTAGGGTAATTGTTGCAAAAGTTTGCGTTGCCGCTTCGATTTTTACATTTTCTTTTGCCTCAATCGCTTGATGCAATCCGTCCGAGTAACGACGACCGTCCATAATACGCCCCGTTTGCTCATCTACAATCATTACTTTGTTATCCACCACTACATATTCCGAATCTTTTTCAAACAATGCGTAGGCTTTCAACAATTGTGTAATGGTGTGAATTCTTTCTGATTTTACCCCAAAGTCTTGGAACAATTGCTCTTTCAAAGCAGTAGTTTCTTCTACTGAAAGATTTTTCTTTTCGATAGCTGCGATTTCTGTTCCGATATCCGGCAATACAAAGAAATGTTCGTCTACACCTTGTGATAAATATTTGATACCGTTGTCAGTCAATTCTACTTGGTTGTTCTTCTCATTGATAACAAACAACAAAGCCTCGTCAACTTTTTTCATTTCACGGCTGTTGTCTTGCATGAAATGATTTTCGGTTTTTTGTAAGATTTGTTTGATTCCTTCTTCCGACAAGAATTTGATCAACGCTTTGTTTTTTGGCAACGCACGATATGCTCTCAACAAGTTGAATCCTCCTTGTTTGGCTTCACCAGCTTTCAACAAGCGTTTTGCTTCGGTAAGGAATCCGTTTGCCAATTGGCGTTGGTTCATCACCAAGCTTTCTACTTTTGGTTTTAATTCCAAAAACTCGTGGCGATCTCCTTGGGGTACGGCGAGAAATAATCAATGGTGTACGCGCATCGTCAATCAATACAGAATCGACCTCATCGACAATTGCGTAATTGTGTTTCCTTTGTACCAATTCCTCAGGCGAATGCACCATGTTGTCTCTCAAATAATCGAAACCAAATTCGTTGTTGGTACCGTAGGTAATATCTGCTTTGTAGGCATTTCTACGAGCTTCTGTACTTGGTTGGTGGTTGTCGATACAATCTACAGTCAATCCGTGGAATTCAAAAATAGGAGCATTCCATTGGCAGTCGCGTTTTGCCAAATAGTCGTTTACGGTAACTACATGCACTCCGTTTCCTGTCAAGGCGTTCAAATAGATTGGCGAAGTCGAAACCAAAGTTTTACCCTCACCCGTTTGCATTTCGGCGATTTTTCCTTGGTGAATTACCGTACCACCGATCATTTGCACATCGTAGTGTACCATATTCCAAGTAGTAGGATTTCCTGCTACTTCCCAAGTATTTGAGTAAATGGCTTGATCTCCTTCTATGCGAACATTTGATTTGTATGAAGCCAATCGGCGGTCGTTTTCAGTAGCTGTAACTGCAATTTCTGAGTTTGTGCTAAATCTACGAGCCGTCTCTTTTACTACAGCAAAAGCCTCTGGAAGAATTTCCATCAAAGTTTTTTCAGACAATTCGTAGGCTTCTTTTTCTAAAGAATCGATGTTTGCATACAAATTTTCTCTCTTGTCAATATCGGTAATTTTTGACAATTCTTCTCTGTACGAAGCAATCTTTTCGTCTTGTGAACTACGAGATTTTTTAATTTTATCTTGGAAATAAATCGTTTTAGCTCTCAATTCGTCATTTGAAAGACTTTCGTAGCTGGTTTGCAACGATTTGATTTTTTCGATATAAGGTTTGATTGCCTTAATATCTTTTTGAGATTTGTCTCCGAGGAGTACTTTCAAGATGTTATTTATGACACTCATAAATAGTATATTTAGGTTTGTTTATTTACAACGAAAAGGGTTATTAGAAACCCTCTTTTCATTTTTTAGTATTCGTCTTCGTTCCAAAGGTAATCTTCATCCGTTGGATAGTCAGACCAAATTTCTTCCATAGATTCGTACATTTCTCCTTCATCTTCAATAGATTGAAGATTTTCAACTACTTCTAAAGGTGCTCCTGTACGAATTGCATAGTCGATTAATTCGTCTTTTGTAGCAGGCCACGGTGCATCACTCAAATACGATGCTAATTCTAAAGTCCAATACATAGTTAATTTTTTATTGCAAAAATAATTTTATTCCTTGTAAATGCAAGTTTTTTTTAATAAAATTTATTTTCCAATAGTCAATTGTTGTGCCAAGTGGAATTTTGTGACATTTTGACAGGGGTGTTTTTTTTTCTTTTTAAACCACAAAGAAACATAGACGCTTTTCTTTTTTTTAGCCACGACCCGAAGGCTTGTCCGGAACTGTACGAAGTAAATTTCACGACCCTAGGCAACGCCGAATCGTAGGCAGTAAATTAACACAAATTAAATACACCTGCGATAGTTTGTATTTAAACAAATAGATTTTTTATACTCCCAATCTGTTATGCTGTCAAGCATCTCAACACAGATTTTTTCTTTCCACAAACGAACTTCTCAGAAGTTGATGAAGGGCGTAGTATGAACTTCTGAGAAGTTGAAAACTGTCCGTATCACTATTCACAACAAAGAAACAAAGAAACGAAAACACTACACTTGCAGAGTTTATCCAGTTGAATATGAAATCATTCAACAAGGAAAACATAAACAGAAAGAGTTAGAAAAACTACTCCTTTTGAAAATAATGAACAGAGGGGAATGCGTGAAATAAAACTAAAATATAAAAGTCGAGATGACTTCATAGCAATTTATGGTAAAAACATAAAAAACCTGTCTTTCGACAGGTTTACAAGTTATTTTCTTGCTCTTCGTTCACGAGCGATTAATGTATTTTTCATCAACATAGCGATAGTCATTGGACCTACACCTCCTGGTACTGGAGTAATCCATGATGCCTTTTCTGCTACTTCGTCAAAGGCTACATCTCCTTTGATTACATATCCTTTTGGGTGGTTGGCGTCTGCTACGCGTGTAATTCCCACATCTACAATCACCGCTCCGTCTTTTACCATCGATGCTTTCAAAAATTCTGGCACTCCCAATGCTGTGATAATAATATCGGCTTCTTTTGTGATTTCTTCGATGTTTTGCGTCGCTGAGTGCGTCATTGTTACTGTCGCATTTCCTGGATAGGCTTTTCTGCTCATCAACAAGCTGATTGGTTTTCCTACAATGTTTGAACGACCGATTACCACTACATTTTTTCCTTTGGTTTCGATGCTGTTTCTTTCCAACAATTGCAAAATTCCAAAAGGTGTTGCGGGGATAAACGATTCTAATTCCAACGCCATACGACCGAAGTTTTCTGGGTGAAATCCGTCCACATCTTTGTCTGGATCAACGGCGTTTAGTACTTTTTGCTCGTCAATGTGTTTTGGCAAAGGCAATTGTACGATAAATCCGTCGATGTCGTCATTTTTGTTCAATTCATTGATTTTTGCCAACAATTCTTCTTCTGTAGTTTCTTCTGGCAATGATACCAAAGTAGAGTCGAATCCGATTTTTTCACAAGCTTTTACTTTGCTTCCTACATAAGTCAAACTCGCTCCGTTGCTTCCAACCAAAACCGCTGCCAAATGTGGTACTTTTTCTCCTCTTTCTTTGATTTGTGCTACTTCGATAGCTATTTCGTTTTTAATATCCTCAGATATTTTTTTTCCGTCTAATAATTGCATTGTTTTCTTTGTATATTGTATTTTGTAGTATTGTATAATGTATTTTTTTACATTCCCATACCCATTCCTTTCATTTGTCCCATCATACGCATTAGGTTTTTACCTTTCGAGCCTTGCAACATTTTCATCATTTTGCTCATTTGGTCAAATTGTTTAAGCAACTGATTTACTTGTTGAATATCCGTACCCGAACCTTTAGCAATGCGTTGTTTTCTCTTGGCATCCAAAATCGATGGTTTTTGACGCTCTTTTGGAGTCATCGAGTGGATTATGGCCTCGATGTGCTTGAACGCATCGTCTTCGATTTCTATGCCTTTCAAGGCTTTGCCCATACCTGGAATCATTCCTACCAAGTCTTTCATCGAACCCATTTTTTTGATTTGCTGGATTTGATTCAAGAAATCATCGAAACCAAATTCGTTTTTAGCAATTTTCTTTTGGATTTTTCTCGCCTCTTCCTCATCATACTGTGCTTGAGCTCTTTCTACCAAGGAAATAACATCTCCCATTCCCAAAATACGATCTGCCATACGGTCTGGATAAAAAATGTCTATAGCGTCCATTTTTTCTCCTGTACCGATAAATTTGATAGGCTTGTTTACAATCGATTTGATAGAAAGTGCCGCTCCTCCTCGTGTATCACCGTCTAATTTGGTCAATACTACTCCGTCGAAATTCAAACGGTCATTGAAAGCTTTGGCTGTGTTTACCGCATCTTGTCCCGTCATCGAATCCACTACGAATAAGGTCTCGTGTGGTGTAATCGCTGCGTGTACATTGGCAATCTCGTTCATCATTTCTTCGTCCACCGCCAAACGTCCAGCAGTATCCACGATTACGACATTGTATCCGTTGGCTTTTGCGTGATTGATGGCGTTGGTTGCAATAGAAACTGCATTTTTGTTTTCTGGTTCGGAATAAACATCAACGCCAATTTGCTCTCCTACTACATTCAACTGATTGATTGCCGCCGGACGGTAAATATCACAGGCTACCAATAAAGGTTTTTTATTTTTTTTCGTTTTTAGGAAGTTGGCCAATTTTCCCGAAAAAGTCGTCTTTCCCGAACCTTGCAATCCAGACATCAACACCACAGTAGGATTTCCAGACAAATTGATACCAGCTGCATCTCCTCCCATCAATTCGGTCAATTCATCTTTGACGATTTTTACCATCAATTGTCCTGGTTGCAAAGTAGTCAATACCTCTTGTCCAAGAGCTTTTTCCTTTACACGATTGGTAAATTCTTTGGCTATTTTAAAGTTTACATCGGCATCTAAAAGGGCTCTACGGATTTCTTTTAGTGTCTCAGCAACATTTACTTCGGTAATTTTTCCATGACCTTTTAATACATGAAAGGCCTTATCTAATTTATCACTTAAATTATTAAACATCTCGTTTGTGTTTTTAATGTGCAAATATACTACATTCTATATGTATAGACAAATAAATATTTAGGAGTCAAATTATTGTTTTTTTACTTGGTTCCAATATTCGTCCATTTGAGCCAAATCCAAATCGTATATTTGTTTTCCATCAGCTTTGATTAACTCTTCCATTTTTTGAAATCGATGGATAAATTTGTTGTTGGTCATTTGCAAGGATTCTTCTGGATGTACATGTACAAATCGAGAATAATTGATCAATGAAAACAATACATCCCCAAATTCTTGTTTAGCAGCTTCTGTATTACCTGCTTTTACTTCTTCTTGAAATTCATTGAGTTCTTCCAGTACTTTTTTCCATACATCATCGGCATTGTCCCAATCAAATCCTACACCACTGGCTTTTTCTTGTATGCGTTGAGCTTTTACCAAAGCAGGCAATCCTCTCGGAACACCTCCCAGCACGGAATCATTTCCTTTTTTTAATTTTATTTTTTCCCAATTGGCTTTTACATCTTCTTCGTTTTCCACTTGTACATCTCCGTAAATATGCGGATGACGCTCGATGAGTTTGGCATTGACACTTTCGATGGCATCAGCAATATCAAAGGTGTTTTGTTCGCTTGCTATTTTTCCATAAAACACCAAATGCATCATCAAATCGCCCAATTCTTTCTTGATTTCCTCAGTGTTTTCATTGAGGATTGCATCGTTTAATTCATATACTTCTTCGATAGAAAGCGGTGCCAACGATTGAAAGGTTTGTTTTTTGTCCCATGGGCATTTTTCTCTCAAATCGTCCATAATATCGAGCAATTGAGAAAAGGCGTTGAGGGGTTTTTGTTTGTCAATTTTCATATTTTTTATTGTTCTTTTTGTCAGTTAACTACAATGTTATTACCACCGAGTTTTTTTTTACCACCGAGAAACAGAGATGCTTCGCTTTTAGAGTTTACCCTGTTGTATTTGAATTTTTCTACAGAGAAAACAAAGATTCTTATGTGTAGAAAAAATCACAAAAACCAAAAAAAATATTCAACTCATGACAAGTTGAATATTTTTCTATCTATTGATTATTCTTCTTTTTTAGTAGCTTTTTTAGTAGTTTTCTTTTTTTCTACTACTTCCTCTTCTTTTGCTTCTGCTGATTTTTTTGAAGATTTTTTCTCTTCTTTTACTTCTGCATTTACTTCTTCAAATTGGAATCTCAATCCCGCGTTGTTCAAGATATTGTACCAGTTCAACACTTTTTTGATATCAGAAACATATACTCTATCTGTATCGTAGTCTGGTAAGATTTCTGTGAAATAGTTTACCAATTCATCGTTTTCTGATTTATGAGAAATTGCTTGTCCGTTATCTTCTTTTTTAGCAATTCTTGCAAAAACCTCAAACAATTTTACTTCTCCTGTATTTGTATAGATTGAAATTTCAGACAACAAACTTACGTTTGAAGTTAGTCCGATTGTGATTTTTTTTCCATCTACTAATGATTGTGCTACAAATCCAGTTCTTGTTTGTAACTTTAAATCATACAAACCTGGTTTCCCAGAAATTGCTAATACTTTGTCTAAACTCATTGTTATATAATTATATTTTTATCAAATTAGAAATGCAAATATCAAAAATTGTACTAAAAGTACAAAATTATCTTCCTTTTTTATTCATCAATTTCATTTTGTAATCGGGTCTTACTTTGGCATCGATGATATTTTGTAATTTTTTGTTATTTAGTTTTTTCTTTAAAGACGATATTCTATCTGTAAACAACACTCCTTCTATATGGTCGTATTCATGCTGAATCACACGTGCTGCAAACCCTGTAAATGTATCGGTGTGTTTTTGAAAATTTTCATCCAAATATTCGATGGTCACATTTGGCTTGCGAGAGACATCCTCTCTTACCCCTGGTATAGAAAGGCATCCTTCATTAAACAACCACTCCTCTCCTCCTTCTTTCAATATTTTGGCATTAATAAATACTTTTTTAAAGTCTTTCAAAAAATCTTGCTCTTCTTTTGTCAAATCTTCGTCTTCTGCAAAAGGGCTACAATCTACCACAAACAATCGAATAGGCAAATCTACCTGTGGTGCCGCCAACCCCACTCCATGAGCATTGTTCATCGTTTCAAACATATTCTCGATCACCTCATTGATATTTGGGTAATCTTTCGTTATTTCTTCGCATTGCTTTCTCAATACGGGATCTCCATATCCTACAATTGGTAATATCATTTTCTATTAATTTTAGTGCAAAATTACAAAATTCTATTCTTTATTCACCACAATAGAGTTTTTTTCACAACGGAGTATCTGAGTTTTTTATTTTTTTATAATGGAAATTCTGTGTTAAAAACCAAGTTATAGCAAAACTTCTAAGAAGTTAAAAACCTCTCAATTATCACAATCACTGTACTATTGGAGTAAATAAAAACTTCGCCAAAGTTCTAACCACAACGATAAAACTTTGGCAAAGATCACACCAGTAGCTCTTTATAAAAGAAACAATAAAAAAAACATTTTTTATTTCAATAACTTAAATAAAGTATAAAAATTTGTATCTTTGTATTAGATAAAAGTTAAATAGAAAAAAAATGCTATCATTTCCTACATATTGTTTGAGTAATAGCATAGAAAAAAGGATTGAAAGAACCGTCTATCTATCTATTCATCTATCGTAGATAATCTATCATATTTTATCATAAAAAATCATAGCGAAGTCGCTGTCTGCTAAAGACAATGGCTTCGCTTTTTTATTTGATCAATGTAACTAATTTTAAACCATAATATACATGAAAAAAATTTTATTTTTGGTTGCGGCTATGGGATTTGCAACGACATCTTCTGCACAAATCGTAAACATTCCTGATTTTGCTTTTAAGCAACGATTGCTTGATCATAATCCGGTAATTGACACTAATGGCGATGGTGAAATACAAGTGAGTGAAGCCGAAGCGTACTAATGGTGTCAAAAATATATCGAGTAACGACATTACCTCATTGGAAGGTATTGAGGCGTTTACCAATATTACAAAACTTATCTACACAAATCACTCTATTTCGACCACTGTTGTTCTGGGAAACAAACCTCATTTAAAAGAAGTAATTTTGAACAGATATTATTCACCTACAGATGGAATTACTTCTTTTTTTGCAATAGCACCTCAACTTGAATTTCTAGTGTTGAGTAAAAACAAACATACTCAATTGGATGTTTCCAACAATACCAATTTAATATACTTGGAGTATAATAATAATCAACTTACTCAATTGAATATGGCAAATGGCAATAATAATGCATTAAATTTTACGATAGTTGATAACAATCCCAATCTCACTTGTATTCAGATAGATAGCACACTAAATTCTTACTGGGTAAAGGATGCTCACGCTTATTGGAGTACAGACTATAACTATCCCTCGCTTTCTACAGATGCTAAAAACCTGTTAATGTGTTGATTGCAAATCCTGTACAAGATGTGTTGCATATAAAATTGGAGGCAAGCATCGAGCGAATAGAAATTTACAATATGGCTGGGCAACGTATAAAAGTGTTGGAGACACAAGAACGCACTGTATCTGACCTCGCAAAAGGGATGTATCTGATGACGCCCACTACCGACAAAGGTACTGTAACAGAGAAAATCATCAAGGAATAATTTACTTTTTATAGTTTCAATAAAGGCTGTTTAATCGTTTTCAAACAGCCTTTTTTTAATAAATCAAAAAACTCTAAAAAAATAACCTCATTAAACAGCAAACTATTCAATGAGGTAAACTTTATTTTATTGTATATCGAAACAGTATTTTTTAAATAAAAAAATGTTCGCTTTCGTTATAATTTTTCAAATAAGATTGAACATCTTCTTTTCCGTACATCAAATCTTTTACAAAATCGATAAAATCCAACACAATTTCTTTTACACGTTTTATCATTTCTACCAAATGACCAAACATTTTCAAAAACCATTCGTAAACCGTTTGAATTCTGTCTATTATGCTAATTAAAATTTCAGTTGTTTTCATTTCTTTTATTTTTTTGACGAATTTACAAAGAAAAATTGATATTCTTACGTGTTTTATAGAAATTTAATGTATTTTTCACTTTATTTAGAATCAATTACTTGAAAAACAGCGTTTTTTACAATTGTTTTAACGTATCTACTTAGTTCTTTTTTCTTTTATTAACTCATTCATCTTACTATTACAATTATTTTTGCAGTAAAATAAAAACTAAAATAACTACAATGAATTTTAAACAATCACTTTTTAGCGTAGTTACTTTGTTGGCTACATCGCAATCTTTTGCTCAAACCAACGAGGTAAAGGTACGAGGCACAATCATTGATGCCAATACCAATCTACCTGTAGAGTATGCTACCGTGTCGTTTTTTGATGCAAACGATCCGAGCGTAACTTATGGTGAGCTAACTGACGGAAAAGGTACTTTCAACATTCCGGTAAAAAGAGGTGTGTACAACATTCGCATTGATTTTTTTGGTTATACTACTCATGAGATTAAAAACAGAGAAATTAGTAGCAACACCGATTTAGGGGCTATTCGTCTAAAAGTAAATGCGGAAGAATTAGAAAACATTGTAATTAATGTAGAACGTTCTCCTGTAGAAATTTACTTGGACAAAAAAGTGTATAATGTAGGAAACGACCTTGTTGTACGCGGGGGAAATGCTGGTGATGTATTGGACAATATTCCTTCGGTAGAAGTGGACTCCGACGGAAATGTGAGCTTGAGAGGTAATGAATCTGTACGTGTACTCATCGACGGTCGTCCTATGGGAATGGCTGCAAGTATTTCGGATGCTCTGAAAATGCTTTCGGCTGATGCCATCGACCAAGTAGAAGTAATCACCAACCCATCTGCTCGTTATGAAGCCGAGGGGGGGAGCGGTATCATCAACATCAAATTGAAAAAAGGGAGCAATACTGGTTTTAACGGCAGTACTACGCTTACAGTGAGCGACCCTTGGGGATACGGTGGTTCTGCCAATATAAACTACAAAGGAAAGGGATATAATATCTATTCAAATTTAGGTTATAGAGACAACAAATCGTTTGGAAATTCATTAAACGAATTGGAATATTTCGACAACAATGGTACGACAACCAAATTTGTAAACGAATACGGAAAAAACACCAATCGACACAAAGGTTTTAACGGAAATATTGGATTTGACGTTGACCTTACACCTCAATTGAACTGGAGCAACAACATTGATTTCAGACAAGGTATGGGAGACAATACTCGAAAAGTGGATTATGACAATTTGTACGCAGACCGCTCGTTGAACTATTCGAATGTGAGAAATTCGACAGAATTAGGCGATAGAAAATCTTTTGATTATACAACTGAGTTTTTGTACAAATTCAAACAAAAAGGACACGAATTATCAGTTTCGGCAAATATTTCTAAAAACGATTCAAATGGAGATGCTGATATCGGTACTTCTGACAGAAATACAGCGGTTATCCATTTCAACGACAAAACCTACTCTACTAATGATGAGGCTCGCAATCAAATCAAAGCCGATTATGTATTGCCTATCGGAACAGGTAGATTTGAGGTTGGATATATGGGGAATTTCAACAATCTGAAATCTTCGTTCAATGTATTGTCTTTGCAAGGTGGCGTTTTTGTAGATAGAGATATTTACAAAAGTAATTTGGAATACATCGAAAACATTCAAGCGGTTTATACCCAATATGGAAATAAATTTGGAAAATGGAACTATATGCTCGGTTTGAGATACGAAGATTCGAGAATCGATATCAACCAAAGAGCAACCAATGATTTTAATGTAAAAATATATTCAAATTTATTCCCAAGTGTTTTTGTAAATTACGAATTAGCTCAAAACGAAACTGTATCGTTTAATTACAGCCGTCGTATCCGCAGACCAAGAGGATTTTTCATCAACCCAATTTCAAGTTATTCGAGTTCGATCAATTTCTTTAAAGGAAATCCAAACCTCGATCCTGCGTTTACTAATGCGTTTGAATTGAGTTATATGAAAAAGTGGAATTATTTTACAATAAACACCACGGCATATTTAAACTATACAACCAATGCCTATACGGTAGTTCGTACAGTTGACGGAGTAAACGAAGAAGGTATCCCAATTACCTACGCAAATCCTATCAACTTGGCTACAGAATACCGACCAGGTTTGGAAATCAATGTAAATTATACTCCTTATAGATGGTGGAGAATCAATGGTAATATAAATATGTATCTGTTGTCTCGCAGAGGAGACTATACATTCAAAGAAGAAAGTACGGGAAACCTAGTAACACAAAACTTTGATGTAGACACCTTTACAATGACTGCACGATTAAACAACCGTGTAACATTGCCTTACGGTATCGAATGGCAAACCAATGGTTCGTTTAGAGCAGGAGAAAAAACCGCTCAAGGGCGTACATTGAGTACATTTGATGTAAATTTAGCATTTGCAAAAGATATAATCAAAGACAAAGCATCCTTGTCATTGAATGTTTCGGACTTGTTCAACTCTCGTAAGCGTATGCTCGAAACCAATATGGATTTGGCAAAAGGATACTCTGAAATGCAATGGAGAGAGCGTACCATCAACTTGTCGTTTACTTATCGTTTCAACCAAAAGAAACAAGACCAAAGACAAAGACGCAGAACGCAAAATCCTAATGAGTCATTCTCTGATGAAGACATGATGATGTAACATTTAGTAAGTAGTACATCACAACACTATAAAACAGGCAAACTTTTTCGTTTGTCTGTTTTTTTGTGCTAAAAATACAGGAATATGAATATATTTTAATTTCACAGAGAAAATCATTACATTTGCCAATAAAAACATTCGAAAATATGATTATCAAACCACGAACTCGCGGATTTATATGCCTAACTTCACACCCAGATGGAACGGCTCAAAACATTAAAAATCAAATAGACTATGTAAAAAAACAAGGAACATTCCAAGGGCCTAAAAAAGTATTGGTTATTGGTGCTTCTACAGGTTTTGGTATTTCTTCTCGTATCACTGCGGCTTTTGGTGCAGGTGCTGCAACGATTGGTGTGTTTTTTGAAAAACCTACAGCTCCAGGAAAACCAGGTACTGCAGGATGGTACAACAGTGCGGCTTTTGAAAAAGAAGCTCAAGCAGCTGGTCTGTATGCAAAATCTATCAACGGAGATGCGTTTTCTGACGAAGTAAAACAGCAAACCATCGATTTGATAAAAAAAGATTTAGGTCAAATAGATTTAGTAGTATATAGTTTAGCGTCTCCTCGTCGTACGCATCCAAAAACAGGTGTAGCATATTCTTCGGTTTTAAAACCTATCGGACAACCATTTACCAACAAAACAGTTGATTTTCACTCAGGTGTAGTTTCAGACATTTCGATCGCTCCTATCGAGTCTCAAGAAGACATCGACAATACCATCGCTGTAATGGGTGGTGAAGATTGGAAATTCTGGATGGAAGACTTGCACAAAGCAGGTGTTTTGGCTCCAAACGTTCAGACAGTAGCGTATTCGTACATTGGGCCAGAATTGACTTTCCCTATTTATAGAAACGGTACCATCGGTCAGGCGAAAAACGATTTAGAGGCTACTGCAACTACCATTGACCAAATTTTATCAAACATCAACGGTAAAGCTTATGTTTCTGTAAACAAAGCCTTAGTTACTCAGTCGAGTTCGGCAATTCCAGTAGTACCGTTGTACATTTCGTTGTTGTACAAAGTGATGAAAGACAAAAACATTCACGAAGGAACTATCGAGCAAATGTACCGCTTGTTCAACGAAAGATTGTACACAACAGACGGTCAAGTACCTGTTGATGAACAAGGAAGAATCCGCATCGACGATTGGGAAATGCGTGACGATGTACAAGCCGAAGTTTCTAAATTGTGGAACGAAGCAACTACAGAAAACTTGGAAGAAATTTCAGACATCAAAGGTTACAGAGATGATTTCTTCAACTTGTTTGGATTCAATTTCGACAACATAGATTACGATGCAGAAACCAACGAAGTAATAGAAATCCCAAGTATTCAATAAATATAATAAAAACTGTCCGATTGGGCAGTTTTTTTGGTTTTGTATGATTTTTCTTTGTAATTTTATCAGAATATAACCACATTTCAATATGAAAAAAATAGTTTTCAGTATAGGATTGATACTATTTAATTACACAGTATCCAACGCATGTGCCTATTACGACATGGATGGCGATTATTTCAATCTTTTCACACAAGATCTCATCAAAGACAAATCGTTGACTCCTTTTTTATTGACCTATGAAAGTAGATTTTATGGTGAGGAAAATAATACTGTTCAAAATGAAAACATTTTGCAATGGCAGCAATTTTTCAATGGAAAATTGACTTATAATGAGACTTTACACTTGATTTTCAAAATGCCTGTTGAAAAATTGATTGACTATAGAAATGGTTTTTCCACTGAAAATTTACTAAAAAAATTGGGCAACTATTATTCCAACAAAGAAGCTATAGAATACCTTATCATTGCTAAAAAAATCGAACCTTTTATGAATATTCTTCCTCACGAAGAGGGACAAAATTGGTATTTTTCTTCTTACTACAAAAAAGAAAAAAGTATAAAAAATATCAATTTTAACAAAACGCTCAATACCCTTGAAAAAAATTTGTCTGAGGTAAAAAACAAAGAAATAAAACTAAGATATGCCTACCAAATTGTACGTTTGTTTCACTACAAGAAAATGTACAAAGAGGCAGTTGCCGCATTTAACCTGTATGTAAAACCATTAGAAAACGATTCGGCTATCTACTATATGGCAGTCGATCAGTACGGTGGTGCATTGAATGGATTGAAAAGATATGACGATGCAAATCAGGCGTTTTTACAAGCGTTTATAAATTTGCCCAGTTTGAGAGAACAAATTTTTCTTTCGTTTAAGCTAAAAGAAGACACACGATTTTTTACCCTTGTGAAAAACGCTAAAACCAAAGAAGAAAAAGCATTTGCTCATTTCCTTCTAGGATATGATAGTTTCTCAAATCCAATGGGTCAGATAGAAAACATCTACAATATTGACCCAAATTCCGAATTATTGAAAGTTATGATAGCCCGTGCTGTCAATGGTTTAGAACGTTCCTATCTACCTATTACCTACCGTTTTGCAACATACAATCAGAGTTATTATGTAACAAATTCAAACACAGACAACACAGCTTTGTACGCCAATCCATTGCGATTACCGTTGGCTACTAACAATTTTTACGATTACTATGCAGAAGATTACAATTATTTGAAAGACCTACATCAAACCGTAGTAAAAATCAAAAAACAATCGTCAGATGCCTATTGGAAGATGGTAGATGCTTATTTGCATTTTTTGCTGAAAGATTATAAAAAAAGTGAATCGTTATTAGCAACCATCACTACAGACAATGAGGAATATTTGGCTCAAATAGAATCACTCAACATCTTGATTGATATCGTTTCGCAACCTGTGATTGATCCAGTTTTTGAAGAAAAAATGTATGCAAAATACAGGTCTAAATTTATTTCTGTGAGCGAACCACCTCATTATTTGCCTGATAACAAAACCAATAGTTTTGTAAGGGACATCATTGCCAATCGCTACTTTTTGCAAAAAGAGTATGGAAAATCGTTTTTGATGACCAACAAACTTTCGGCTTTGGGCGAATACCTCGATTTGGATTTGGTAAAATCGGTAAAAGCTTTTTATGATAAAAAAGAAAAAAATAATTTTGAAAAACACATCATTAGTAAAAATATTGAAGATTTGAAAGATGCGGAATCCTTTTTTGAATTGATTTTTGGAAATTTAGAAATGAAAAAAGGAAATTTTGCTCAGGCTAAACAGCATTTTGAAAAAGTAAAAAATTTCAAAGGTCTGAAATACGCAGATGCTGTTTATATTCCAGAAAAAGATGAATACATCTCCAAACCAAGAGAATACAAACAAAACGAATACAATGGTTTTAGCGGAATACCTTCTTTAGTTTTTGGTTACAATAAATTTGTCAGCTACGAAAGTGTGGACACCTTTACCATGAGAAAAGAACCGTTTAGCTTTCCGTTTATCAAACCCTATATGAACAAGTTGGAATTGGTCGAGGCTGCCTTGCAGTTGCAAAAAATTGGTCAAGGAAAAGGAGTCGAAGCAGCCAATGCCAATCAGTTATTGGCAAATATGATGTACAATACCTCTATTTTGGGATATTACAGACACCTGTTTGTCAATGATATAAACAATAGAAATGGAGGGAAATTCAATTTTGTAAATCCTGACCATGTTGCCAAAAATATGTTTTTGTACTATGATAGTTGGCTTTCGATTCCGCAAGAAGATTTTGACCAAATCATCAGCTATTATCAAAAAGCATTGAATCACGCAAAAGACGATGAGCAAAAAGCTAGAATATTGTTTCAAATGGCAAGTGCCGAACAAGGAACATACTATCAATGGGAAGCTAATCAAACGTTTAACGAACAATATGATAGCAAAGATTGGACGAGAAAAATCAATGAATACGAAAACAAATTACTCAAACACAAAAGAGCAAATTACAAAAAATATTTTGCCCAACTCAAAAAGTATGCTCATACCCATACCTATCAAGATTTGAGAGCAACTTGTTCGTACTTTTACTATTACGTAAGATAAAATAAAAAACCAAGACAATTGTCTTGGTTTTTGTTGTAAATACATCACTTATTCTATGATATGCAAAAACTTTTCTTTAGGTTGACGAACTTTTTTCAAGCCAACCAACCAATCTCCTCCTTCGGCTCTATGACCAATAGCAAGCATCGTTTGAGATTTCAATCCTCTTTCGTCCAATTTTAAAAATTTATCCAAATCCTCATTTACAAAACCTTCCATCGGAGTAGCATCTACCCCCAACAAAGCACATTGAGCTATTGCCAATCCAAAGCTGATGTACGATTGCTTTCCTGCATGAGCCGCCTGTTGCTCTTTAGTCAAAGCAAACAATGTTTCTTTCAATCCTTTCACATAAGCTTCCGTTTCAGAATTTGGTAAATTTCGCTCCTTATTCATATGATTAAAAATATGATCGATACGCTCGTCAGTATATTGATCCCATGAAGCAAATACCAACAAATGCGAACATTCTACAATTTGCGGTTGATTGTAAGCTATCGGTTGAATTTGTTTTTTGATTTCAGGGTTACTAATGACAAAAATTTCGTACGGTTGTAAACCCGAAGAAGACGGAGCCAAATGAGCCACCTCTATGATTTGATTAATTTTTTCGTCTGCAACACTCGTTCCATTCATTTTTTTCGTTGCATAACGCCAATTTAACGCTTTTATTAATTCCATTGTTTTACTTTTATGATCAAATGCAAAGTTCCATATTTTTTTTTAGAAATTAATCAGCAAAACAAAATGATTTTTAAAAGATCAAAAGATTTTCAAATAAAAGATTTGTTGTTGACCGAAAGTTTGACATTATTTTTCCCATCTAAAAAAAGAGAAAAATTTAAACTGAAATTAGTAACAATCAGTGTAAAAAATTCGTACTTTTGCAGACAAATTTTAGAACAGTATCAGTTATGATGTTAGAAAGATTACAGTTTGTAAAACAGCGTTTTGACGAAATTTCGGATTTGATTATCCAACCAGATATTATTGCCGACCAAAAACGTTATGTACAGCTCAACAAAGAATATAAAGACCTAAAAGCGTTGGTAGAAAAACGCGAAGAATATATCAATACCGTTGGAAACATCGACGAAGCTAAAGAAATTTTAGCCGATGGTAGCGATGCCGAGATGGTAGAAATGGCAAAAATACAATTGGAAGAAGCTCAGGAGCGTTTGCCACAGTTGGAAGAGGAAATCAAATTTATGTTGATTCCAAAAGACCCGGAAGATGCGAAAAATGTAATGGTAGAGATCCGTGCAGGTACAGGTGGAGACGAAGCGAGTATCTTTGCAGGTGATTTATTCCGTATGTATACCAAATATTGCGAATCGAAAGGTTGGCGTACTTCTGTGGTGGATTTAAACGAGGGGACGTCGGGTGGATACAAAGAAATCATTTTTGAGGTAACAGGTGAAGATGTATACGGTACATTGAAATTTGAAGCAGGCGTACACCGAGTGCAACGCGTACCGCAAACCGAAACGCAAGGTCGTGTGCATACATCCGCCGCTACGGTAATGGTATTACCAGAAGCGGAAGAATTTGATGTACAAATCGACATGAACGATGTGCGTATTGATTTGTTCTGTTCGTCAGGACCTGGAGGTCAGTCAGTAAACACTACCAAATCAGCAGTGCGTATGACACACATCCCTACGGGATTGGTAGCTCAATGTCAGGACGAAAAATCACAACACAAAAACAAAGACAAAGCCTTGGCAGTATTACGTTCGCGTTTGTACGAAATGGAATTGGCAAAAAAACAAGAAGAAGATGCAAAAAAGAGAAATTCGCAAGTATCTTCAGGTGATCGTTCAGCAAAAATCCGTACTTACAACTATCCACAAGGGCGTGTGACTGACCACAGAATTGGCTTAACGATTTATGATTTGGATGGTGTGATGAACGGAAACATTCAAAAAGTAATCGATGAATTGCAATTAGTTGCAAATACAGAAAAACTGAAAGAATCTGAGGTGTTTTAATTAATAAAATATGAAACAAACCATCAAAGCAAAAAAAGGAATATTTGCTGGTGTAATCATCTCATTAGCTTTTGCAATAGCAACAATCCCTGTTTGGTTACTATTGGACGAAAACGAACCTAAAGATTATTTAGGTTTTACAGCGATATTACCTTTGTTTTTGATTATTTGGGCTTTCTTTTCTACAAAATACGCTGTTGATGATAAATATTTGTACTATCAATCGGCATTTTTGAAAGGAAAAATAGATATAGCATCTATCACCGAAATAGAGAAAAATAAAACGAGTTGGGTAGGTACAAAACCTGCGTTGGCAACAGGCGGATTGATTATCAAACAAAAATATAACGAAATCTATATCGCACCTGAAAACAACGACAAACTGGTTGAAATGCTGTTAAAAATCAACCCAGAGATTGTAGTGAAGTAACTGATTTTTTTACAACATTACTTTTTAAACTCATAGAAACATAGGAGATATATAGTTTTTTAACACAAAAAAATTAATATCTCTCGGTGGCTAAAAAATACAAAATAAATACATGACAACACAACAATTATACGAGCAAATACAAAAAAAACAATCCTTTCTTTGTATAGGATTGGATGTGGATTTAAACAAAATCCCACAACATTTATTAGCAACCGAAGACCCCATCTTTGAGTTCAACAAAGCAATCATCGATGCCACACACGATTTGTGCGTATCGTACAAACCCAACACCGCTTTTTACGAAGCCTACGGTTTGAAAGGTTGGCAATCGTTGGACAAAACCATTCGTTACATCAACGAAAACTATCCAGAGATTTTCACCATTGCCGATGCCAAACGAGGAGATATAGGCAACACTTCGGCTATGTATGCCAAAGCCTTTTTTAAAAATATGGCATTTGATAGTGTAACGGTAGCACCCTATATGGGAAAAGATTCAGTAGAGCCGTTTTTGGCTTTTGAAAACAAGCATACGATTTTGTTGGCATTGACTTCCAACCAAGGTGCTTTTGATTTTCAAACACAAAACATAGGCGAAAAACCTGTATATCAGCAAGTATTAGAGACTTCAACTACATGGACAAATTCAGAAAAATTGATGTATGTAGTAGGAGCCACTAAAGCAGAATATTTCACAGAAATCAGAAAAATTGTTCCTAATGCGTTTTTATTAGTACCAGGAGTGGGAGCTCAAGGCGGAAGTTTGGTTGAAGTTTGTAAATACGGATTAAACGACCAAGTAGGGTTACTTATCAACTCATCACGAGGGATTATTTACGCATCAAACGGAGTAGATTTTGCCGAAAAAGCTCGAGAAGAAGCCTTGAAATTACAAACCGAGATGAAGGAGATATTGAAATGAGCTATGACAACAATATATCAAATTTCATTTCCTTTCTTTACTAAAAAATAAAAATGAAATCAAAAACACAGTAAAAAATTAGGTAATACACCATTAAATAAGTAACTTTGTCGAGTTTAAAAAATATCATATAAAAATGAATTTACACGAATATCAAGGAAAACAAATACTTTCGAGCTACGGAGTACGCGTTCAGAGAGGACATGTGGCAAACACAGCTGACGAAGCAGTGGATGCAGCTAAACAATTAACAGAAGAAACAGGAACCGGTTGGCATGTAATCAAAGCTCAAATCCACGCAGGTGGTAGAGGAAAAGGTGGTGGTGTAAAATTGGCCAAAAACCTTGACCAAGTAAAAGAAATAGCAGAACAAATCATCGGAATGGATTTGATTACTCCGCAAACACCTCCTACTGGAAAAAAAGTACATAAAGTATTGGTAGCAGAGGATGTATATTATCCAGGTGATAACGAAACTTCAGAGTTTTATATGTCTGTACTTTTAAACAGAGCTACGGGTAGAAATATGATTATGTATTCTACAGAAGGTGGTATGGATATCGAAGAGGTTGCAGAAAAGACGCCTCACTTGATTTTTACTGAAGAAATTGACCCAGCCGTAGGATTGCAAGGTTTCCAAGCAAGAAAAATCGCTTTCAACTTAGGATTGTCAGGTCAAGCGTTTAAAGAAATGGTAAAATTCGTTGACAAATTGTACAACGCTTATGTAGGATGTGACGCTTCTATGTTTGAAATCAACCCAGTATTGAAAGCTTCTGATGACCAAATCATCGCGGTTGACGCTAAAGTAACATTGGATGACAACGCTTTATACCGTCATGCAGACTACGCAGAAATGAGAGATATTACTGAAGAAAGACCAATCGAGGTAGAAGCAAAAGCAGCTGGATTAAACTATGTAGATCTTGACGGAACTGTAGGATGTATGGTAAACGGAGCAGGTTTGGCAATGGCTACTATGGACTTAATTAAATATGCTGGATTCGAACCAGCGAATTTCCTAGATGTAGGGGGTACAGCAGATGCAAAGCGTGTAGAAATCGCCTTCCGTATCATTTTGAGAGATCCAAATGTAAAAGCTATTTTGATTAACATCTTTGGAGGTATCGTTCGTTGCGACCGCGTTGCTCAAGGTATCGTTGACGCTTACAAAAATATGGGAGATGACATTAAAGTACCAATCATCGTTCGTTTGCAAGGAACAAACGCAGATTTGGCAAAACAAATCATAGACGAATCAGGTATGCCAATCTTATCGGCTATCGAATTCCAAGAGGCATCTGATAGAGTTAAAGAAGCATTATCATAATATCAGTTTTTAATAGTTATTAAAAAAACTATCCAAATGAAAATTTGGGTAGTTTTTTTTTTAAAACTTCTCTCAATGAACGAAAAATAAATAAAAATAGAGTTTTGTTTTTATTTAAGTTTATAATGATGAATATAACTAATAAAAAAACAAAAATCATTAAAGATTACTCTTAAATATTAAAATCTTTTTACTGTTAAAACATTATTTAAGAAGGCTTTACATTTGACAATTTACCACCAATATAAAAAAACTAATATGAATTTAAAAGAAAAACAACACATTGCTTTTTTATAATATCCTAAAGCAATGGATTTTAATATATTCAAGAAGTATAAAAAAAAACTGCTCGAAAATTCGAGCAGTTTTTTTTTATATCAATAATAATTATTTTTTAATAGATTTCAAATAAGCATCAAGATTTTTCATTTCTTTAGCCTTTTGAGCTTGAGATTTAATAGTAACTTTTCCTTTTGATTGAAAACTTTGGAAATCATTCAGAATCTGCCCACTGTAATTAACTACGTAATCTACACTACCTGTAATATTAGCTACTGTATTTACAGTCAAAATAGACGTTCCTACACCGTCAAATGTATTATATGTTACTGTTCCACTTGAAGGTTGACCTCCTTTGTTTTCATCGTTGATAAATAACGCTCTAGTAGAATACAATCTATTTTGATTTTCACCTGGGAAAGTAAGCGAAGTTATATTACCAGCTATTACTCTGCCTTGTTCATTCACTTCTGCGTTTTCAATCACAACATCAGTATCGAATGTGTAAAGCACTAAATTACTAGATTCATTAGGATTATTTCCTTCAAAGAAAAATTGCCACCACCATGCTTCGTAACCTGTTTCACTATCTGGATTTTGATAATACCCAGCAATTCTAATAAGTCCATTAGAAATATTTGCAGTTACACCATCATGTGTAATTGTACCTGAACCTGAAATATCTTCAAATGGATTTACAAAAAACTCAACTTCTACGTATTCACTATCCAAAGCTCCTTCTCTTTTAGCTTTTACAGTAACTTTTCCAGCTGTAGCAGATGTAAATGTATTTCCTGAGATTGGTTCATCATTTACCAAGAAAGTTGTAGATGAAGTAACATCGACTCCTTCTAAAGTAGCTGTAACTGTAACATTTGTATTTACTTGAGCTTCTGTAGCACTTACTTCTATTTTTAATTTATGTTTTGATGGTTGTGGTGTATCATCAACTTTAACTGGCTTATCATCTTTACCACAAGAAACTGTCAATGCACTGGTCGACACTAATGTCAACGCAAATAACGAATAAATTACTTTTTTCATATTCTTAAATTATTTTTTAATTGATTTATGGGCAAAAGATATATATATTTTCTTAACTAGCAAAACATTTCCCATAAAAAAATCACAATTTAACATTTAAAGATTTAAATCAACAAAAACAATCACTGATTATCAACATGTTAAACTATAAACTATCAAATTATTTAATCTACAAACAAAAAATCGCTTTTTGAATCTTTTCAAAAAGCGATTTTCATTATGTATTAAGCTAACATAGTTACTGGATTTTCGATGTAGGATTTCAATGTTTGTAAGAAATCTGCTCCCATTGCTCCATCTACGGTACGGTGGTCGCATGCTAATGTTACTTTCATAGTGTTTCCTACTACAATTTGTCCGTTTTTCACCACTGGTTTTTCAATAATAGCTCCTACAGACAAAATAGCTGAATTGGGTTGATTGATAATCGAAGTGAATTCTTCAATACCAAACATTCCTAAATTTGAAACAGTAAATGTTGACCCTTCCATTTCTTTTGGCTGTAATTTTTTGTTTCTTGCTTTTCCTGCCAAATCTTTGATTGCTGCTCCGATTTGAGACAACGAAAGCATATCTGTATGATTTACCACTGGTACTACCAATCCGTCTTCCACAGCTACAGCCACACCAATATTTATATGATGATTGATGATGGTAGCGTTTTCTGTCCAAGATGAATTTACTTGTGGATGCTTTTTCAACGCCATTGCACATGCTTTTACTACCATATCGTTGAACGATACTTTAGTATCAGGCAAGTTGTTGATGTTTTTACGAGCTTCGATAGCATTGTCCATATCCAACTCTACAGTCAAATAATAATGTGGAGCTGTGAATTTTGATTCAGACAATCTTCTTGCAATCGTTTTACGCATTTGAGAGTTTTTCACTTCTTCTACTTGAACGGTTCCTGCTACCGTTGGGGTGGAAACTACCACTTTTGGAGTTTCTTCTGCTTTGGTGATTGGAGCTGTCGATTGAGATGTGTTGAAATTATCAACATCACTTTTTACAATTCTTCCATTTTCACCCGAACCTTTTACCAAAGACAAATCAATTCCTTTATCTTGGGCAATTTTTTTAGCCAATGGCGAAGCGAAAATTCTCGAATTTGAAGTATTAGCAACTGCAACCTCCTCTTCTTTTGTCTCTTCAACTTTTGTTTCAGCAGGAGTTGAAGTAGTTTTTGCCGTTGTGATATTTCCGTTTAGCAAAACAGAAACATCTGTTCCTTCTGGACCAATGATTGCCAAAACATTATCAACAGGAGCTGTTTGTCCTTCTTCAATTCCTATGTGTAGCAAAGTTCCTGCATAGAAAGATTCAAATTCCATTGTAGCCTTGTCTGTTTCGATTTCAGCCAAAATATCACCTTCCGAAACTTTATCACCTACTTTTTTCAACCAAGTAGCTACTGTACCTTCTGTCATGGTATCGCTCAAACGAGGCATTGTTACTATCGACACATTTGAAGGGATTTCTACCGTTGGTTGAACAGTTGTTTCTTCTGTTTTTTCAGTTTCTTCTGTTTTTTGTGAAAAAGGAGCACCTCCGTTCAACATCAATTGATAATCTTCGCCTTCATTTCCTATAATAGCCAAAACACTATCCACTGGAGCTGTATCTCCCTCTTGTACTCCTATATATAATAGGGTACCTGAATGGAATGATTCAAACTCCATCGTAGCTTTATCCGTTTCGATTTCTGCAAGAATATCACCTTCAGAAATTTTATCTCCAACTTTTTTCAACCACGCTGCTACAGTACCTTCTGTCATGGTATCGCTCAAACGAGGCATTGTAATGATTTCTGCCATGTCTTATAATTTATGAGGAATAAATGGATAATTTTCTTGTTCGTAAACTACATCATACATTACCGAAGTTTCTGGATATGGAGATTCTTCAGCAAATTTTTCGCATTCGTTTACCAAATCTCTCACTCGGTTGTCAATTACTTCGATTTCTTCGTCAGTAGCCCAATTGTTTTGTTTGATTACCTCCAAAACTTGAGTAATTGGGTCTATTTTTCTGTACTCTTCTACTTCCTCTTTTGTACGATAGTGTTGAGCATCAGACATTGAGTGTCCTCTGTATCGGTAAGTTTTCATTTCGAGGAAAGTTGGACCTTCGCCACGACGAGCTCTTTCAATAGCCTCGTGCATTGCTTCAGCAACTTTTACAGGATTCATACCATCTACTGCGTAAGAAGGCATTTCGTATCCCAATCCCAATTTCCAAATATCAGTATGGTTGGCAGTTCTTTCCACCGAAGTACCCATTGCATATCCGTTGTTTTCACAGATAAACACCACTGGCAATTTCCACAACATAGCCATATTAAAGGCTTCGTGAAGAGAACCCTGTCTTGCAGCACCGTCTCCGAAATAAGTCAATGACACCCCACCAGTTCCTAAATATTTTTCAGCAAATGCCATACCTGCACCCACAGGAATTTGAGCTCCTACAATACCATGTCCACCATAAAATCCGTGTTCTTTAGAAAAAATGTGCATAGAACCACCCAAACCTTGAGAAGTACCTGTTGCTTTTCCTAAAAGTTCAGCCATTACTTTGCGAGGATCTACTCCCATACCGATAGGTTGCACATGGTTTCTGTAGGCAGTAATCATTTTGTCTTTGCTCAAGTCCATAGCGTGTAAAGCCCCAGCTAAAACCGCCTCCTGACCATTGTACAAGTGTAAGAAACCTCTTACTTTTTGCTGAATGTATAATGCAGCTAATTTATCTTCAAACTTTCTCCAAAACAGCATATCTTCATACCATTTCAGATATACTTCTTTTGTAAATTCTTTCATATAAAAGTAGATACTATGATTTAATATTTATAAAGGTTGTCCTTTTTACAACGGACAAAGATACTTTATTTATTGCAAAAGGAAAAAAAAACGCTATTAAAATCCCTTTGAATATTATACTTCTGTTGACAATTCTATGACTTCACCTTCAATAAACTCTTCTTTTACGGTCAATTGTATTGACTCTACAGAGTTACGGTACATTTTTAAAACAGTTCCGTGATAGTGAGTAAAATCTAATAAATCCCCTTCTTGTAAATCTATTTCAGATTCATTATTCATTTCAGAAATCAATCCAGCTAATGTATCATAATGTTCACTTTCTTCAAAAGGAAATGGCAACAATCGATTAATATCTGATATATTTTCATGAGAATTTACAATATATACACCTGTTTGCAAAGATTTTACAACTGGTTCTTCGTTGTCGTATTCATCTTGAATTTCTCCTACCAACTCTTCTAAAATATCTTCCAGAGTAACCAATCCAGAATATTCTCCTACTTCATTGGTTACAATAGCAATTTGAGAGTGTTCGGATTGAAATTTTTTCAAAACGGTTTTTATCAATGTTGTTTCCGACACAAAAATTGGTTCTCTCAAAATAGATTTCAACTCAAAATTTTCACCTTTTTGAGTATATTCTTTAAACAAATCTTTGGTATATAGTAATCCTAATACATTGTCTTTGTTATCGTCATAAACTGGATAACGAGAATATCCTTCAGTTAGAGTAAAATCAATAGCTTCTTTTACTGTAGAATTTACATCAACACTCGAAACATTTTTCTTTAGAGTAAACACATTGGTTACTCGACGGTCGTCAAATTCGAATACATTTTGAATCAATTCTCTTTCTGTTTCTTGAATAGCTCCTCCTTCTTGACTTTCGGTTATAATCATTTTCAACTCTTCTTCAGAGTGTATTTCACTTCCGTGAATTGGAGTAATTCCGACAGCACGTAAAATTACGTTTGCCAGACCATTCATCAACCAAATGACTGGTTTGAAAACAATATAAAATAAACGCAATGGCCATGCAATCGCAAATGTAGTTTTGGTTGGATGTTGGATGGCTAATGATTTTGGTGCTAATTCACCAAATACTATATGCAAAATTGTAATGATAACGAAGGCTATTGGAAAAGATAAATTTTGTGCAATCGTATCGTATTTTTCTCCTACGAAACCAAAGAAATGAAAACATCTCATAACCACTGGAGTCAAAGAGCTTTCTCCTACCCAACCTAATCCTAATGAAGCCAAAGTAATTCCCAACTGCGTGGCAGCTAAATAGGAATCTAACTGAGCGACTATCGTTTTTGCTGCAGAAGCTACACTCGAACGAATATGCTTTTGCACCTCGATTTGTGACGATCTCACTTTTACGATTGCAAATTCGGCTGCTACAAAAAAACCATTTAAAAATACTAAAAAGATAGTCAATATCAGTTTCCAGACCGATATTTCATCTCCTTCTCCTATAGGTAATACCAAGCTACTCAGGGGTATATTATCCATATTGTCTTATTTTATACAATTAAAGTTATCCAACAAAAGTATGATTTTTTTTACAATAACTAAAACTATTTTTTATTATTGAATAAAATAAATTGCATTAAACAAAAAAAGCACCTTGATTTCATTTCAAGACGCCTTTTTCATGTCAAACAAATAAATTATTTTTTCATTTTTGCTTCGTTTAACTTTAACTCAGCTTTTTGTACTTCGATTTTATATTTATTCACTTGGTTTTCTAATTTCAAAATGTTTTGCTTTGCTTTTAATTCTTTTTCTACGCTTAGCTTTCTTCCTAGCATTTTTCTATCAAAATCATTTTTAGCTTTTGCCAATTTATTTTCAGCTTTTGCCAATTTATCTTTTGATTTTTGCAAAGATTTTGAAGCACTATCTATTCTTTTTTGAGCTTTTTCTTCTTTTTTCAAAGCTTTTACTTCAGTTTTTCTTTCTTTTTCAGCTACTTTTGCTGCTTTTTCAGCTGCTTTTGCTTCTTCTTTTGCTTTTTTAACTTTTGCTTTTTCTTGCTTTGCCAACTCCTTTTCTCTTTTCAAAGCTTCTTTTTCTTTTTTAGCTTCAGCTTCAGCGATTTTTTGTTGGGCTTTTTCTCTTTGCTTAGCAACCTCTTGCTCTGCTTTTATTCTTGCTTGCTCTGCTTTTATTCTTGCTTGTTCTTCATTTGCTTTAGTTTGCTCTGCTTTTATTCTTGCTTGTTCTGCTTTTATTCTTGCTTGTTCTTCATTTGCTTTAGTTTGCTCTGCTTTTATTCTTGCTTGTTCTGCTTTTATTCTTGCTTGTTCTTCATTTGCTTTAGTTTGCTCTACTTTCAAACGTGTTTGCTCTGCATTATATTCTTCAGACGAATGTGTTTGTACAGATGGTGACGTTTGAGTATCTTCTGACAAATATGCCTCGATAGTTTCAATTTCCTTTTCTTGACCTGTAACGTCTTTAACAATTACTGTTTGTGATTGCGTTGTTACTTCTTGTGCATTTACCATTCCTACCGCAAACAAGGTACATAAACTTACAACTATTTTTTTCATGTTACTTTTTTATTATTTTTTATAAAAGTTTGTTTTCAAAAACTATACCAAACTACCACTCATTCACTTTATTTGCATCTAATTTTAAAAAGATAAACAACATAATCGTAAATGCTATCAAACTCGAACCTCCGTAAGAAAAAAACGGTAAAGGCACTCCAATCGTCGGAAACAATCCTATCAACATGGTGATATTTAGGAAAAAGTGCATAAACAATATAGAGGCGACACTATAGCCATATACTCGAGAAAATACACTTCGTTGTTTTTCGGCTAAATAGACGATGCGTAAAAGCAATCCTGTAAATAATACTACTACAACCAAACTTCCGACAAAACCAAACTCCTCTCCTACTGTGGTAAAAATATAATCTGTGTGTTGTTCTGGAACAAATCCGCCTTTTGTTTGTGTACCTTCAAGCCATCCTTTTCCTAACCAAGCCCCCGAACCTATAGCTATCATCGACTGATTGAGATTGTATCCCTCCTTTTTCATATCGACATTTTCGCCCAATAATACATTGACACGATCTTTTTGGTGTGGTTCTAATACATTTTCAAATACATATTCTACTGAAAAAATAAAAGTTGCCGTTGCTATTGCCAATCCTGCATAGACAAATATATTTCTTGTGATTTTTTTATTTCGCCAATAATGTATTCCAAAACACACAAAAACCAAAGGCAATAATATAGACAAAGGTACTATCAATGCCAATATAAATGCCAAAATTGCTATGGCTCCAGTCCACAAATACCAAGTAGGAAATTCTTCTCTATTCAAGGCTAAAAATAAGCTAAAGAATATCATTGCCGACCCCGCATCGGGTTGCAACAAAATAAAAAATACAGGGATAAAAATAATCGCCAAAGCAGCAATTTGCTCTTGTATTTTGACAAATGTTGGTTGCACATCTGAAATATATTTTGCCAACAACAAAGCGGTTCCGATTTTGGCAAACTCAGAAGGTTGCATACTGATTCCTCCAAATTGATACCAGTTGGTCTGTCCTTTACTTGTTTTACCAAAGACAAATAACCCCATCAATAATATGATTCCGATTATGTAAAAAATCAGAGAATATTTATCAAAAATCTTTGCATCGACAAACAACAATATCGATATTACAGGAACACACAATCCCATAAACAATAATTGCTTTCCAAAAATTTGATTCAAATCGAAAATTGAACTTGGTTCTAACGGCAATGAAGCTGAATAAATACTCATCCAGCCAAAAAACACTAAACAAATATAGATAAAAACAGACAGCTTATCAATATTTGCCAGTACACTTTGATTTTGCATTTGGTTGTTCGTTGCCATGTTTACTTTATATTTTTCAACTTTTCTTGTTCTCTTTTCAATCGCTCTCTTTCTGCTTTTTGTCTCTCAGCCTTGTCTTTGGTTACATAATTTGCACTCAAATTTGCATTGAGCATACGCGTTTCTAAATCGGTACGCGAGATTTCTTTTTTCAAATATTTTTCTATCATCAACGAGGCAATAGGCCCTGCGTAAGATGCTCCCCAACCTCCGTTTTCGATAAACACAGCAATTACAATTTTTGGATTTTCTTTCGGTGCAAATGCCAAAAACGAAGAGTGATCGGTGAGTTTCACTCGATTTCCATCTACATTTACAAAATTTTCTACCGTTCCTGTCTTACCACAAATATTAATTCCTGGCACTCTCAATCTACTCGCAGTACCTGATTGATACACTTCCAACAATCCTTCGATTACAGGTTTGAAATGTCGTGAATCAATCGTTGTTTGTTTTTTCTGAACGAATGATTTATCAATTTCTTCTCCTTCGATTTTTTTGATGATATGAGGAGTGTAATAATATCCTTCATTGGCTACAGCACACATAACATTTGCCAATTGTATAGGCGTCATTTCCACCTCTCCCTGACCAATGGAGTTGGAGACAATCGTTGTACTACTCCATCCTCCATTTGGAAACCATTTTTGATAAAACGTCGAATTGGGTATTCTTCCTTTTTGTCCCGAAGGTAAATCGTACCCCATATAATTATCCAATCCAAAACTTGCCAAATGTTTGTACCAAGCATCAACACCTTGAGCTGGCGTTGGATATTTATTGACAGTCTTCATAAAGGTTTGTGCAAAATAAGTATTGCACGATTTGGCAATCGCTGGATGTAAATTCCATGCACCTACATCGTGGCATCCCATAAACCCTCCTCGTGAATAATAAAATCCTCTTGCACACGAAAATCTCGTTTGTGTATCGATTACGCCTTCCTGCAATCCTACCAATCCAGTGAGAATTTTGAACGGAGAACCAGGAGAAAACTGCCCTTGTAATACTTTGTCAAAAAACGGTTTCCCAGGGATACTATCGATCGCTATATAGTTTTTTGAACGATTTTTTCCTACCAACAACCCTGGATCATAACTCGGAGCCGTAACTAAAGCGAGAATCTCCCCTGTTTTGGGTTCGATAGCAACGATACCCCCTCGTTTGTTTACCATCAACTGTTCGCCGTATTTTTGCAATTCGGCATCGATGGTTATGGTCAAATCTTTTCCTTTTTTTGCTAAAGTGTCATATTTCCCCTCTTTGTACGACCCAATTTCTTTGTTGTGTTTATCACGCTGAATGTAAAAAACGCCACGCACACCTCTCAACTGTTCTTCATACGCCTGCTCTACTCCACGAATACCAATCAATTCACCCGATTTGTAATAGGGTCTTCGCTCTAATTCTGCCTCGTTAATTTGTCGAATATAACCAAAAACATTGGCTGCATAATCGACTTGATAATCTCGAAGACTACGTTTTTGAATATAAAAACCTTTGTAATGTCGTTGTTTTTCTTGAAAAGCTGCAAATTCTTTTTTTGACAATTGAGCCATAAAAAGCGATGGTAATCTCGGTGAATACACCTTTGCTTTTTCTATTTTTTTGATAAAATCTTCTTTGGTTATTTCCAATATTTTGCAGAGTTCCAAAGTATCGATATTTTTTACTTCACGAGGTATCACCATGATGTCATAACTCGGCTGATTGGCTACCAACAATTCGCCATTTCTATCAAAAATATACCCTCGTTCAGGATATTCATAAACGATTTTGATGGCGTTGTTTTCCGATTTAATCAAATACGAACCGTCAACTATTTGCAAATAAAATAGTCGAGCAATGATGATGATAGCACCAACAATAATTAATGATGGAAAAAATAATTTTCTCATTGTCTATCGGTCAGATTTTGATAAAGCAATCAACAATAGTGAAAATAAAAAGGTTACTGCCAATGAAGAAACCGTTTTTAGCAAAACATCTATTATCAATAATAAGCTAAATGCTTCTAATGTGTAAAATACTAAATGATGAAAAAGAATCGATACAAATAAATAGCTAATCAATTCTTTTGAAATTTTACTAGATATTTTGAGCATGTGGTATTCATAACTGATACCATAAGATATTTTGATAAAATATTCTCTAAAATATGCTACTGATAGACAGGCTGTTGCATGCACACCACCCGAATCATTGAAAATATCCAAAATAATTCCCATACAAAAACTGGCAATCAACAACCATTTTCTATTGACTTGTAAAGGAAACAAAAGGATAAATAAAATGTAAGGATATGGCACGGCATATCCTAGAAAATGTATATAATTGAACAGCACTACTTGCAAAATGAGCAATGATACAAATCTAAAAAGTGCCAATAAGGTTGTATTATTCATCTTGAGTAGTTTCTTCTAATTCTTTAATTTCTTGATAGTTGATATTTTCAATCACATACACTTGATTGATACGCGTCATATCATTGAACAAACGCACATTGATGGTGTAAAAGTTTGAGGCTTTTGATGTATAAACTTTATCCACCACTCCGATTGGAATATTTTCAGGAAAAATGGTCGATATTCCTCCTGTAACTATCGAATCTCCTTTGGTCAAATTTGCCAATTTTGGTATATCTGTCAATTGTACAAAACCTGCGTTCTTTGCATCCCAAACGATCGTACCAAAATGTTCGGTATTTTTTACTTTGGCAGTAATCTTTGTTTTTGTATTCAAAATACTTTGAACTGTAGCAAAATTTTTAGACACATTTTCTACTATACCTACTACTCCTTTGTCATTGATTACCCCCATATCTTTTGTAAACTGCTGATTTACACCACCTCTTATTGTCAAATAGTTGTTTCTTTTGCGATAACTATTGTTGATAATGTGTGTATTAAAGACTTTAAATTCACTAATAGGTACACGAGTTGATTGTGCATGAAAAGCCGAGTCAATAGTATTTTGACTATTGTACAACAATTCTTTCAATCGAGCATTTTCTTCTGCAAGTAGTTCGTTGTCTTTTCGCAAATGCAAATATTCTTCCATTGCATGCGTTTTTTCATATACCGAACCGCTCATTTGATTGGCGGACGAAAGGAATTTACTACGATGGTACGAATGATTTTGAATGGTCAACGAAACCGAAACTATTAAAAGCACCAAAAACAGTAACCTCGTACTGTTTTTAGATAAAAAATAAAATATTTGTTGCATCGCTTATTTAATAAGGATGTTTTTGTATTTTTCCAAGTTTTTGATCACAATACCTGTACCTCTTACTACTGCTCTCAATGGATCTTCGGCAATAAATACTGGTAAATCTGTTTTTTGTGAAATACGCTTGTCCAAACCTCTCAACATAGAACCTCCACCTGCAAGATAAATACCTGTATTGTAGATATCTGCTGCCAATTCTGGTGGTGTTTGAGAAAGTGTTTCCAATACAGCATCTTCAATTCGTTGGATCGATTTATCCAATGCTTTTGCAATCTCGCGATAAGAAACTGATACCTGTTTTGGTTTTCCTGTCAACAAATCACGACCTTGTACCAACATATCATCTGGTCCTTGCTCTAAATCGTCGATTACAGCACCAATTTCTATTTTGATTTTTTCTGCTGTAGTTTCTCCTACAAATAAATTGTGTTGCGAACGCATGTAGTAAACGATATCATTGGTAAATACATCTCCCGCAATTTTCACAGATTTATCACAAGCAATATCTCCCAATGACAATACAGCAATCTCTGTAGTACCGCCACCGATATCAATAATCATATTTCCTTTTGGTTGCAAAATATCAATACCGATACCGATAGCCGCTGCCAAAGGTTCGTGAATCAAATATACTTCTTTACCGTTTACACGCTCACATGATTCTTTTACGGCACGCATTTCCACCTCTGTAATACCAGAAGGAATACACACTACCATACGCAATGAAGGTGTAAACAATTTCTTTTTCAATGCAGGGATGCTTTTGATAAACAAGTTAATCATTTTTTCAGAAGCATCAAAATCCGCAATTACTCCGTCTTTTAAAGGACGGATGGTTTTGATATTATCATGAGTTTTTCCTTGCATTAGAGCTGCTTCATGCCCTACTGCAATTACTTTCCCAGTTTTTCTATCTCTTGCTACAATAGAAGGGCTATCTACCACCACTCTACCGTTGTGAATGATTAGAGTATTCGCTGTACCTAAGTCCATCGCGATTTCCTCTGTCATAAAATCAAAAAATCCCATAGCCTATTTATCAGTTTTTTTTTAGTGTTTGAAATGGCGAACTCCAGTAGTTACCATTGCAATATTGTTTTCGTTACAATAATCGATTGTCAATTGATCTTTCAAAGATCCACCTGGCTGAATTACCGCTTTGATTCCTGCTTTGTGTGCGATTTCTACACAATCTGGGAATGGGAAAAATGCGTCACTCGCCATTACAGCACCGTTCAAATCAAAATTGAAACTGTTTGCTTTTTCTATCGCTTGTCTCAACGCATCTACACGCGAAGTTTGTCCAGTACCTGACGCACACATTTGACCACCTTTTACTAAAACAATCGTATTTGATTTGGTGTGTTTACAGATTTTTGAAGCAAACAACAAGTCTTCGATTTGAGCATCTGTTGGCACTTCGTTCGTTGTGCTTTTCAAAATATCTTTGCTATCTGTGATGTTGTCTTTGTCTTGAACCAACACACCATTTAAACAAGTACGCAATTGCTGAGCAGGTAATTCTACCTCGTTTTGTACCAAGATGATTCTGTTTTTCTTTTCTTTCAAAATTTCAACAGCATTTTCATCATAAGCAGGAGCGATTACAATTTCACAAAACAATTGATTGATTTCTACTGCTGTAGCTTCGTCAATTGTACCATTTGCAATCAATACTCCACCAAAAGCTGAAGTTGGATCACCAGCCAAAGCGTCTAAATAAGCCTCTTTCATCGTTGGTCTTTGAGCCACACCGCAAGCATTGTTGTGTTTCAAAATAGCAAATGTAGGAGCCTGACCTTTGAACTCATTCATCAAATTTACAGCGGCATCAACATCCAACAGGTTGTTGTAAGACAATTCTTTTCCGTGCAATTTGTCAAACATTTTGTCTAAATCTCCAAAGAAAGTTCCTTTTTGGTGAGGATTTTCACCATATCTCAAGGTTTGTCCTTGGGCAATGCTCACTTTCAACACATTTTCGTCTTGGTTGAAATAGTTGAAAATTGCACTGTCGTAGTGAGAGGATGTATGGAATGCTTTGGTAGCCAAAGTTTTCCTTTGCTCTAAAGTAGTAGCTCCATTACCTTCTACCAAATAAGACAAAAACAAATCGTATTCGTTTACTGAAGCTACAATTACCGTGTCTTTAAAGTTTTTAGCAGCTGCACGAATCAAAGAAATACCACCGATATCGATTTTTTCGATAATCGCGACCTCATCAGCACCTGAAGCAACTGTTTTTTCAAAAGGGTATAAATCTACGATAACCAAGTCGATTTGTGGGATTTCAAATTCTTTCATTTGTTCCACATCCGATGGATTGTCTTGTCTGTTCAAGATACCACCAAAAATTTTTGGGTGTAATGTTTTTACACGACCTCCCAAAATCGAAGGGTATGAAGTAACATCTTCTACCGCCACTACAGGAATTCCCAAGTCTTTAATAAAAGTTTCGGTACCACCTGTCGAATATATAGTTACCTGATTTTTATGCAATTCTCTAACAATTGGCTCCAAACCCTCTTTGTCAAAAACCGAAATTAATGCCGATTGAATTTTCTTTGTTGTGCTCATTATTTTTACTACTTGTTTTTTAAGCTACAAAAGTACTATATGTATTTGAAATTTGAAAATATTATTTAGATAAATTATTCAACAAACTGTAAACATTTTTTCAAGGCAAAAAGTAATTTAGCTGTTGATAAAAATATTTTCCTTATAGTTAAATATTTCTACATGGTAAAAAATGATTTTACCTAAAAATTTATCAAAAAAGCATACAATTTCAATACAAATAAAATTGTATCTTTGTCGTTAAATTGATTTTTATCATGAACTTAATCGAATTATTTGTACAAGGAATTTCATATACCCATACACAAAATAGTGCGTATGCATTACTTTTGTCAACAGTAAAAACCAACAGAAAATTACCAATAATCATTGGTGCTTTCGAGGCTCAATCAATTGCTTTGGCTATGGAAAAAGACTTGGTAGCTTCAAGACCGTTGACGCATGATTTGTTTAAAAATTTTGCAGAATCATTTTCTATCAATGTAGAAAAAGTAATCATTCACAAACTAATAGATGGTGTATTTTATGCCAATGTGGTTTGCGAATCCTTTGAAAGACAAGTAATTTTAGACGCTCGTACAAGTGATGCAATTGCTCTTGCTTTGAGATTTAAAGCCCCTATTTTTACATACGCACACATTTTGGAAAAAGCGGGAATTACTTTGGATGAAACGGAATTTATGGAAGATGAAAACGAAAGTATCGATGAAATCAATAAAGAAATCGACGATATACTTGACAATCTTTCAAATAAATCGACCAACCCTTATGCAAACTATTCGATAGAACAACTAAACGAATTGATTGAAAAAGCAATTTTGGACGAAAATTATGACGAAGCTGCAAAAATTCAAGAAGTAATCAACCAGAAAAAATAACATGAAACAATATAAAGATTTGGTCAACAGAGTTTTGACCGAAGGTGTTGACAAAGCAGACCGCACGGGTACAGGTACTCGTAGTATCTTTGGACACCAAATGAGATTTAATCTTCAAGAAGGATTTCCATTAGTAACAACAAAAAAAGTACACCTAAAATCGATTATTCACGAATTGTTGTGGTTTATCAAAGGAGAGACCAACATCAAATACCTTAAAGACAATAACGTACGCATCTGGAACGAATGGGCAGATTCCAATGGAGACTTAGGACCCGTTTATGGTCATCAATGGAGAAATTGGAATAGTGAGGACATCGACCAATTGAAAGAAGTGATACAATCTATTAAAAACAACCCTGATAGTAGGAGATTATTGGTTTCTGCTTGGAATCCATCTGTTTTACCAGACACATCAATTTCGTTTGCAGAAAATGTTGCCAATGGAAAAGCTGCTTTACCTCCCTGTCATACTTTTTTTCAATTTTATGTAGCTGAGGGCAAACTTTCATGTCAACTATATCAACGTTCGGCAGATTTGTTTTTAGGAGTACCTTTCAATATTGCCTCTTATGCACTTTTGACACAAATGATAGCCCAAGTGTGTGATTTGAAAGTAGGTGATTTTGTTCATACTTTTGGAGATGTGCATATTTACAAAGACCATTTCAAGCAAATCGAAGAGCAACTTTCGAGAGAGCCACGTACCTTGCCTACAATGAAAATCAATCCGAATGTAAAAGACATCGACGCATTTGTTTTCGAAGATTTTACTTTAGAAAACTACGACCCGTATCCTGAAATCAAAGGAAAGGTTTCGGTATAACAAAAAAAACTCATTTTCAATTGAAAATGAGTTTTTTTTGTTATCTACTTTTGTTTTCCAACATAGGTACAAATCGAAAATCACCTAATTCGTGTTGCTGAAATCGTGTTTCAGAAACTCTAATAATCAGATTCATTACTTGCTTATCTTCGCCAACTGGAATAACCAATCTACCTCCTACTTTTAATTGAGCCAACAAAGGCTTTGGAACAAACGGAGCACCTGCCGTAACGATTATTCCGTCAAAAGGTGCATCATTTTCCATTCCTTTATATCCATCTCCATAGGTCATGAGTACAGGTTTGAATCCTAATTTGGGTAAAAGTACAGAAGTGGTTTTATACAACTCTATTTGTCTTTCTACTGTATATATCTTTGCACCCATTTTACACAAAACAGCCGTTTGATAACCAGATCCTGTACCTATTTCTAAAATTTTTTGATTAGGTTTTACTTCCAACAATTGCGTCTGATAGGCAACAGTATATGGATGAGAAATGGTCTGACCTGCTCCAATAGGAAACGCCTTGTCTTGATAAGCGAAATTTTCAAAACTCGAATCCAAAAACAAATGTCTTGGTATTTGAGATATTGCATTTAATACCGTTTTATCTGAAATTCCTTTTTTAATGAGTTCTTGTACCAAATGATTGCGTAGTCCTTGATGTTTTGCTGTATCTTTCACGTTTAAAATGTTTTTTACTAATTGACAAATAATCGAAACTATTTTTTCAATACGTCCAAAACATTTTGATAATTAGGTTCATCTTTTATTTCAGGTACTTGTTCTGTATAAACTACTTCATTATTTTCGTTTACAACAATAATTGAACGGCTCATCAAACCTTTAATAGGACCATCCACCATTTCTACTCCCACTTGTTTTGAAAAATCAGTTCTAAAATCAGATAAATTAACCACATTTTTCAATCCTTCTGCAGCACAAAAACGAGAGAGTGCAAAAGGCAAATCTTTTGAAACATTAACTACAATAGTGTTTTCAAGAGCAGATGCCTCTTCATTGAAACGTCTTACAGAAGCTGCACACGTCCCTGTATCTACACTTGGAAAAATATTAAAAACTACTTTTTTTCCTGCAAAATCATTATTAGTTTTCACGGACAAATCTTCTGCTACCAAATTAAAATCTACTAATTTTTCACCATTTTGTGGTAGAGTACCTACCGTTTGGATTGGATTTCCTCCTAAAGTTATCGTTGCCATATTATGAATAATTTATTTTTTAGTAAAGATAAAAAAAGCTGTTCAAAAATCGAACAGCTTTTATAGTTATTTATGAAACAATTATTATTTCGTAGCTTTTACAGACAATTTTACTTTTACCTCATCTTTGATAACTTTGTCACCTAAGTCTTGGAAAAGTTTTCCAGAGTTGTAGTTTACGCCAAACTCAGTTCTATCAAAAGCAAATTCTTCTGTTGTGATTAATACATCATTATCAGTTACAGTAACTACTGCGTCAAATTTTACTGGTTTAGTAGTTTCTTTCAAAGTCAAGTTTCCTTCGATGGTTACTTTACCTTCGTTTTCAGTTTCAGTTACATTTGCGATTTCAAATTTAGCTGTTGGATATTTTGCTACATTGAAAAAGTGATCTTGGTTTTCTTCGTTGCTACCTTTCAAGTGTCCAACCAAATATCCGTTGTTTTCGTCATCAGCAGGAATATCAGTAACTGTGATAGAGTTCATATCGATTACAAACACACCGTTTGTCAATTTTCCATCAACTACAGAAACAGCACCTTCGCTCAATTTCAAATCTCCTGTATGGTTGTCTCCAGACATTTTTTCACCTTTCCAGTTGATTACAGACTCTTCAGTTGCTAGATTATAGCTTACTGCGTTTTGTGGAGTTTCAGAAACCTCTGTTGGGTTTGAAACAGGAGCGTCTTTTTTACAAGAAGCAAAAGTCAAAGTGGCTAAAGCCAATACTGCTAATACATTTTTTTTCATGGTATTATTTTTTATTTAAAATTTTGAATGGCAAATGTACATTAATTAATTTAATATTTTGCCAAATTTCAGATTTTTATTAAATTATTTAGAATGATTTAACAATGAAATATGGGGTGATTCCAACAAGTCAATTTGCAATTTACTCCCCCTTTCTCTTCTCCAACAACACCACATTTTCTACATGGTGTGTTTGTGGAAACATATCTACTGGGCGAACTTTTACAACTTGATACATTTCGTCCATCAAAGCCAAATCTCTGGCTTGTGTTGCGGAATTACAACTTACATACACCACTCTTTTGGGTGCAATTTTCAAGATTTGTGCTACCACATCTTTGTGCATTCCATCTCGAGGTGGGTCGGTAATAATCACATCGGGTTGACCGTGAGTGGCTATAAATTCGTCGTTGAAGACATTTTTCATGTCGCCCACAAAAAACTCACAATTGGTAATATTGTTGTGTGCAGCGTTGATTTTTGCATCGGCAATCGCTTCTGGCACCGCCTCTACACCGATAACTTTTTTGGCTTTTTTAGACACAAATTGTGCAATCGTTCCTGTACCTGTGTATAAATCATATACCAATTCCTTGCCTGTCAATCCTGCAAAATCTCTGGTGATACTGTACAACTGAAACGCCTGTTCCGAATTGGTTTGATAAAATGATTTGGCATTGATACGGAATTGCAAACCTTCCATCTCTTCCAAAATATAATCTCTACCGTGGTAGCAAATCACTTCTTGATCGTAAATGGTATCGTTAAACTTTTCATTGATTACATATTGTAATGAGGTAATTTGTGGAAATTTTTCCAAAATATGATTCAACAATAATTCTCGTTTTTCTTTATCTTCCTTAAAAAACTGAATCAATACCATCGTTTCGCCAATCGAAGTCGTACGAATCATCAAAGTTCGCAACAATCCACTGTTTTCTCTCGGGTTGAAAAACTCCATATTGTGAGCATTGGCAAACGCACGGATTTCGTTTCTCAACTGATTTGAAGGGTCTTCTTGCAACCAGCATTTTTTGATATCCAAAATTTTATCCCACATTTTCGGAATATGGAAACCAAGAGCATTTTCTTTACCCAATTCTTTGCCCGAGCTGATTTCTTCTGGCGTAAGCCAACGAGCATTAGAAAACGAAAACTCCATTTTATTGCGGTAAAACAATTGTTTCTCTGACCCTAAAATAGGCTCAAATTCTGGAAGTTCGATTTTTCCTATGCGTTTCAAGTGATTATAAACCTCTTGTTGTTTGTAGTGCAATTGCTGACTGTATTGCATATTTTGCCATTTGCAACCACCACATGCACCAAAATGTTCGCACACCGCATCGGTTCTATGAGGAGAATAACAATGAATTTTTGTAGCACGCCCTTCGTAGTAGGCTTTGCGTTTTTTTACGGTTTGCACATCTACCACATCGCCCGGAACCACATTAGGAATAAAAATCACTTTCCCATCAGGAGCTTTTGCTACACATACACCTTTAGCACCCGCATCGAGTACTTCTATATTTTCAAATACGATTTTTTCAGATTTTTTTCTTGCCATAATGCAAAAGTACAACTAAAGACGCAAAAGAATAACACTTAAAATAATTTGGAAAGAGTGTAAATAAAACAATCTATTTTACTTTACAAATACAACTCTTGTTCAACTCATTGGTAAGTATTTTCAAAATAATCGTTACTTTTAAACCTTGTTTAAAAACAACTTCTGTAATAATTACTGTTATTGACAAATTTTATGAAACAATAAAAAGAAATTGAAAATTTTGAATTGTTTGAATCCCTTTTTTAATTGATGAGATTAATAGACATCAAAATTGATATACGTTAGTTAGGTGGCAGACAATCCCTTTTTCAAACTACCTTTTCCGTAAATAAATCTAAATTTTGAAAATTATAATGTACTTTTGTGGTTAATTACTACTGATTTTTCCTTTTAAATTTTAACCTATGAAAGAACTCTACATAAATCATCGATTTTATTTTACACTCTTTTTAGTGGGTGTGTGCTATGTTTTGGCGTTTTTTTTCCAATCACTTTTACCTTTAGCACATATCCTTTTGTTGCTTACTACTTTGGTGTTTGCTCTTGATTTTTTATTTCTTTTTGTTCAGAAAAATGGAATAAAAGCTGAGCGATTGCTTCCTGAAAAATTGTCAAACGGAGATGAAAATCTTATTCAAATTCGCATAAAAAATCATTATCCTTTTTGGGTTACTGTCGATGTGATAGACGAAATCCCTTTCCAATTTCAAAAGAGAGATTTTTTAATAAAACAAAGAATAAAACCTTCAAAAGAAATACTTTCAAATTACCAACTAACTCCAAAGGAACGAGGCGAGTACAGTTTTGGCGGACTGAATATTTTTACCAAATCTCCCATTGGTTTTGTTTCAAAAAGATATGCGTTTCAAAAAGGAGTAACACTTCCCACTTATCCTTCGTTTATTCATTTAAGAAAGTATGAATTGATGGCGTTGCAAAACGAATTTCTCTTGGGCGGGGTAAAAAAAATCCGTCGATTGGGACACACAATGGAGTTTGAACAAATCAAGGAATATGTGCAAGGCGACGATATTTGCACGATTAATTGGAAAGCAACTTCTAAACAAAACAAACTGATGGTCAATCAGTACCAAGACGAAAAATCGCAACGCATCTATATTCTCATAGACAAAGGTCGCACGATGCAAATGCCTTTTGATGGGTTGAGTTTGCTGGATTATTCCATCAATGCGGCAATGGCTCTTTCTCACATTATTTTAAAAAAAGGCGACCGTGTGGGGATTATGACATTTTCTCGAAAAACAGAAAACAAGGTTCCTGCCGACAATAAAAATGCTCAGTTGAGAAAAATTTCAGAAGCTCTCTACAATGTGCAAACCGATTTTGCAGAAACCGATTTTGGCAGGGTATATCAAGATGTAAAAATGCAGATTACACAGAGAAGTTTGGTTTTGCTTTTTACCAATTTTGAAACCTTAGATGCTGTAAAACGACAGTTGAATTATTTGAGAGGAATCGCTCGAAATCATTTATTGGTAGTAATTTTCTTTAAAAACTCGGAATTGCAATCAATGATACAATCTACCCCCAACAATCTACAAGGAATCTATGACAAAATCATTGCAGAAAAATTTGAATTTGAGAAAAACCTCATCATTCAAGAACTGAAAAAATACGGTATTTATTCGGTTTATACCGCTCCAGAAAATCTCAATACCAAAGTAATTAATAAATATTTACAAATTAAAACACGAGGAATTTTATAAACCATAAAAAAGAGGAACGTTTTACTCTCTCCTCTGTCTTTTGGCTTCAAATAGCAAAACTGCTGCGGCTACAGAAACATTCATAGAATCAATTTCTCCTTCCATAGGAATGATGATGTTTTTGTGAGAATGTTCTCTCCATACTTGTGTCAAACCTGTAGCTTCTGTTCCTACAACTATTGCCGATGATGAAGTATAATCTTGCGTGTAATACGGTACTGCCTCTTGTAAAATAGCACTATAAATAGAAATGTTGTTTTTCTTTAAATATGCAATTACCTCATCAGTTGTTGCTATTGCAATTTTATTGGTAAACACACAGCCTACACTACTTCGTATCACATTGGGATTGTACAAATCAGTTGTGGGATTTGCAATGAGTACTGCATCAATATTTGTTGCATCTGCTGTACGTAGTATGGCTCCCAAATTACCTGGCTTTTCTATCGCTTCTACGACCAAAACCAATGAATTTTCTGGTAATTTCAAATCGTTTAACTGATGTGATTTTTCCTCTACTAAAGCAATAATTCCCTCTGTAGTATCTCTGTAAGCCAATTTTTGATAAATTTCTTTAGAAATCAAAATCAATTCCTTTGCAATTTGAGAAAATTTAGTAATTTCTCCTTCAGAATGATATTCCTCACATATAAAAATTTTTTCAATTTGATAGTTTCCTTTTTGAGCTAAAAACACCTCTCTTTTTCCCTCAATTATAAAACGTTTAAGTTGTTTTCGTTTACGAGATTTTTCATGCAATTGTATGAGCTCTTTTATCAATGGATTTTTCAAACTTTCTATTTTTTTCATTTTTATTCTTGATTTTTAATATTCCATGGATGAAAATTTTCTATCACATTTTTCAAAGCAGATTGCTCTATATGGGTATAAATTTCAGTCGTTGTAATCGACTCATGTCCCAACATAGCCTGAATAGCAAACAAATTGGCTCCATTTTCCAATAAATGTGTGGCAAATGAATGTCGAAATGTATGCGGACTTACCTCTTTGGTAATTCCTGCCAGCTGTGCATATTTTTTTACTAAGATAAATATCATCGCGCGTGTCAAAGGTTTTCCTCTTCGATTGAGAAACAATACATCTGTTGAAAATAATTGATTGACCATTTTTCCTCTTAATTCGCTCAAATAATAAAAAATTGCCTCTTGAGTATGTGGTGCAATAGGTACCAATCGTTGTTTATTTCCCTTTCCTATCACTCTGACAAAGCCTTCGTCAAAAAACAAATCAGAAATTTTTAGACTTATCAGCTCTGAAACACGAAATCCACAGCTGTAAAGAGTTTCCAACATTACCTTATTACGTTGTTCTTCAAGAGTTGTATCTGGTATAGTATCTATGATTTTATATATTTCATCCAAAGTTAGTACAACGGGTAATTTACGTTCCATTTTTGGATGTTCGATAAATTTTACTGGATTGTGTCTGATTCGTTCTTCCAATTGTAAGTATGTAAAAAACGAATTTAACGAAGCCAAAAATCTCGCTTGTGTGGCTGTACTATAAAAATTTCCTATTGAATAAATAAACGCTCGTACTTCCTCCTCCCCTACTTGATCAATGGATTGAATTTCTACGGCTAAAAAATTGAGAAATTTTTCAATATCTAATTGATAATTAATCAATGTGTTTTCTGACAATCCTCTTTCCAATCGCAAATAGACCGAAAAATCTTTGATTAATTTTTCTTTATCCATCGTTTCTTACTTTAAACTTCCTCTATTTTCACCTCAAACAAAGGTTCGAATGCCGCCAAAGTTTGCGGAATGTTTTGCAATCGAACACGAATTTCTATCTGACAATTCATTTCCATTTTTTGATTGACAATGCTTATATTTTTTTCCTTTAACACACGCATCACCTTATTCATATCCTTATAATTAAATGAAATCAAATAATGTTGGTCGATCGTTTCTTCTACAATTTCTGCTACTTCCAAAGCCATCTGTGCTGTCTGACGATATGCGGTAATCAAGCCACCAACGCCCAATTTTATTCCGCCAAAATAGCGAACGACAATCACCAAAACATTGGTCAAATCAAACGATTGAATCTGTCCATAAATCGGCATTCCCGCAGTATTGTTGGGTTCGCCGTCGTCATTGGCACGGTACTGAATGTTTTTTGTACCTATTTGATAGGCATAGCACCAATGTCTCGCTGTGTGATGTTGCTTTCTGATCTCTTCCAAATGTTGTTTGATTTCTTCCTCTGAAATTACAGGAAAGGCATAACCAAAAAATTTGCTGTTTTTTTCCTTAAACAACACTTCTTCTGTGGGAAACGCTATCGTTTTGTACGTATCTTTCATAGATTGGGTTGAAATATCGTGAGAAAATTATCTTCTATGGTCAATCGTTTTTCTATTGCAAAATTGGTCAATTGGGGAGCTTTTATTCCGTTTTTCCAACGAATATTAGAGAAAAAAACTCTTGCTTCGTCCCAATAATTTGCTTGAATAAATTGTTCCAAAACCGTGGTTCCGCCCTCGATGATGATAGATTGCAAACCGTGTTTCAAGCATACACGAGCCACTTCGCTGGGCAATTTATTTTTGTCAATCAATTCGTAAATTACGGCTGGGATAGGATTTTTGGGTAAAGACTCTGTCAAACAAATGGTAGGAGCTATTCCGTTTGTAATTGCAAATTTTTCATCAATTTTATGCGAAAAATCTATATACAATCTCGTCGGATTTTTTCCGTACCAATTTCTTGTCGTAAGGTATGGATTGTCCTGTAAAACGGTGTTTGTGCCAACTAAAATCGCTGCTTCTTCGCTTCGCCATTTGTGCGTAAGTTGCAATGAGTACTGATTGGAAATCCATACTGGTTGCTTGGTATCTTTTTCCGCAGGAGCAATAAAACCATCGGCGGTTTCTGCCCATTTTAGTATGATATACGGACGATTTTTGGTCTGCTGAGTAAAAAATCGGCGATGACTCTCTATGCATTCTTTTCCCAAAACACCTACAATCACTTCAATACCGTGATTTCGCAGATGTTCAATACCTTTTCCAGCCACTTCTACAAACGGATCAGTACAGCCTACCACTACTTTTTTGATACCACTTTCTACTATCAAATGAGAGCAAGGTGGCGTTTTTCCAAAGTGATTGCACGGCTCGAGTGTTACATAAAGTGTACTCTCCGACAGCAATTCTGGGTTTTGAACCGAACGAATCGCATTTACTTCGGCGTGATTTCCACCAAAGGCACTTGTAAAACCTTCGCCAATTATCGTATCTTTACACACCAAAACAGCACCTACAGAAGGATTGGGGATCGCGTATGGCAAACCGATTTGTGATAATTGCAAAGCTCGTTGCATATATTTTTCGTCTGTAATCATCATTTTTGAAATATTTTATCACTTTCCCCTTCCTTTTAGAAAACCCTTTAGGGTTCATCGAATCCATATTCTAAAAATAAACACGATGAGATAATGGGTGCCTTAAGTCTGGGGTAGGTTTTTCACGCAGATTTTCAGAGATTTTTTCTAAAATGAATTTTAAGAAAACTGCACTAAAATAACGATTAAACCTACGGTTTAAAGCTGATTACCGCATTTTTTTTTGATAAATCAAAAAAAATCATCACAATCAATAATATCCGCGTCATCTGCTAAATCAAAGTAAGCGTAACGAAGATAATGAATAAAATCTACGTGAAACAATAAAAACACAAAAATACTAAAATTATGACCGTATCCGAATACAAAAAGAAATTTATACAAGAGCTCTCTCCGATTTATGGACAAGAGGAAACACTTTCTCTCTATTATTGGGCAATGTCTGAAAAGGGATTTTCCAAAACTGATTTGATTTTGAAAGAAAATGAAGAGTTTGTAAAAGAAATTGAAAATGATTTATTAGCAATTATCAATCAATTGATTGCTCAAAAACCTTTACAATATATTTTTGAAAAAGCCTATTTTTTTGGATACGAATTCAAAGTTTCTCCAGCTACTTTAATTCCGAGAACCGAAACCGAAGAATTGGTTGAATGGATTTTACAAATACTTCGTTCACAACCTCACAAAAAATGGAAAATCCTCGACATAGGGACGGGTTCGGGCTGTATTCCCATTACGTTGAAAAAAGAATTTCCCAATGCCACGATTCACACGATAGACATTTCAGCGGAAGCAATTGCGATTGCAAAGGAAAATGCACAGCATTTACAAGCCGATATACATTTTATTCATCAAGATATTTTACAAACCGAAACCTTAGAAACTTATGATTTGATTGTGAGCAATCCACCGTATGTGAGAGAATTGGAAAAAGCTGAAATTCAAAAAAATGTATTGGAATACGAACCCCATTTAGCGTTGTTTGTTTCAAATAAAGATCCGTTGATTTTTTATCGTAAAATCACACAATTGGCAAGTAAATATTTAGCAGAAAACGGTTATTTATTCTTTGAAATCAATCAATATTTAGGAAAAGAAACAGTGGAAATGATCCAAAATTATTTTTCAGCTATAGAATTGCGAAAAGATTTGAAAGGAAATGAAAGGATGGTTAAAGTCTATTAACTTGGTACAATATTTGATGTTTTATACTTAATTTGTTTAACTTTAAACAAATTAGTATTTTTGTGGCTTAAATAATTATTTTAACAATGAAAAAGAACATTTTAGCATTAGTAGCTATTGCATCAAGTATGATGATAGCTTGTGATGAAAACAACAATGGTGGATCTGATACTACACCTATTCAAGGAACAGTATTTTTGCCGAAGAAAATGGTTGAAAAAAATGGAGGAGACACCATAACATACACTTTTACTTATGATAACGAAAACAGATTAATTAGCGAAAAATCAGAAGAGGTAAAAACTGGTCAGCCAACGGAAATCACTGAAAAAACTTTTTCCTATTCTGGGAATTTCTTGACAGGTTTTGTTGAAAAAACGACGATTAATGGAAATGTAACTACAAAAAATTACTCATTTGAAAAACAAGGGAATAGTATAATAGCAAAAGAAGATGGTATTTATGATTTTTCATTAAACATCAATGATAAGAACCAAGTTGTTTCTATCGGAGTAACCAATTTCACTTATGACACATACGGAAATATTACAACAATCGAAAGTAATAGTGATAAAACGACTTTTACTTATGATAATAAAAATGGTATTTTCAAAAATGTCGCAATGCAACCATGGATGAATGTTATTATAGACGATTCCTTTTACCCTTTTTATATGATAAACAATATTATAAAAGTTCATTTTTTAGAAAAAGACGATAATACAGAAGAAACACGAAACATATCTATTCAATACAATACAAATGGTTATCCTGTAAAAATGACTCTGATTGAAGAAAATAGCACAGTTGAAATCGAATATCAAGTAAAATAATAATAATAATAATAATAAGACAAAATGAACAGAATAGCACTGAGTTTTGTGGCTGTATCGTCGTTGATTTCTTGCAATCAATCGGCTACAAACACAAACGAACCTATCAATTACCCTGAGACAAGAAAAGATTCTGTAGTTGACACCTATTTTGGCGAACAAATCAATGATTATTACCGTTGGTTGGAAGACGACCGTTCGGAAGAAACCGCAGCTTGGGTAAAAGCTCAAAACGAGGTGACTTTTGCTTACTTAGACAAAATTCCTTTCCGTGAAAAATTGAGAAAACAATTGGAGGAAAAATGGAATTATGAAAAAATCGGTGCTCCTTTCGTAGAGGGCGATTATACTTACTATTACAAAAACGACGGATTACAAAATCAATCGGTATTGTATAGAAAAGATAAAGATGGAAAAGAAGAGGTTTTCTTAGACCCTAATACTTTCTCGAAAGATGGTACTACTTCGCTTTCGTCGGTTTCTTTTACAGAAGACGGAAATTTAGTGGCTTATTCTATTTCGGAAGGTGGTAGCGACTGGAGAAAAATCATCGTTTTGAATGCTAAAGATAAATCGGTAATCGGTGAAACTTTGGTTGATGTGAAATTCTCTGGAATTTCTTGGTACAAAAACGAAGGTTTCTTCTATTCTAGCTATGATAAACCTGAAGGTAGCGAATTGTCTGCTAAAACGGATCAACATAAATTGTATTACCACAAATTGGGTACTTCACAAAAAGAAGACAAAGTGATTTATGGTGATAAAGTAAAACGCAGATATGTAGGTGGATATGTTACAGACGACCAAAAATATTTGGTGATTACTGGAGCCAATGCCACTTCTGGAAATGAATTATCTATCAAAGATTTGACAAATCCAAACGCTTCTATTCAAACAATTGTTACAGGATTTGACAACGATTACAGGATCGTAGATTCTAAAGATGGTAAATTTTATATCGTAACCAACTACAATGCTCCTAATCAAAAATTGGTAGTAGCAGATGCTGCAACTGTTGCCAATAGAAGTACTTGGAAAGATGTAATCCCTGAAACTGAAAATGTATTGTCATTGTCAAATGCAGGTGGTTATTTCTTTGCTCACTATATGAAAGATGCGGTTTCTATGGTAAAACAATACGATTACGACGGAAAACTCATCCGTGAAATCGAATTACCAGGATTGGGAACAGCTTCTGGTTTTGGAGATAAAAAAGAGGCGAAAGAATTGTACTATTCTTTTACCAATTACATTACACCAGGTTCTATTTACAAAATGGATATTGCTACGGGTAAATCTGAAATCTATCAACAGCCAAAAGCAAAATTCACCCCAGAAGATTATGAGTCAAAACAAGTATTCTATACTTCAAAAGACGGTACAAAAGTTCCAATGATTATCACTTACAAAAAAGGTATCCAATTGGACGGAAACAACCCTACAATGTTGTATGCTTACGGTGGATTTAATGTATCATTGACACCAACATTTAGCATTGCCAACGCGGTATGGTTGGAAAACGGTGGTGTATATGCCGTACCAAACTTGAGAGGTGGTGGAGAATACGGAAAAGAGTGGCACAAGGCAGGTACACAAATGCAAAAACAAAATGTATTTGACGATTTTATCGCTGCAGCTCAATATTTAATTGACAACGGATATACTTCATCTGAAAAATTGGCGATCAAAGGAGGGTCAAACGGTGGATTATTGATAGGTGCTACCATGACACAACGACCAGATTTGATAAAAGTAGCGTTGCCAGCGGTAGGTGTATTGGATATGTTGAGATACCACACATTTACAGCAGGTGCTGGTTGGGCGTATGACTACGGTACAGCCGAAGATTCGAAAGAAATGTTCCAATATTTGAAAGGATATTCACCATTGCACAATGTAAAATCAGGAGTTTCGTATCCGGCAACTATGGTAACTACTGGAGACCATGACGACCGTGTAGTACCGGCTCACAGTTTTAAATTTGCCGCAGCTCTTCAAGCCAACAACAGCGGAAACAACCCAATGTTGATTCGCATTGATGTAAACGCAGGTCACGGAGCTGGTAAATCTGTACAACAAATCATCAACGAAAACGCCGATATCCAAGCGTTTACACTTTGGAATATGGGAATTAGTAAGTTGTAGTACAGGAAAGCGTTAAGTACAAAGTATTAAGTACGAAATAATAAGTACTAAGTGTTAAGTAAAAATCCCGAGAAACTCGGGACAGGGTATAAATGAAATAAGGCTGTCCGATTGGACAGCCTTATTTATTTACTCTATAATTATTCTGCTTTTGGTAAAAACACTTCTGCAAGCATACATCTTGCACTTCCTCCCCCACATGCTTCGATGGTGTAAAGCGGTGCGTGAAGTATTGCACAATGCGACTCGATTTGCTTGATTTGAGCATCCGTCAAACTTTCATAAGCCTGTGTACTCATTACCAAATACAATTTTCCTTCAGCTCCTTCTACTTGCAACATATTTCCTGCAAAGTGATTTACTTGCTCTTCGGTAATGTAAACAATGTCTTTTCCATCTTCTTTCAACTTGTTGAGCACCAATTTTCTCTCAGCCTTATCGTCGATACTATCTGCACAAATCACTGCAAATGTTTCTCCAATACTCATCATCACATTAGTATGATAAATAGGCAATCGTTCTCCATCTGCTGTGGTTTGATATGCCTCGAAAATCACAGGGTCTAAATCGTTGTCTTCGCAAAACTCTATCACTAATTCTTCGTCTGCACGAGGCGAAAGTGCCACATAACAACGATCGTTTTCTCTGTCTAAAATCATACTTCCTGTACCTTCCAAAAACACATTGTCTTCTTCTGCCGAAGTATAATCCAAAATTTCGTCATTGATATGAAATCCCGCGTCTTCCAAAATATCAAACACATCTTCTCGACGTTCCAAACGACGATTTTCGGCAAACATTGGATACAATACTACCGTTCCGTCTTCGTGAAACGAAATCCAATTGTTTGGAAAAATACTATCTGGAGTATCAGTGTCTTTGGTATCTTGTACCACTACTACATTTACTCCTACCGAACGCAAGCGTTCTACAAAACCATCAAATTCTTCAACAGCTTTTGGGTTTACATTTTCTGGAGTTAATCCCTCCAATTTCTTTTGATAATAATTATTTACTGCCGTTTGTTCGTTCATGCGAAACTGCACAGGACGAATCATCAATACGGTATTAGATGCTTGTTGGCTCATGATTTTTTTGTTTTTACTTACTTCTCTCTAATCAACGGTAAAGTTGAACATCTCAACAATCCTTCTTGTTTTGCGATTTCTGCATAAGGTATTTCCTCTACGATAAATCCTTGTTCTCTCAACCAATTGTTCAATCGAGTGAAATTTTTCTCAGAAACCACCACATTTTTATCAATTGAAAACACATTTGAATTCATATGATACATTTCTTCTCTTTCAATGTGGAATAAATTTTCTTTTCCAAACAAATTTACCAAATACATATAATCGGATTCTTCTCTAAAACCTGATTTGTAAATGATCCCTTTATTTTTTCCTACAGGTTGAAAACAACAATCTAAATGCAAAGCGTTGTCTCTTGGTTCTATTTTCGATTTTACCAAGTCAAATTCTTTTACAGTCTTGTGAGGAAACAATTCTTTGATAAATTGTACTCCTGCCATATTGGTACGAGCCGTTAAATATTCTTTATAATCGCTCCCTTTGTATGTTCCGATAAAAATATGGTCGCCCCAAAGCATCACATCTCCCCCTTCGATATGTACTTCTTCTGGTGGAGTTACTACTTTTTCAGGATCCATTTGATCGATTACATACTGAATAGCGGTCAATTCTCTGGCTCTATCTGGTAAAATATTGGCTTTGATAAAAATATCATCAATCACAAAACCAATATCTCTACTAAAAATTTGATTGTAATCTTCGATTATTTCAGGACGATATACTTTCACACCGTATTTTTCAAATACTTTATTGAAAGCTTCCATTTCCTCAACCATATCTTTTTCAACAGGATATGTTCCTGCTTTTATATGTTCTAATGACTTTGGATCATACGCTTCTTCGACAGTTGGAGTTGGTCCATTGCTCACAGCAGTTCCCAACACTACAGCTTTTAAACGAGAAGTTTCATCTGTTACATGTAAATTCATAAAATTGAAATATTTTTAATAACCTTGCAAAGGTACAAAAGAAAAAACTATTGACACATATTTTCGTTAATATCTCACACCCTTTCTCCAATCCCAAGGTGCAATGGGATTTTTCATACTCCAAACACCTACTTTTCTTATTTGGGCATTTTCTTCCAATAGGGAGTAATCTGTATCCTTTGAAAATTTTTTGTAATGCCATGCCAATCCTTCTTCCACCAGTATTTTATTTACATTCCATCGGTTGTTGACAATGATTTCGCCCAATATCCTACCATTGCGGTCTTTTTTTCCATTGCTTTGCACCCAAACGGTTTTTTCAAAGCACAAATCAGAAGTTCGTTGTTTGGCTTTTGTTCCGAAATCTTGCTTTTTTTCAGGACAATCGATATGAGACAGTCGCACAGTGTATTCTTGTTTTTCGTACAAAACTTTTACCGTATCGCCGTCTTTTACTGCGGTTACTTTGGCATAAAAATCTTTCGGTTGAGCAAAGATTGTCAATGAAAGCAATGAGAAAAATAATAAAATCGCTTTCTTCATTGTTTGAGCGATTTATAATCCCATTTTAATAAAAATAACAAATGTACACTTAGCGTAAATATGGTGATAATAGGTTGGTATTGAAATGCCCAACGATGCAACACAATCAAGCAAATATTGAGCAATATGAAAAGAATTAATCTCTTAGTTGGATTTTTCATAATCTTTATTGTGTAAGCATTATAGGTGTTTTACCATCGGTGATGATTACTTTATTGTTGGTATTTCTAATAGCCTCAATCCATTGTTCTTGTAAAATACGATTGTCCAAACCTTGTGATTTTACACGATTGGCTTCAGCTTCGATTTTAGCTTTTTCCAATTCCATTTTGGCTACATTTAGCTCGTTTTTTACTCTTTCGGCTTGTTGTATGGCATTGTTTCTATCTTCAATTGCCTGTGCCATACTTTTAGGAGGCTTTAATCCCGATGTAAGATTTTTCAAAGTAAAGAATTTCGCCTCGAATTCCTCCGACAATCGCCTTTCAACTTGTTTTTCAAAAGTATTTAAATTGTTCATTAAGCTATCGGTTGAGTAGTTTCTCGCTTCTTCTCGAAATGCATTGATTACCAAACGATTTAAGATAGCATTTTCTACATTATCCATCATAACGGTTGGCTCATTAATACCCAAGTGTTTGTAGTTGAATACAATATCTACACCTTTTCCTCTTATCGGTTGGTATTGATACGATGGATCTACGGTAAATTCACCCGCATCTTTTGCATTTACCATCACAGCTGACGGATCTCCACTGGTTTCGTACATAGGCACTTGATACAATTCCACCCCAGGAAACAAAACCCATTGTCTTCCCGTTACAGTTTTGAAATCGTCCTTCCCATTTCTACCGTAATTTTCCATCAATACTCCTTCAAAGTTTGGTTCTACTCGCGAACAGTTGAACATTGAAAGTCCTGCAATAGCCATAAAAGCGATAGGTAAAAATCTTTTTCTCATATATTTTTCATTTTTTTTGTGAAAATAATAAAAATTTTTGATAAAAACAAATAATTTTGTAAAAATTTCTACGAGATTTAATAAAAATATTGAAATTTTTACAGATAACCACAAATTACACCCCCAGTTTTTACTACAAAGCATCTCAATTTTGTTTTTAAACGATGTGGAGATTTATTGCATACAGTTCACTTAGCTTGAGTTCTTTGGAGTGACAAGGATTGCGTACTGTTTTTAAAATAATTTTAAAAAACTTATTGGTATAACTATACTTGTGGTATAATTAATTCGTGAAAGATCCTCAACCTACTACATCAAATTTCCCAATTGAATACTGTGTTTCGACAGTTGATAATTGGCTCTAAAATATCGATTCATTTCCTTTGCCAATTCTGGATAATCTGAAAGATAATTGTTTGTGTCTTTGGTGCGGTATTTATACAACGCCTCACTGCCGTCTTTTTTGTAGATGTAATAAAATTCCTCATTGATTACTCCCACTTTGTCATTGGCTGAAAAATAAGCAAATGGTCGAGTGTTTTTCCATAAATCAATTCCCATATTTTGTTTGGTATAATCAATGGAAGTTAGCCCCAAAATACTTGGCATTACATCGATTTGTTGGGCAAAATCTGACTTTATTTCTGATTTTGTAAAAAGTTTTGGAGCATAAAAAATCAGTGGTACGCTGTGGTAACTCAAAGACATTTCATAAGTTGTATCCCATGCATTGCCATGATCGCCAATAAAAACAAAAATCGTATTGTCAAACCAAGGTTGTTTTTCGGCTTCTTGCAAAAACTGTCCAATTGCCCAATCTGAATATTCAATGGCTTGTAGTTGAATTTCTTTTTGCTTAGGTGAAAAATGTTCTGGAATGATAATAGGTGCATGATTACTCGCCGTCATCAATGTACAGAAAAACGGTTGATTGTTTTTGTGTAATTCGTTCATTTTTTCTATGCTAAACGAAAACAAATAATCATCAACAACTCCTAAATTGCTTTTTACTTCACTCGTAGGATAATCTTTCTGAGAATATACTTTTTGAAAATCATTCAACAAAAGAAACCCCTCTACATTGTCGAATTGTGAATCGTGGGTAGTAAAATAAATCGTTGAATAGCCATTTTTATTCAAGGCAAGAATCGTATTATTGGGATATGATTCCATTTGCTTCAAGGCGTGTTTGTTCCACAAAGCGGGATAGGAATACAATGAACTAAAAATCCCATTATGCGTATGAATTCCAGCGGAATACGCATTTTCAAAATAAATACTTTTTTCTATCAACGCATCTAAATTGGGCGTGAGTTGTTGTGTATTGCCGTGATGTTTTAGATTTTGAGTAGTCATCGACTCCATCAACACTAAAACAATGTTGGGTTTTCCGAAATTTTCAGCTTTGGCATATAGCTGAGTTTGTACGCTAAAGTTTTCAGAAACAGGTAAATCCATATATTTACTCACTTCGACAAAAGCTTCTTTATTTGTCATCAAATCAATCCAAAAATCTTTTTTTGAAGTAAGGCTATTTAGCAAGGTAAAATTGGGGTTTAAGCCTAATTTATTGTAAAAAGCATGATTGCAAAAAAAGGCAGTTCCTACTCTTATGGGAGATTTTCCTTCGATTCTTCCTCTTATTCCTAAAAATGTTCCACCTAAAATCAAAACAGCAATTACCGATTTGACAGACCAATGAAATGAAGGAAAATCAATTTTTTGATTAAAAATTTTTCGCAATACTACATGAAAAACAATCATCAAAACAATAAAAGGAATCGCATATCCCCACAATCTAAAATCTTTCACCGCCATTTCTACAACAAACGCAGGATTTTCTATCCATTGAAAGGCAGTTGCATCCAATCGGTTGAAAAATTGATTGAAAAACGGAATGTCAAATGCACTCACGGTATATGCCAATGTGAAAAATACGGCACAATACCAATAAGTAAACTTTTGAATCATCTGATTGTTTTTTCCAACGACAAAAAGTATCATCCTCTGCAAAGTAGGCAATGCCAAAATGTATCCATTGATTACCGTATCAAAGCGAATTCCCATCACAAAGGCTTGAAGTAATTCTGATGAAAAACCTGTCCAATGTTCGGTATTGGAAAACAAAAGTAACAATCTGAATATAAAGAAAATACTTAATGAAAGTAGATGTATTTTTAGTAATTGTTTGATCATTTTCTACACCATTTGATTATTCTTCCATCTTTGCTGATAGTTCGAACCAGCGTTCCTCTTTAGTTTCTATTGATTGCAAAATATCTTGCAATTCGTTGGCTTTGGTTTCGATTTCCTCTGCGGAAACTTCACCATTGGAAAAAGCATTTTCTATTTCCACTTTTTTAGCTTCCAAATCTTTCAATTCTCTTTCGAGTTTTTGCAATTCCTTTTGTTCTTGAAAACTCAAGCCGTTTTTTACTTGCTTTTCTTTCCAGTTGTTTTTTTCTTTGGGCGTGTCGTCTTTTTCTGGCAGAACCGAATCTTCGTACGCTCTGAAATCACTGTAATTTCCTGGGAAATCTTCTATTACACCCTCACCTCTAAACACAAACAAATGATCGACGATTTTGTCCATAAAATAGCGGTCGTGCGACACCACCAACAAACACCCTGGATAATCGAGTAAGAAATTTTCCAACACATTCAGGGTTACAATGTCCAAATCATTGGTTGGCTCGTCGAGTATCAAAAAGTTGGGATTTTGAATCAAAACGGTACACAAATACAAGCGTTTTAGCTCTCCTCCACTCAGTTTTTCTACAAAATCGTATTGTTTTTTGCGGTCAAACAAAAAACGTTCGAGCAACTGAGCCGCAGAGATGGTTCGCCCTTTAGTCAGTGGAATGTATTCACCAAATTCTTTGATGACATCGATTACCTTTTGTTCAGGCTTTGGCGTAATACCGTTTTGGGTGTAATAACCGATTTTTATAGTATCACCGATGACAACTTTTCCAGTATCTGGTTGAAGATTTTTGGTCATAAGATTGAGAAAAGTAGATTTTCCTGTTCCATTTTTCCCAATAATACCGATGCGTTCGCCACGGTTGAAAATGTAGTTGAAATTTTTCAAAATCACCTTATTTCCCCACGAAAGCGAAAGATTGTGCATCTCCACAATTTTAGATCCCATGCGTTCCATGTTGATTTCCAATTCCAACTGATGCTCTTTTCTACGCGAATGGGCTTTTTCTTTGATTATATAAAAATCGTCTTGACGCGATTTGGATTTGGTTGTACGAGCTTTGGGCTGACGACGCATCCAGTCGAGCTCTTTTACATAAAGGTTTTTCGCCTTGTCGATAGAGGCGTTTTCTGCAGCAATTCGCTCTTCCTTTTTCTGCAAATAGTAGGAATAATTCCCTTTGTATTGATAAATTTTACCGTTTTCGAGTTCGATGATTTCGTTGCATACACGTTCGAGGAAAAAACGGTCGTGCGTAACCATAAACAGCGTAATATTTTCTTTTATAAAATAGTCTTCCAACCACTCAATCATCTCCAAATCAAGATGATTAGTAGGTTCGTCGAGAATCAAAACATCGGGTTTGTTGATGAGTACAATTGCTAATGCTAAACGCTTTTTTTGTCCCCCCGAAAGATTTTTCACCTTTTGTTTTAGGTCTTCCAATTTCAGTTTGAACAAAATCTGCTTGTATTGAGTTTCAAAATCCCAAGCATTGAAAAGCTCCATTTGTTCAAAAGCCTTTTGATATTCTTCGATATCCTCTGGATTTTGCAAAGCCGCTTCGTAGCGTTGAATAACTTTCAACACTTCGTTGTCCGATGCAAAAATACTTTCCTCTATCGTAAGGCTGTCTTGTAAATTGGGGTCTTGTGAAAGAAACTCCAAACGCAAACCTTTACGCATAACGATTTGTCCTTGATCAGGAAAATCTTTTCCCGTAAGGATATTGAGCAAAGTAGTTTTTCCTGTTCCGTTTTTGGCTACAAAGGCTATTTTTTGGTCTTTGTTGATTCCAAAAGAAATCCCTTCGAATAGCGTTCTCGCTCCGAAGGATTTTGCAATATTTTCAATTGAAAGATAGTTCATATAGCTACTATTTTGCACTTTGTGCGTTTAATGTTTCCCTTCAGAAGGGGCTAGTAAATATTATTCCTCAGAAAGAGCATCGATTTCGGCATTGTAAAATTTCTCAGCCATATCGATGAGTTTTTCCATTTCTTCTTTCAATTCTACTTCTTCAGATTCGTCGATTTCTTCCAAAAACTCCAATCCTTCTGGGTCTTCTAAATCGATAATAAATCTTGGATACTCTAAGTGTATCACAAATAAACTGTCTGGATATTGGCTATTGTCTGCCAATACAAATTTTGGTAATATCATTTTTTAGATGTTAGATGTTTGTATTGAGATATTAGAAATTTTCAAATTCTGAAATTAATCCATTTTCAAATTATAAAAGATTTCTCCTTTCGTCGAAATAACAAAATTTTTCAAATCTCCAAATTAGTTCCCCCTTCGGGGGTTAGAGGGCTTCTCAATCTTTTAATTACAATCGCATACCTCCAATAAAGCAAAGATGCAGCTGTGGTGAGTCCTCCTACCAATCCGTACCAGATCCCTTCGATTTTTAGTGGTGTGTAAAATGCTAAAAATATACTCAAGCCAAAGCCTACCACCCAATAGGAAACAAAGGTAATATACATTGGGATTTTCATATCTTGTAATCCTTTTAAAATTCCTAAAATGACTACTTGCACTCCGTCAACAATCTGAAAGAGCGAACCTATCAGTAATAATTTAGCTCCGATGAATACCACTTCTTCGTTCATTGCCCATTTACTTGTATCGTTTTTATCTAAAAACCACCAAGGTATATCGTAGCAAAACAAAAACAACAATAGTGCAAAAAACACATACATTCCCAAAGTCAAAATCAACGAAGATTCTGTGACCAATTGTATTTTTTCATAGTCTTTTTTTCCCATCAAACTCCCCACGCGTATTACCCCAGCAATACTCAATCCAAAACCAAACATAAAGGGAAACGAAACTATAGACAAAGCTACTTGATTGGCGGCTTGTGACTCGGCTCCCAACATACCCGAAAGCCACACAGTACCTGTAAACAACCCTACCTCAAACAATGACTGCATAGAAGCGGGGAAACCTAAATTGAAAACCTTTTTCATCCATAAACTGTCCCATAAACGACGAGAAATATTTTGTACATATATTCTGAATTTTTCTTGCGAAAACAACACAAATACTATATATGCCAACATGACAAATCGAGAAAGTAATGTACCATAAGCGGCCCCCATCATTCCCATTTTTGGTAAAAACCAAATACCGTAAATCAATACATAGTTGAAAAATACATTGACTACATTGGAAATCAAAGTAGCATACATAGAATATTTGGTCAAAGACAATCCTTCAAAAAATTGTTTAAACCCTTGAAAAACACCCAACGGAATTAATGAAAATGCAATTACATCAAGAAAAGGAAGTGCTAATTCTTCCACCTCTTTTGTTTGATTCATCACATACATAAATGGTTTGAATCCGTAGAGCAGAGCAAACATCAAAAGTCCAGAAAGCGTACACAAAATTACCGAATTGTACAATATTTTTTGATTTTCATCAGCATCTCCTTCCGCGTGTGTTTTGGCTACCAAGGGTGTAATTACCGATGAAAATCCTGCAATCATCGACACACCTAAAAACACCATACTACTTGCGAATGAAGCAGCTGCTAATTCCTGAGCTCCTACTTTTCCCACCATTATACTATCTATAACACTAACGAGCGTATGCCCCAACATCGACAAAACGATCGGATACGCCAATTGAATGTTATACTTGAACTCAGGTAGATATTTTTTCATAAAATATGATTTTTTGAAACAAAGGGCAAAGGTACGGTTTTTAAAGTTAAATTTTCATTGAAATATTTTTGATGTATCAATAAAAATACCGCCCAAAACAAAAGTGGGCGGTATGCATTAATAATTTTTTTTCTTTTTTCTAAATAATAAATTGTATCTTGAACTGAATTAGAAATCATTGCTTTGGATTCGTCAAAATTGAAAATAACGAGAAAAGATTTATTGGTTTCATTGATTTTCATTTGATAAAAATCACCATTATCCTACAAAGTAAATGTTTGTTTTTCTTCAATAAAATTTCCATTTTTTGTCTTATAAAACACATTCCTTTTAAAATGAAACATAATCGTTTCGGGCGGAATATGACCTAGAGGAGGAGGCAATTCCAATATTGAAAACTTTTCGCCAATATATGTCTCTATTAAAAACCAATCCCCTTCCAAAATGGTTTTATTAGCATCATCATCACTATTACAACTTGCAAAAATGAAAAATGTGTTAATAAATAAGAATAGATTTTTCATAGTTTAATGTTTTTACAGATTCATAACAATCTAATTTACAAATAAATACAATAAAAATAAAAAATCATTCTCGAAAAAAATTATTCTTTTACTCTTACCTGTCGGATTTCATCATATTGCGTATCTTTGCAACTTATCATTTTTAAATAAAAAATAGAGAAACCATGGCAAAAGAAAAAGCGAAAAAAGAAACCCCTTTGATGCAGCAATACAATCAAATCAAATCGAAATATCCCGATGCTTGTTTGTTGTTTCGCGTAGGAGATTTTTACGAAACTTTTGGTGATGATGCTGTGCGTACTGCCAAAATCTTGGGGATTACTCTTACCAAAAGAGGTGCAGGTTCGGATAGCGAAACCGAACTCGCTGGTTTTCCTTACCATTCGCTGAATGTCTATTTGCCAAAATTGGTTCGTGCGGGACTTCGCGTGGCGATTTGCGACCAACTCGAAGACCCAAAATCTGTAAAAGGTATTGTAAAAAGAGGCGTTACCGAATTAGTTACTCCCGGGGTTGCTATTAACGACGAAGTACTGCAATCTAAAAGCAATAACTTCCTCGCTTCTTTGCACTTTAGTAAAAAACTAATCGGTATTTCTTTTTTGGATATTTCCACTGGGGAATTTTTAACTTCGCAGGGAAATGAGGAATATATTGATAAATTACTTCAAAATTTTAAACCAAGCGAAATTCTTATTCAAAAGGGAAACAAACCTCTTTTTGAAAACGCCTTTGGAAAGGATTTTAACTTATTTTTTCTCGAAGATTGGATTTTCAAGGAAGATTATGCAAATGAAAGTTTACAAAATCACTTCAAAACCAATTCATTAAAAGGTTTTGGAATTGACGATTTATCAGAGGGAATCATCGGTTGTGGTGCTATTTTATATTATTTATCAGAAACACAACACAATCGTATTCAACACATTACCAATATTCAACGCATATCAGAAGAATCGTATGTGTGGATGGATCGCTTTACCATTAGAAACTTAGAATTGTACGCTTCTTCCAACGAAAATGCGGTTACTTTATTGGATGTTATCGACAAAACACTTTCACCAATGGGAGGACGATTGCTCAAACGCTGGTTGGCTTTGCCGTTGAAAGAACGAGATGCTATCAACAAACGCTATGATGTGGTGGAAGAATTTATCCAAAATCAAGAGGAATTACAATTTTTCCAACAGCAAATCAAGCGAATTTCTGACTTGGAGCGATTGCTTTCAAAAATGGCTACCAACAAAATTGTTCCCAGAGAATTTATCATTTTAAAGGAAAGTTTAGATGCCATATTACCTATAAAAGGAAAAGCACTTTCGGCAAAAAACGAGGCTTTGAAAATCATTGGAGACAACCTAAACAGCTGTGATTTACTCCGTGAAAAAATTACTCAAACCATAAACGAAGATGCTCCTGTGGCATTGGCAAAAGGAAATGTAATTGCTGCAGGTATTAATGCCGAATTGGACGAATTGCGTTCGATTTCTACTTCTGGAAAACGCTATTTAGAGGAAATCGAGGCTCGTGAAAGTGAAAATACAGGCATTCCTTCGTTGAAAGTGGCTTTCAATAATGTATTTGGATATTATATTGAGGTTCGCAATACGCACAAAGACAAAGTGCCAGAATCGTGGATTCGTAAACAAACTTTGGTAAGTGCCGAGCGATACATTACCCAAGAACTCAAAGAATACGAAACCAAAATATTAGGTGCGGAAGAACGCATAGCCAAAATCGAAGCCGAATTGTACGAAAAATTTGTTGCTTGGTGTTCGCAATATATTCAACCTGTGCAATTAAACGCTCAGTTGATTGCTCAGCTCGATTGTTTGCAATCTTACGCTCAATTGGCAATAGACAATCAATATGTGCGACCAGAATTGGAAGACAATTTTGTTTTAGATATAAAAAATGGTCGCCACCCTGTGATTGAAAAACAATTGCCCGTAGGTGTGCCGTACATTGCCAATGATGTTTATCTCGATAACGAAACCCAACAAATCATCATGATTACAGGTCCGAATATGTCGGGTAAATCTGCTATTTTACGTCAGACAGCATTGATTGTTTTATTGGCTCAAATGGGAAGTTTTGTTCCTGCTGATGCGGTAAGAATGGGTGTTATCGACAAAATTTTTACCCGAGTAGGTGCTTCGGACAATATCTCTATGGGAGAATCTACTTTTATGGTAGAAATGAACGAAACCGCCTCAATCCTCAACAATTTGACCAACCGTAGTTTGGTACTTTTAGACGAAATCGGACGCGGAACTTCGACTTACGACGGTATTTCCATCGCTTGGGCAATAGCCGAATACATACACGAACATCCACAAAAAGCAAAAACCCTATTTGCTACACATTATCACGAATTGAATGATATGTATCAAAATTTTGCAAGGATAAAAAATTACAATGTATCGGTAAAAGAAACCAAAGATAGCGTATTGTTTTTAAGGAAATTAGTTCCTGGAGGTAGTGCTCATAGTTTTGGTATTCATGTAGCGAAAATGGCAGGAATGCCACAAATGGTTATCAATAAAGCTCAAAAAGTTTTGAAAAAATTAGAAAGTACAAGCAAAGCCGAAACTACCCAAGATGCTCTGAATAAAGAAGATGTGCAGTTGAGTTTTTTTCAATTAGACGACCCAATTTTAGAAGATATTCGCGAAGAAATCTTACACATAGACATCAACACACTCACACCTGTTGAAGCCTTAATGAAGCTCAATGAGATACAAAAAATGGTGCGAAAGAAATAACAAAAAATCTCCCTTTGCTCGATGCAAAGGGAGATTTTGCTTATTGTAGTTTAATACCTCTCATTTTCATTTGGAAAATCTTTCGATTTCACATCCGAAACATATTGACCGATAGCATTGGTCATATCTTCATACAAATTCATATAGCGACGCAAAAATTTAGGACTAAACTCATGCGTCATTCCTATCATATCGTGTACAACCAACACCTGACCGTCCACCTCTGCTCCTGCCCCAATTCCGATTACTGGAATCGAAACTTCTTTGGCAACTCTTTCGGCTAATTTTGCTGGTATTTTTTCCAAAACCAAAGCAAAACAACCTATTCTTTCCAACATTTTGGCGTCTTCCAATAGTTTTGCAGCTTCTGCATCTTCTTTGGCACGCACGGTGTAAGTTCCAAATTTGTAAATCGATTGTGGTGTCAATCCCAAATGCCCCATTACTGGAATCCCTGCTTCCAAAATACGCTTGATTCCTTCTTTGATTTCTTTACCACCTTCGAGTTTTACCGCATGTCCTCCACTCTCTTTCATAATACGAATGGCAGAGTTCAACGCCTTTTTCGGGTCGGATTGATAGGTTCCAAAAGGTAAATCTACCACCACCAACGCTCGTTGAACGCCACGCACTACACAAGATGCGTGATAAATCATTTGGTCTAAGGTAATAGGTAAAGTCGTTTCGTGTCCTGCCATAACATTACTTGCAGAATCACCTACCAAAATTACATCTACACCAGCCGAATCTACAATTTTTGCCATTGTATAATCGTAAGCTGTAAGCATAGATATTTTCTCTCCGTTTTGCTTCATATCAAACAGAGATTTCGTTGTTACTTTCTTATAATCTTTTTTTGCTACTGACATTTTTCACTGTATATATGAAAGTATAATGTATTATTGCTTTATTTATTGTAAAAATGTTTCATTTTCATTTAAATTGACAATTTACAGTTCTACAATATACATTATACAAAAAAACTAACAATCCGCCATATTCACGGCTACTGCCAACCCTCCTTCTGAGGTTTCTTTGTATTTATTATTCATATCCAATGCGGTTTGCCACATCGTATGAATTACTTTATCCAATGGCACTTTGGCATTTTTCGGGTCTGAATCCAATGCCAATTCTGCTGCGTTGATTGCCTTGATGGCTCCCATCGTATTGCGTTCGATACATGGTATTTGCACCAAACCACCGATTGGGTCGCAAGTCAATCCCAAGTGATGTTCCATAGCGATTTCTGCCGCCATCAACACCTGCTCTGGAGTTCCGCCCATCAATTCGCACAAGGCTCCGGCTGCCATTGCAGACGAAACACCAATTTCTGCCTGACATCCACCCATTGCTGCCGATATCGTTGCTCCTTTTTTGAAAATACTGCCGATTTCTCCTGCTACTTTCAAAAATTGTTGAATTTCTTTATCTCCTGCTTTGTGGTTTTCTATGACCATATAATACATCAAAACCGCTGGTATTACTCCCGAGCTTCCATTGGTTGGTGCTGTAACCACTCGACCCAACGAAGCATTTACCTCATTGACAGCCAATGCAAAACAACTTACCCATTTCAATATTTGTCGGAAATAAACTTTGGTTTTTCGTATGGTTTGCAACCATTCCTGAGGATTTTTATAAGGAAAATCGCCTTTTAGTTTTTGATACATATCAAAGGCTCTGCGACGTACATTCAACCCTCCTGGCAATATTCCTTCAGTATGACAACCGATATAAATACATTCGAGCATCGTGTTCCAAATTCGCATCAATTCTCTTTCCACTTCTTCTTCAGTGCGGATAGAAGTTTCATTGATATGCACAATTTCAGAAATACTCTTTCCTAAATCATTGCAATGTTTCAACAATTGATCGGCTGTTTCTACTGGATAGGGAAATGATTTTTTATCTTCAGTAGTCAACTCTTGAGTAGAAGTTTCCTCTTTTACCACAAATCCTCCACCGATTGAATAAAAAGTAGAAGTATAAATTCCTTCCGAATGTTTGGCATTGAATGTCAAACCATTGGCATGAAAAGGCAAAAAGTTTTTATGAAAAACAATATCTTTTTCAGGAGAAAATTCGATTGGAAATTGATTATTGAGCTGTAATTGTTGGGTTTTATTGATTTTTTTTACAATTCCTTGAATGTCTTCCACAGGCACATATTCTGGATCCGCACCGCTCAACCCAAGCATTACTGCCAAATCGGTTGCGTGACCTACTCCTGTCAATGACAGCGAACCGTACAAATCTACCGAAACATACGTAGTCTTTTCCAACAATTGCAAGGATTGTAACTCTTTGATAAAAGATTCCGCAGCTCTCCATGGTCCTAAAGTGTGCGAACTCGATGGTCCTACACCTATTTTCAACATATCAAAAACCGAAATACATTCCATGATTTTTCTATAATAAATTTTTCCTATAAAATACTCCCTATAAAATTGTCTTTTTTCAATGTACGCCAAACTTCGATATTACTAATGTATTTATCTTTATACGGTAAACTCTTGCAATTGAGTTGGATTTTTTCCACTTTGTTCAAATCCACCAAAAAATAGTTATCCTCCCAAAAATAGCAATACAAAGGGGCAACATCTGGATATATTGAGATAAATTTTCCAAAAACTTTCACTCGCCCTTTTACCTCTTGTTTATGCAATACTTCAAACGATTTTTTTTCGTAATAAGTAGTTACCACGGTCAAAGTTTTGCCGGATTTTGATTGAACTTCTTTGTAAGATTTCAAATAAAAATCCGTGGTTAGCTTTTGGTTTACATACTTAGTAGCAGGTTCAAATTCAAAGACAAACAACTTGTCTTTCGATTTGTCCCACTTGATAATATCTTTAGACAACAACAAAATATGATTGATATTATTGTAGAAATTATAGACTACCAATACCTCATAATAATTGATTTTTTTGTCGTCTCGATAATACGCCTTATGCGTAATTTTTTCAATTGTTCCTGTTATAATCATTACTTATAATTGATGCAGTTTTAATACATCAGTTTGGCAAATATAGTGATAAAGAATGGTATTTTTCTTTCTAAAGCCTATAGATTTATTTTTTTTCAAACTTTACTTTCTTAGACAAACAAAAAAGCCATTTGTACTTGCCAAATGACTTTCTTATTTTTCTTATTTTTCCTATTCTTCTACTTCCACAGTCAAACTTTCTATAAAAGCAATGGTTTTTTCTAAATCATAATGCAATACTCTATCTTCTTGTACCATTTGTACTTCCTCTCGGTAATTTTTCACGAAATTTTCGATAAATTCACTAGATTTCAATGGTCTTCTAAATTCTAATGCCTGAGTTGCATTAAACAATTCGATTGCTAAAATTCTCGTAAGATTATCTACAATTCGCAAAGTTTTTGTAGCCGCATTGGCTCCCATCGACACATGGTCTTCTTGTCCGTTACTCGATACAATACTGTCTATCGATGCAGGTACTGCCAATTGCTTGTTTTGACTCACAATACTTGCCGCAGTATATTGCGGAATCATAAATCCTGAATTCAAGCCTGGATTGGATACCAAAAACGCGGGTAAGCCTCTCAATCCTGAAATCAATTGGTAAGTTCTTCGCTCCGAAATATTTCCTAATTCTGCCAAGGCTATTCCTAAGAAATCTAAGGCTAGTGCCAAAGGTTGCCCATGGAAATTTCCTCCTGAAACAATCAAATCCTCATCAATAAAGATATTGGGGTTATCGGTTACAGAATTGATTTCGGTTTCGATTACTTGGACCGCATAACGAATCGCATCTTTCGATGCTCCATGTACTTGTGGAATACAACGAAATGAATAAGGATCTTGTACATTTTCTTTAGGTTGAGCAATCAATTCGCTTCCTTCCAACAACTCGGTAATATATGCTGCTGTTTCGACTTGCCCTTGATGAGGACGTACATCGTGAATCAAATGATTGAATGGATCGATGCGTCCGTCAAACCCCTCCAATGAAACCACTGAAATAATATCAGCCAAAATACTCAATTTCAGAGATTTCATCAAGTTATAACAACCGTACGCACTCATAAATTGAGTTCCATTGAGCAACGCCAAGCCTTCTTTCGATTTTAATTGTATCGGTTCCCAACCTTTTTGTTCCAACACTTTCTCAGACGGCTGACGGTAGCCATTGTAATACACTTCGCCCTCGCCAATCAACGGCAAACACAAATGAGCCAACGGAGCCAAATCTCCCGATGCACCCAATGAACCCTGGGTATAAACCACAGGGTAAATTTCTTCATTGAAAAAATCTATCAATCGTTGAACGGTTTCCAATTGCACCCCCGAATTTCCATAACTCAACGACTGAATTTTCAAAAACAACATAATACGAACAACCTCTTCTGGCACTTCCTCTCCCAATCCACAAGCGTGAGATTTCATCAAGTTTTCTTGCAAGGTAGTCAATTCTTTATCGTCGATTTTTACATTACAAAGAGAACCAAAACCTGTATTAATTCCATAAATCGGCGTTTTTTGCGATTCCATACGAGTGTCTAAATACTCTCTACACTTCAATATATTCTGTTTCGACTCCTCTGACAAACCCAATTTATACTTCTCAAATACAATGCGTTGTACATCCTGAATAGACAAACGCTCTGAACTAATATAGTATATCATACCCTTAATTTTATTATGATTTTTTTTAAAACACGAAGTTACTATTTGTAAATGAAATTTGAAAATAAATAATTGATAAGTTTTTACAATTATATAAAAGAAAGCTTTAGAAAATAAACTTCAACAAGCAATTAGAGAAAACCGATCTCCCTTCTAAATTAACTATAATTTTCACACTGCTAAAAAATAAATATAATTTTCTTTTGTTTTTTTGATTGAGAACCTCTACCTTTGATCATGTTTTAACTATATATTTTTTTTATGAAAAAAGGAGTTGTTTTTGGAATAGCATTGGCTACTGTTTTAGGAAGTATAATCTCTTGCAACAAAGTAAAGGAGATGAAAAATGCGGTAACACAAGCCGCTGAAGCTGCAAAAGGTGTAGAAGACATTGAATTTCAGATGTTCTCTAAACCAGAAGAAGTGCAAAAATGGTACAATCTTGTCATAGAAAAGGCAGGAGCAGAAAACGCTAAAGTGATGGATGAAGTAAAATTTACCATTAATGGGTCTTCTCCAGAAGGAAGTGATAAATACTACCTTCTTACACAGATTGTTTATCAGGATAATGTGGATAAAAGGAGAGTACAAGAAATTCTTTATCACGGACTAATAGGAGGTTGGCAACCAGCAGAAACAAAGGAAATAAATGTGATAGGGATAGGAGCCGAAAATTTCCGATTAGAAGACGAATTATTTGATTTTACAAAGTTAACTTCAGAAATACTCAATAAGGCTGTTGCTGATGCTTGGACAAAATATAAAGATGATCAAAAGTATGAAGAACAGTACATTAGAAGTATTGAAGTAAGAAAAGGGGAAATAGAAATTGTAGTTAAAGGAAAAATAAAAGCCAACGGCGTAGAGAAAATAGAGATTTTTAGAACTTCGTGGTAATTTTCTTATTTAACAATAATAAAGAGCAAGTTTTTTTATTTGCTCTTTATTATGATATTTTTTTATTATTTCAATTAACAACGATAGAAAATCAACACCATTTTTTCTAAATTTCAATGAAGAACCTCCTCATTATGCATTATGGAGTAACACAAAAAACACATTTTACTAAAAATCAAAATATTTATTATAATTTAAAACAAACAAGGACAAATATGGTAAGAATAGATCATATTAGAAATTTTTGTCATCTTTGCAAATATAGAATCCAATACTAATTGTTGATTTTTATAAAAAAACTTTCTTCAAAATCTTCCTCCAACGATACTTTCGTACAAAATGTTCTTGTTCTTTGTTTACCAATTTCTTCACACCTTTTTTTGGAGCATTGATATAACCAATCGCATAATCAACAAACAGCAAAGGGCGTTTTTTTCGTATTGCCAATTTCATTCCGGCAATGGTAGTCAAAAGCAACCCATACCCCAAAGCATAAAAGGCCTCTCCTTGTTTATACCTTACCGTCTTATTGTAACTTGCACCTGTAGGTTTTAGGTGTTTTACATGTAGATTTGAAAGTGTTTTTACTTCCCAACCATAGTATTTTGCCAACAATTCATCAACTGTATCCCACCCCATCGCTGCTTTCACCCCTCCTATTTGTCGAAAGCATTTTTTAGAGTAAACTTTAAAAGCTCCACGCACATGATCATCATCGGTCAATCGTTCTTTGACCCATTGTTGGTCTTTTTCTATATAGGCAAAACCACCAGCCAATCCCAATTGTGGATTAGATGCAAAAGCCTTTTCTATTTCTTCAAAATAAGTAACTGGAAAAATCAAATCTGCATCTATTTTTCCAATCAAATCGTACGAATCATCGACTTTTGACAGCCCATATTGAAACGCACGAATAACTTTACTTCCAGGCAAATGTAGAGCTTCGGATGTATGACGATAATATTTGATAAAAGGATATTTTTCAGCGTATTTCTTAGCAATCTCAGACGTTTTATCAGTCGAATTGTCATCAACGATTACAATTTTATCTGGTACTTTGGTCTGATTGAGTATCGAATCCAAGGTTTGAGACAAAAATTGTTCTTCGTTATAAGCTGGTAGTATGGTGTATAATTTCATTATTTTTTCAAAAATTTATCAACCAAATTAGTAAAAAACGGAATGTGATTTTTTCGATAAACCCACAAACAGTACAAACTTACAAACAGTGCAATTTTCAATACAAATCCAAAACGATACACATCTAAAAAATGTAGTTTCCCAAACAATACAATACAAGCAAATGCCATCACCGCCAACCAAAAATAACTATCAGAAAAGGGATGTATATTCCACTTTTTGTATATGTAATACATTTTTATTGCGTTGTATAGCGTCATAGAAATCAAGGTGGAAATGGCTACTCCTATGATTCCCCAATTGGTAGATGTCAACAAAATATAATTGAGTGATACATTGCTAATAGCTAATAAGAATATCAAATAAAGGTTGAATGAAAATTTATTGGAAAAAGCAATAATTTCTGTGTTAAAGCCCGTTGCCATATTCAGTAAAACACTTCCTCCCAAAAGGTAAATAATCCAAATAGAATTTTGCAATTGATCTGCTGTAGGCAATTGCTCAAAAAACGATTGTATTCCGATAATCAAACTTCCAAAAAACAATATGCCTACAAAAAACAATCCTTTGGCTACTTCCTTATAATCACTTTCCAATTTTCCCCATTGATTATTTTTGATATATTCAGAAATTTTTGGACTATACAGGGTAAAAATCCCAGTGGCAGGTATCATCAAAACATTGGCAATATTTACTCCCAAACGATATTCTCCATTGGCAGTATTAGTCAAAAATTCCGGAATCATCACCGAATCGATGCGAAAAGCAAAAAATGCCCCCAAACTTGCACTCAATGCATACAGACTATAGACATAATAGTGCTTTTTGTCTATTTTTTGAAACAAATCGTTGTATTTTGTAGTAAAAATGGGCGAAAATTGTCTGAAAGTGTATTTCAAAACAATCAACATAGCAATCGACATACAACCAACAAACACCCCCAATGAACTCTCATAAGATATCCCGACAAACAACCCCAATGCAAACACCACAGGTAAAATGATTTTTGGGACAATTTTTTCAATAGCGGTAGGAAAGGCAATTTTTTGCAACAAAGACAATTGTTTTTTCGACAAATCGATGTATGCCAACGTGACGGCAAGCACCACTCCATAAAAGTAATACTGCCAATTTTCAAACCATTGCAATTGATAAAAAACACCGACCACAACGCCTACCAACAATGCAAAAACAGCAATGGACAACAAACTGTAACTAAACAATTTTCGCTGAAAAACCTCAGACAATTGCGGTTGAAAATTGACCAATGCCATCGAAGTTCCCATCATCATTACAGGATATAAAATCTGAGCAAAACCCTCTACAAAACTAAAAATCCCCAGCAAATACTTGTCTTGAGGATAGATAAACAGTGTAGAAAACATACCCAAAAACACCCCTACATAATTGATAAGGGTGTAACTAATGGCTTGTATGGATAGATTATTAGATTTCAATGATTTTACAATTATTTATTTGCAACAAAAGATTGTAACAATTGGTCGAACTGCTCTCCGTTGTTTAAAAACTTGGTTTTAATAGGCAGGTAATACAATTGTTGCTCAGCAATCAATCCTTTCAATCGCATAAAATCTTTTTCGGTTGTAAGGATTTTTTTACCTTGGGCTTTATCCAAAATTGATTGAATATCTTGAGTAGAAAACGGATGATGATCTGGAAAAGTCATCGCATTTTCAGAAGCAACTCCCAATGTTTCATAAAAATATTGAGGCTTGGCAATACCAGCAACCGCAACAAACTCCACAACCAACTCATTTCTTGTTATCGACTCCTTTCCATTACTCACAAAATCAGCATATTCAATAGTGGAGAAAAATACTTTATCCGATGCAAAATTCAATTTCCTTTTGATAGCATTTTGCTCATCTACAGACAAATTTACAGGACATTTAGTTACTACTACCACATCGGCTCTTTTAGCACCAGCGGCAGATTCACGCAAATTTCCCATGGGCAACAGCCAGTCCCTGATATACAAATCATCGTAAGCAGTGAGTAGCACATAAAATCCCGCCTTGATCGCTCTGTGCTGAAACGCATCATCCAAAATTACCAATTCATTTTTGGGAAACAACTGTTGCAAAGCGTTTACACCTGCTACCCTACTCTCACAAACTGCTACTTTTACATAAGGAAATTTGATTGCGTACTGAAAAGGCTCATCACCAATTTTTTGAGCCGTACTTTCGCCATCAACCAACACAAATCCCTTGGTTTTTCTTCCATACCCACGACTCAAAATAGCGGTATCATATTTCTGCCCCAACAATCGCACAATGTATTCTGTCATAGGCGTTTTTCCCGTACCACCCACCGACAAATTGCCCACCGCAATAATAGGCATCTCAAACGAAGTCGATGAAAAAAACTTGATATCGTACAACCAATTTCTAATGGTCATAATCACATAATACACCACCGAAAAAGGAAATAATAGTTTTCTAAGCATGATTGGTTATTTTATTATTTTCACCATAAACTCATCATTCAGCGGATCTAATTCTTCCAATAAAGTATTGATAAACGATGCTCCGTATTCTACATACATACTCGAAAAATTGTCGCTTCGCTCTTGTAAGCCGTCGTTGGGAAACAACTGTAGTTTCAACTCCAATAGGCGTTGTAATTGGTCTTGATGACGGATTTTTTCGGCTTTGAAATAGCTTTTTTCGAGCTTTTCCAATCCTTTCAACTGCTTCGCTTCTTGTGCCAAAACAGCTCCTTCAAAACTTTTGTCGGTTTTCAACACTTGATTTTTCAACTGCGAAAATTGCTCTTGCAACTGAGTTTTCAATTGTGAAAAATCTACACTTTTATCAGACAATTGAGCTGTTTTTTGATTGATTAGTTGGTCTTTTTTCAAAAACATTTTCTCCCAACTCAATTCCAATTTCTCTCGTTTTTGATTTTGCTTTTCACTGGCTATCAACACCGAATTGCGCAACAACAACATAGGAAAGACTACCTTGTGCAAGGCAAAAACTTCTTTTAATTCCAACCAATACGCCAATTCTCCACCTCCGCCAATATAACACAAATTGGGTAGTATTTTTTCCTGATACAACGGTCGCAATATCACATTCGGGCTAAATTTTTCGGGTGTTTGCTCCAAAATTTCCAATAATTCATCGGTTGAAAATTGCAAATCTGTATTCAACACACGATATTTTCCCCCTTCTTTTACAATGCGTTCTCTCAGATTTGTATCTAAATAAAATAGATTGATTTCTCGCGGATTTACCTGAATTTTGTCCGTTTGCAATACTTCAAAACTCTTTTCTACAGCAGGTTTTACCGATTGATATAGCAATTCTTCTCGCATCAAAGGGGCGAATTCTCTTTTCAACACTCTGCTGTTTCCATCGATGATAACCAAACCGTTTTTGCTAAACAATTCATTGACCAAATAGCGTGTAGCATCTGCCAAATTTGAATGTTGTAAATAGGCTTTTGAAAACAATTCTTTCAACTCTGTAGCGGCTATTCCTTGAGGTAAAATCGATTCCAAACATACAGCAATCGACTCCAATCCCTCGGTTGATATTTCGCCTACAGCACCAGAAAATTCTTTATTCCACTGGATTTTTTTTCCCTGAAAAGAAAAGTGATTAATTTCCTCGAAATCGTGATCCTCAGTTGCCATCCAATACACAGGTACAAACTGATTTTCAGGATATTTAACTTGTAATTGTTTACACAAATTGATGGTAGAAACGATTTTGTAAATAAAATACAAGGGACCTGTAAACAAATTCAACTGATGCCCTGTGGTAATGGTAAACGCAGTATCCTGCAATAACGAATTGATATTTTTTTTCGTAGCCCCACTCATTACAACCGATTCATACTGACGGTGCAATTCATCAACCAAAAGTTGTCGCTGTTTTTTAGTAAATTCCGATTGTTTTTCTTGAATTTGTGAAGGAAAATTTTCCAATGTAGGAAAACGATGATACAGTGATTTCAATCGACTATTTTGTTGTAAATAATCAATCATCAAAGAAGAAAAATAACCCGTCGAAGTATAAGGAATTTGAATTTTCATTGAAAAAATTTTCCCAAAAATACGGATTTTTTCACAGTAAAAATACTGTTTTCACACAATTAGATCTGTTTTATCATAAAAATAGTTTCAGTTTTTATCAAACCAATTAGCATATAACCAATATAAAATCAATTGATAAAATTTTTAACTTTGAATAATCATTTCATCTAAATGGATCTAATTTTAAGTTTAAATTCTTTTCTTTAACTTAAAACATTAATTATGAAATATTTAATCATCCTTTTCACTTGTTTATTTTTTATAGGGTATTCTAAAAAAAGAAATCTTAAATTTACTGACATCGACAAAGATTTTAATAAAAATATAAATATGTAAGCAAAGACGATCATTATAGAGCTTATTGTACTCAATATTATTATATTTCAAATTACGAAGATATTCCTTATCCTGATTTAAAAGATAGTGTACTTATTTTTATAAATTCTCAAATTGATGAAAAACTATTTGAAAAAGAAAAACTGTTGATTATCAAATTTCATGAAAAAAGTTTGTTCACGCATTATAGTTACAGTGAATTGGTAGAAAAATCAAAAGAGGAATGGTCCTTTTTGAAAACAAAAGAAAATTTGGTTTTCGATTCATAATCACTCCTTTAGAAAGAAATCCTACTATTTATGATAGGGATTTGGTCTTTTATAAAGATAATAAAATTCATTTTTCAAAAATGATTATATTCTAAATAATCAAGGAGAAATTACTATAAAAAAGCATTTGACCAAAGAAGAAAGTAAAGATCATGTGGAAAGAAGACCTCTATATGATAATGAAGATGACTTTTCTATATGGCGTTTTTGATAAAATAACAACCCCACTATCGCTCAGACAGTGGGGTTATTTTTTTGATTAGTCAATCTTGTTTCGTTTTCTATCGTTTTCGCTTAGGAAAATTTTTCTCAAACGCAATGATTTTGGCGTAACTTCTACATATTCATCTTTTTGAATATATTCCAATGCTTCTTCCAATGAAAACTTAATTGCTGGTACGATTCTCGCTTTGTCATCGGCTCCAGACGAACGCACATTGGTCAATTTCTTGGTTTTAGTAACATTTACTACCATATCATCTCCACGAGAGTTTTCTCCAATTACTTGTCCTTCGTAAACATCTTCATTTGGATCGATAAAGAATTTTCCTCTTTCTTGCAATTTGTCAATTGAGTAAGGAATAGCTTTTCCGTTTTCCATAGAAATCAAAGAACCATTGATACGACCTGCAATTTCTCCTTTGTAGGGTTGATACTCGATAAAACGGTGCGACATAATTGCCTCTCCTGCGGTTGCTGTCAATAATTGATTTCTCAATCCGATGATTCCTCTCGATGGAATGTGGAACACGATAATCATGCGTTCTCCTCTCGGCTCCATAGACAACATTTCTCCTTTTCTCAAGGTTACAAATTCTACTGCTCTACCTGAAAGATTTTCTGGAATATCAATGGTCAATTCTTCAACTGGCTCGCATTTTACTCCGCCAATCTCCTTTATAATCACCTGTGGCTGACCAATTTGCAATTCATACCCTTCTCTTCTCATGGTTTCAATCAACACCGACAAGTGCAATACACCGCGACCAAATACCATAAATTTATCAGCCGAATCTGTTTCTTGCACTCTCAATGCCAAATTTTTCTCCAATTCTTTGGTCAATCTTTCTTTGATATGGCGAGAAGTTACAAATTTTCCTTCTTTTCCAAAGAATGGCGAATCGTTGATTGTAAACAACATACTCATTGTAGGCTCGTCGATTTTAATAGTTTCCAATCCTTCTGGATTTTCAAAATCTGCGATACAATCTCCGATTTCAAACCCTTCGATTCCTACTACCGCACAGATGTCTCCTGCTTTTACTTCTTCTACTTTCTTACGACCCAATCCTTCGAAAGTATATAATTCTTTGATTTTTGATTTTACTACACCACCTTCGCGTTTGATCAAAGAAATGTTCATTCCTTCTTTCAATACGCCACGGTGCAAACGACCAATGGCAATACGACCTGTAAATGATGAATAATCCAACGAAGTAATCAACATTTGAGGCGTACCTTCGTTTTGCTTAGCTGCCGGTACATGGTTGATAACCATTTCCAACAATGATTCCATAGAGTCTGTCGGTTGTTTCCAATCTGGACTCATCCAGTTGTTTTTTGCCGAACCATACACTACTGGGAAATCCAATTGCCATTCTTCTGCACCCAATTCAAACATTAGGTCAAATACTTTGTCGTGTACATCGTCCGGTGTACAGTTTTCTTTATCTACTTTGTTGATTACCACACATGGTTTCAATCCCAATTCGATAGCTTTTTGCAATACGAAACGCGTTTGAGGCATTGGACCTTCAAAAGCATCTACAATCAACAATACACCGTCTGCCATATTGAGCACTCGCTCTACCTCTCCACCAAAATCGGCGTGTCCGGGAGTATCGATGATGTTGATCTTTGTTCCTTTATATTGTACCGACACATTCTTTGACACGATAGTAATACCGCGTTCTCTTTCGATATCGTTGTTGTCCAAAATCAATTCGCCTGTGTTTTCGTTTTCTCTAAACAATTGACAATGGTACATAATTTTATCTACCATAGTTGTTTTTCCGTGGTCAACATGGGCGATAATGGCAATGTTTCTAATTTCTGACATAATTTTGCATTTCTTTAATCGAAAAAAGCTCTCATAAAGAGAGCTTATATTGTTTAGTTGTTGGTCTTGTTCTTACAACGCATTTACATGCTTTGTCAATTTAGACTTTAAGTTAGAAGCTTTATTAGCGTGGATGATGTTTTTCTTAGCTAATTTGTCAATCATTGAAGTTACTACTAGCAATTTTGCAGTTGCTTCTGTTTTATCTTCGATCAAACGAAGAGCTTTGATTGCGTTACGAGTTGTTTTGTGTTGGTATTTGTTTAATACTCTTTTTTTCTCGTTGCTTCTAATTCTTTTTAAAGCTGACTTGTGATTTGCCATTTTTTAATTCGTTTTTTAATTGTAATAATTATTATAAAAATATTAGTTAAAAAAGAAAAACCTCCCACAATTGTAAACAATCACTTTGGTTTTAACTAATAAAATAATGATCGAGACACTTACCATTATTTTATAAAACTTATTTACAACTAATTTGTACTCCGTAGGGGAATCGAACCCCTGTTACCAGGATGAAAACCTGGCGTCCTAACCCCTAGACGAACGGAGCGTAATTTTTGAAAAGTATTACTAAACTTTTTGGTACTCCGTAGGGGAATCGAACCCCTGTTACCAGGATGAAAACCTGGCGTCCTGACCCCTAGACGAACGGAGCGTAATTTTTGTAAAGATATTACTAAACTTTTTGGTACTCCGTAGGGGAATCGAACCCCTGTTACCAGGATGAAAACCTGGCGTCCTAACCCCTAGACGAACGGAGCGTAATTTTTGAAAAGTATTACTAAACTTTTTGGTACTCCGTAGGGGAATCGAACCCCTGTTACCAGGATGAAAACCTAGCGTCCTAACCCCTAGACGAACGGAGCGTAATTTTTGTAAAGATATTACTAAACTTTTTGGTACTCCGTAGGGGAATCGAACCCCTGTTACCAGGATGAAAACCTGGCGTCCTAACCCCTAGACGAACGGAGCAATTTTCATTGAGTTTGCAAAAATAAAAAATATTTTGAAATATCCAAAACCAACTTTCATTTTTCTTCCTCTGAAAAGAGAGTGCAAATATCGAATTTTTTTTTTATTCTACAAACAATTTGGGAATATTTTTTTACCAAAACTTGAAAATCAACTTTATTATTTTCTAACTAAAGTTTCGAAAATAAAATAAATCGACCAATATTTTTATCAGTACCATATTTTGTACAGGATATAGACATTTGTGATATTTACCCAAAGCTGACGTATTAGATTACACATTGCTCAAATCTTCGAGTTGCATTGTGGAATTTTAACATCACTAAATCCCTTTTTAGATAGTCATACATACTCTCTTGCATATTTTTTTTTGAGATTTAACTCCGTTGGAAACATGAAAAAACTATTCCTATCCTCAAGTGTAGACTTGAGGACAAGAAAATTTACCCAAAATGCTGCTCGAGGCATCAGAAACTATAACTTTAAACTTTTCAAATTCAAAGTATAGTTCAAAAAAAAGACATAGTTTACACTATGTCTTTCTTCCAGTTTAAGAGCCTCTGGAGGGACTTGAACCCACGACCTGCTGATTACAAATCAGCTGCTCTAGCCAGCTGAGCTACAGAGGCAATAAAACCTTAAAAACCAATTACTATGAAAACATTAAATCCACCTTATCAATGAACCTAATAGAGCCTCTGGAGGGACTCGAACCCACGACCTGCTGATTACAAATCAGCTGCTCTAGCCAGCTGAGCTACAGAGGCAACATAACCTTAAAATCAATACTATGAACAACGAAAACTCATCTAATTAAATGAATCTTCAGAGCCTCTGGAGGGACTCGAACCCACGACCTGCTGATTACAAATCAGCTGCTCTAGCCAGCTGAGCTACAGAGGCAACATAACCTTAAAAATCAATACTATGAACAACGAAAACTCATTTAATTAAATGAATCTTCAGAGCCTCTGGAGGGACTCGAACCCACGACCTGCTGATTACAAATCAGCTGCTCTAGCCAGCTGAGCTACAGAGGCGACTTTGATTTCGATGCAAATATACAACAGTTTTTTATTGATACAACTTTTTTCTACTATTTTTTTTGATTTTATTGCATTTTTAAAGTCCTCATTTTCCCAAACTCCTAATTTTCAAATAGATATTTTATAAGATTTTTTAGGTATTTTCTTTGTACTTTTTCATTTTTCAATAAACTAATCTTTCGAATACTAATACCTCTTTTTGAATTCAAAAGATTTATTGAATGATTTACCTTTGTAAAACCTAATAAATTATATGAGATACAACACTCCTGTCCTTTTCTCAAATTATAAATATTTACCTATTGATGTATTTAAAAAAAATAGTTTCTATTAAGAATCAAATTTAAATAATCACATAAAAATAAAAAAGAGGAAACCAAAGTAATTCCCCCTTTTTAATAAACTAAAAATAACTAACAACAATAATATATGTAACTACTCGCATGTAATTCATAATTACCTTGCAAATATAAAAACAAATATTATTTAGAACAAATTAATTTTAAATATTTTTCACAATAAAAAAACTGTCGCATTTACGACAGTTTTTTTTTATTATAAATGGATTACTTCATCGTAAGCCGCAGCTACTGCTTCCATTACCGCCTCACTCATAGTTGGGTGTGGGTGTACAGCTTTCAAGATTTCGTGACCTGTAGTTTCTAATTTACGTGCTACAACAGCCTCTGCAATCATATCTGTTACTCCCGCTCCAATCATATGGCAACCTAACCATTCACCGTATTTTGCATCAAAGATAACTTTTACAAATCCGTCTGGTGTTCCAGCGGCTTTTGCTTTTCCAGATGCAGAGAACGGGAATTTTCCTACTTTGATTTCGTACCCTGCTTCTTTCGCTTTTTTCTCTGTCAAACCTACTGATGCGATTTCTGGAGTTGCATACGTACATCCTGGGATATTTCCATAATCCAACGGCTCAACATGCAATCCTGCGATTTTTTCCACACACAAAATTCCTTCTGCTGATGCTACATGGGCCAATGCTTGTCCTGGTACTACATCTCCAATAGCATAGTATCCTGGCACATTGGTTTGATAAAATTCATCTACTAAGATTTTATCTCTGTCCACATTGATTCCTACTTCTTCCAAGCCAATGTTTTCAATATTTGACTTAATTCCTACAGCCGACAATAATACATCTGCTTCCAAGATTTCTTCTCCTTTGGCTGTTTTTACAGTAGCTTTTACTCCTGCTCCTGTTGTATCTACTTTTTCTACTGACGAATTAGTCATAATGTTAATACCAGCTTTTTTCAACGAACGCTCAAATTGTTTTGATACATCTTCGTCTTCTACAGGTACAATATTTGGCATAAACTCAACAATCGTAACCTCTGTACCCATTGAGTTGTAGAAATGTGCAAATTCCACTCCGATAGCTCCAGAACCTACTACAATCATTTTCTTTGGTTGCTCTGGCAAAGTCATCGCTTGACGGTATCCGATTACTTTTTTACCGTCTTGTGGCAAGTTTGGCAACTCACGAGAACGTGCTCCTGTTGCTATGATAATATGTTGTGCAGAAATTTCTGATTTTGTACCGTCACCTTTAGTTACTTCAACTTTTTTACCTGGTAATACTTTTCCAAAACCGTCAATTACTTCGATTTTGTTTTTTTTCATCAAGAATTGAACACCTTTGCTCATTCCTTCTGCAACAGAACGCGAACGAGCAATTACAGCGTTGAAATCTTTATCAACCGAACCGTTGATTGTCAAACCATAATCAGAAGCATGTTTTAAATAATCAAACACTTGTGCAGATTTCAACAAAGCTTTTGTAGGAATACATCCCCAGTTTAAACAGATTCCTCCTAAATTTTCTTTTTCTACTACGGCTACTTTAAAGCCCAATTGTGAAGCACGAATAGCGGTTACATAACCTCCTGGTCCACTACCTAAAATTACGATATCGTAAGACATAAGATTTATTTTTTCTAATTTCTTTCAATTAATTCGGCTAAATTACTCATTTCTCTCCAATCTATCAAAAATATACAATGGATTTTTACCGAATCCACCCTTCTCTATCTAAACTTCGGTATTGAATTGCCTCTGAAATATGATGAGGTTGAATATCTTGTGAATTGTCTAAATCTGCAATAGTCCGTGATACTTTCAATATTCGGTCATAGGCTCTGGCTGACAATTGTAACTTATTCATAGCTATTTTTAATAACCCTAAAGATTCGTCGTTTAACACACAAAACATTTTCATCAATTTATTATTGAGCTGTGCATTGTAATGAATGCCTTTGTAAGGTGCAAATCGTTCGGATTGAATTTTTCTTGCATTGATTACTCGTTGTCTGATCGACTCACTACTTTCTGATGCGGAAATTTCAGCCAACTTTTCAAAAGGCACAGGATTTACTTCAATATGCAAATCTATCCTATCGAGCAATGGCCCTGAAATTTTATTTAGATAACGTGCCATCTCTTGAGGTGTCGATTGCGACAGTCCTTTTTCATCTGTAAAATATCCACTGGGACTTGGGTTCATACTTGCTACCAACATAAACGATGATGGATAGGAAACAGTGAACTTTGCTCTCGAAATTGTTACTTCTCTATCCTCTAACGGCTGACGCATTACTTCCAACACTTCGCGTTTAAACTCGGGCAATTCGTCTAAAAACAACACACCATTATGTGCCAAAGAGATTTCTCCCGGCTGAGGATAACTCCCTCCTCCTACCAAAGAAACAGACGAAGCCGTGTGATGTGGTGAACGAAAAGGTCTTTTTTTGATCAAACCGATGTTTTGAGCTTTCCCTACTATACTATGTATTTTAGTAGTTTCCAAGGATTCTTCTAAAGTCATAGGAGGCAAAATACTTGGAATACGTTTTGCGATCATGGTTTTTCCAGATCCTGGAGGTCCTATCAACAGGATATTATGTCCACCTGCTGCGGCAATTTCCATTGCCCTTTTGATATTGTCTTGACCTTTTACTTCCGAAAAATCTAAGGTTGCAAAATCATCTTCTATTTGAAACAATTCTTCTTGATTCAATACTGTAGGTTCTATATTTGCTCCTCCTTCAAAATGATTGATTAAATCCAAAATATTTTCTACTCCGTACACATTAATACCATCAACGATAGCTGCTTCGCACTCATTCGCCTTAGGTAAAAAAATATGTTTAAATCCATCTTCTTTTGCTTGAATGGCAATTGGTAAAGCTCCTTTTATAGGTTGAACTGTTCCATCCAAAGACAACTCACCCATAATCACACATTCTGAAAAATCATCTTCTTTGATTTGTCGAGTTGCAGATAATATTCCCATCGCGATGGACAAATCATAAGCTGAACCTTCTTTTCTCAAATCGGCGGGTGCCATGTTGATGATTATTTTTTTTACTGGAAGTTGATAGCCAACATTGGACAAAGCGGCTGCTATTCGATAGCTGGATTCTTTAATGGCACTATCAGGCAAGCCTACTAAATGGTAACCTACCCCTTTATCTATATTTACTTCGATTGTTATGGAAGTGGCATTTATTCCAAACACCGCACTTCCGAATATTTTTACTAACATAACGGTTTCAATGTTTGAATTTCGTAAATATAGTTAAATTTATTTCATTATCAAAAAATTAAGAAATAAAAATGAGGTAACATTATATTACCTCATTCCTGTCCCGCCTTACACGGTATTCAAATTTTAAAATCTGTTATTTATAAGCTCGCCAACTTCTCCTCTAACAAGGCAATTTTCTCTTGGGCGTCTTTTTGCTTTTTGCGTTCGTTTTCTACGATTTCGGGTTTGGCGTTGGCTACGAATTTCTCGTTGCTCAACTTTTTCTCTACTGAAACCAAGAAGCCTTTGAGGTAGTTGAGTTCCTCTTCGGTTTTCTTTTTCTCTTCCGCCAAATCGAGGTTTTCACTGAGTGGAATGGAAATTTCTGTTGCTCCTACAAGGAAAGTAAAACTCGGCTTATCGGTTTTCGCTGAGAAATGTACGGCTGAAACATTGGCCAATTTTTGTATCACGGCTTCGTTTTCAAACGCTGTAGCATTGGTGTAGATTTCTACGGCTTCCCTTGGCGAAATCCCTTTGCTTTGGCGGTAGTTTCTCACACCGGAAATGAGTTCTTGGGCAAAGGCAAAAGCCTCAATCGCTTTTGAGTCAAAGGCCTCGGCTGTTTTCTGTTGGGCAATGACTAGAGCCTCTTCATGCGTGCGTTCTGCCATATTTTGCCACAATTCTTCGGTCAAGAACGGCATAAACGGATGTAATAATTTCATCAGCTCACCAAAGAAATACATGGTTTTATCATACACTTCTTGCGAAATAGCCTCGCCATAATTTGGTTTTACAGCCTCCAAATACCACGCACAGAAATCGTCCCAAATCAACTTATAGATGAGGTGCAACGCATCGGAAATTCTGAATTTTTCAAATTGCTCATTGATTTCTGCAATGGTTTTATCCAACTGATTACCGAACCACTCAATAGTTTGTTTTTCCGCTTCGCCCATTGGTTTTTGCTCTTTGTTCCACCCTTGTGTGAGGCGGTAAGCATTCCAAATTTTCGTAGCGAAATTTCGTCCTTGAAGCATCAAATCTTCGTCAAACAGCAAGTCGTTTCCAGCGGCAGAGCTCAACAAAATTCCTACCCTTACACCATCGGCTCCGTATTTGTCCATCAGCTCGATAGGGTCTGGAGAGTTCCCTAAAGATTTAGACATTTTGCGTCTTTGCTTGTCGCGAACGATTCCCGTGAAATACACATTTTTAAACGGCACTTTGCCTTTCCACTCCAATCCTGCCATAATCATACGGGCTACCCAAAAGAAAATAATATCGGGCCCCGTCACCAAATCGGCGGTTGGGTAATAGTAATTGATGTCTTTGTTTTCAGGGTCCAAAAGTCCGTCGAATACCGACATTGGCCACAACCAAGAGGAGAACCAAGTATCGAGGGCGTCTTCGTCTTGACGAAGGTAGAATCCTCCCCTAACCCCTCCCAAGGAGGGGAATTTTTCGAGGGCTAATTCCCTTGCTTTTTCCTCATTTTCAGCAACGACATACTTGCCTTCAAACTCCTTTCCTTCGGAAGGGTCGGAAAAGGATATATAATAGGCTGGGATTTGCTGTCCCCACCACAGTTGGCGAGAAATATTCCAGTCGCGGATGTTTTCCATCCAGTGTTTGTAGGTGTTTTTGAATTTTTCGGGATGAAATTTTACCTCATCGTTCATCACCACATCAAGTGCTGGTTTGGCAATTTCAGCCATTTTCAAAAACCATTGTTGAGAGATTTTGGGCTCAATCACCGCTCCTGTTCGCTCTGAAGTTCCTACTCTGTTCACATAATCTTCGGCTTTGAGTAATAAGCCCTTTTCTTCCAACTCTTTGGCGATTTCCTTGCGAACCACGAATCTATTTTTCCCAGCATAGTGCATACCATGTTCGTTTAGATTTCCATCGTCATCTAAGGAATCAATAATTTGCAAATTATGTTTTTGCCCGATTTCATAGTCGGCAATATCATGTGCTGGTGTAATTTTCAATACTCCCGTTCCAAACTCAATGTCTATATATTCATCTTCGATAATCGGAATCACACGATTGACAATCGGTACGATGACCTTTTTCCCTTTCAGATGGGCATAGCGTTCGTCATTGGGATTGATGCAAACCGCCACATCGCCAAAAATCGTTTCGGGACGCGTGGTAGCTACAGTAAGGAATTCTTCCGAATCTTCGATTTGATATTTTAAGAAATACAATTTTCCGTTTTGCTCTTTGAAGATTACTTCTTCATCGGAAATATTGGTTTTGGCTTCCGGATCCCAATTGACCATGCGGTACCCTCTATAAATCAATCCTTTGTTGTACAAATCTACAAACGACTTAATCACTTGCTCGGACAATTTCGGTTCCATAGTAAAACGGGTCCTGTCCCAATCGCACGAGCAACCGAGTTTTTTCAATTGTTCCAAGATCGTCCCACCGTATTTGTGCGTCCATTCCCAAGCGTGTTTTAGGAATTCCTCACGAGTAATATCGGATTTATTGATACCTTCGCCTTTCAATTTTGCTACTACTTTTGCTTCGGTAGCAATGGAAGCGTGGTCAGTCCCAGGTACCCAACAAGCATTGAAGCCTTGCATTCTGGCACGGCGTACGAGTACATCCTGAATAGTATTATTGAGCATATGCCCCATATGGAGAATCCCCGTAACATTAGGAGGTGGAATTACAATAGTGTATGGGGGTCTATGGTCGGGAGTAGATTTAAAATATTTGTTGTCCAACCAGTAGTTGTACCATTTTTGTTCGGTATCTAAAGGATTATATTTTTCTGAAAGTTGCATATTATTAAAATTTTAGCTACAAAAATAAAGGTTTTTTATCAAACTCAATTACTAATGTCATATAAAAAATGCTTAGAGAGAAGAGATAATAAAAAAATCCGTCAAAACTACTAAAATAGTAAACTTTGACAGAGTTTGTTTTATGGTTCTATTAGAACCATTTTTTATTGTTGATTCAAGTTATGATTTACACTATTAGCAACCGTTCTTGCAGTTTCTGTAGCCTTAGCTCTAAGAGTTTTTAATTCTTCTTGAGTATTGTATTGATCTAACTGCGAACCTAAAGTAAACAAATCAATCAACAACCCTACACCTAAAACTCCTCCTGTGAAAAGCCACAAAAGTCCTATTCCAATTTTTCCAAAATAAAATATGTGCAAACCTAAAACTCCAAAAATTCCTAAAAGCCACAATACATAAGCAATTTCTTTTGATTTCATTTAACAAATTATTTTAATTAAACATTTTTATACAGCTATTTAGCTTTTAATTTTTCGCAAAGAAAAAAAAATCATAACAAAATAAAATGTACAAACGATGTGTTTTTCAGTATGAACGGAATTATGAGAATAGAATTTTTAAATAAACTGCTGAAGATTTCGTATAAAATTTGACAACTCCTCTATACGAATGAGTACTTCTTTTTCTCCTTGCATAGTCAATTCGTAATATTTTCGCAATCTGCCATCTACGAAGTAATTTTCATCTTGCAAAAAACCTTCTTCTTTCAATTTGTGTAACGCAGGATACAACGCTCCCTCGGTAATGTTCAAATCTCCTTGAGTCATTTCTTTTACTTTTACAACAATTTCATAACCATACATTTTGCCGTGTCGTTCCAACAAAATCAACAATAATGTACTGATGCATCCTTTGTATAATTGAAATTTTATCATATGAAAATCAACTTTTTTTGAAATAAATGGGAAAGGTATGATAATTATTAGTAAAAATGCAACTTAAATGTAGTATTTTTGCCCAAAATTTTACTCAAATGGTATTTCACAAACTAAAAATAATCGACAAAAAACAAGAAACTCCTCAAGCGGTTTCGATTGCATTTGACATTCCCAACGAGTTGAAAAACGATTTCAAATTTGAAGCGGGACAATATGTAAACTTGAAAACTTTTATCAATGGAGAAGAAATCAGAAGGTCGTATTCGATTAGTTCGGCTCCACATGAAAATGATTTTAGAATTGTAGTTAAAGCTATCGAAAACGGGATATTTTCAAATTTTGCTGTAAATGAATTGAAAATTGGCGACGAAATCGAGGTGTCTATTCCTGAGGGAAAATTTTTCTTGGAAAACAAAGAGGCTAAAATCATTGCAGGAATTGCATCAGGTAGTGGTATCACACCGATTATTTCTTTGGCTAAAGATATATTGCAAAATGAAAATAAAAAATTTATCTTGATTTATGGAAATAAAACGGTTGTTGACACGATTTATCACAACGAAATACAAGAATTAAAGGCACAATATCCCAATAGATTGTTTGTGTATCAAACCTATTCAAAAGAAATCGTACAGGAGGCATTGAATGGCAGAATCGGTCGATCAACCATCAATTTTGTGTTTTTAGCAAAACAAAGTGATAAAAAAGTGGATGAATTTTTCATCTGTGGCCCAGAAGAAATGATAATGCATGTAAAAGAGGCTCTGGTTGAAAACAAAGTAAATGAAGAACAAATTCACTACGAATTGTTTTATACCGCAGCAGCCGAAGATACGATTGAAGCCAAAGGTACGGTAAAAGTAACGGTATTGGTCGATGGTGTAGAATCTTCGTTTGAAATGGATCGTAATACGGATATCCTTACCGCTGCTTTGAAAAACGGCATCGACGCTCCGTATTCGTGCCAAGGTGGAATTTGCAGTTCATGCATGTGTAAGTCAAGTAAAGGTTCGGCGATGATGAAAGTAAACCATATCTTGTCGGAAGATGAAATCGAAGAAGGATTGCTTTTAGCATGTCAGTCATATGTGATTTCGGATGAAATCTATGTAGATTTTGACGATGTATAAACTTTTTTAAAATATACTGGATGTCTGAAAAGTAGGTTTTCTGTCTATCTGATGAAGTAATCTTTTTATATTACTGATTTGTAAAGATTTATTCTTTCGTCGAAATGACAAATAATTTTAATAATTTACTTTACAGACATCTCATTTTTTTTCACACCATTTCAACAACTCCTTCGTAAAACTCTTTTACAAATTCTTCGTAAGTTTCACTTTTTAAGATAAAATATTTCATCAATTGAAAATATTTTTTCTTTTCGACCACATACAACTGATAGTCCAACATCTCTTCAATTGCATTTTTTATCAAAAGTAATCCAACCAGTGCCACAGGAATTAAAAATATAGCAACAAGAAGCGAAGTTTTATGTTCTTCCCAAGCAGATTTCTCTACTGGAATCAATGTAAAATCTTTATCACTTTGCAATCGCTCTTTATACTTATAAAATTCTTCGGCTGTAATTCTGTTTTTGTAATCGTATTTTTTCATCATTGAAATAACTTTTTAACTTTCGTAAAAATAATTAACAAAATTAATTTTTCAACGGCTAACATCAATCGTTCTTTAAAATTACTGAATTCATCTTGACTTTTTTTTCTCACGCATTTCCCCTCTACTGAGAGGGTGCCTGAAAGTAACGCTCATAATCACAGATTTTCTTCTAAAAAGATATAAGAAAATGGTTCTTAAAAACGATTAAACCTACGTTTTAAAGCAGATTACCACAAATTTTGTTTTTTTGATAAATCAAAAAAACATCAGCGAAAATCAAATCAGAAATAAAAATTATATAAATCTATTTTTATCAGCGTGAAATAAAACCAAAATTTAAAAGTCGAGATAACCTCAATAACAAAAGATTAGTAAAAAAACAAATATGTTAATTATTTATTAAATATTAATACCTTGCATTGCATAGTACTATCTTTTTACCATATCTTTGCCATATAAAATAATAATCAGATGAATATAGAAAACACCAAAGCACAAATGCGAAAAGGAATTTTGGAGTTTTGCATACTATCGATTTTGAAAAAACAAGACTGCTATACTTCAGAAATTTTAGACGCATTGAAAGAAGGAAAGTTGGTGGTGGTAGAAGGCACAGTATATCCCCTACTAACGCGATTGAAAAACGACGAATTGTTGAGTTACCGTTGGGAAGAATCCTCATCGGGACCTCCGAGAAAGTATTACGCTCTCACCGAAAAAGGTGATGATTTTTTGAAAGAACTCGAAATTACTTGGAACGAATTGGCAAATGCCGTACATCAAATTACTAAAAACTAAAGCATCATGAAAAAGACTATATCTATCACACTCGGAAAGCAATTTTTTCACATTGAAGAATCTGCTTTTACAAAATTGGACACCTACCTCAATGCTGTAAAAAACTCGTTGGACAACGAAGGCAAAGAGGAAATCATCAACGACATCGAAGACCGAATTTCGGAATTGTTCTTTGAAAGATACAACGAAAATCTTCACACAATTACAGACGAAGATGTGGACTATATCATTTCGGTAATGGGACAACCTGAAGATTATGCATTGGGCAACGAAACCGATAACACCCAATCTCAAACTACTCAAAACCAAACAGAAAACACCTTTGAACAAATCAAAAGAAAAAAATTGTACCGCGACGGTCATTCTCGTGTATTAGGAGGGGTTTGTTCGGGTATGGGACACTATTTTGGCATAGACCCCGTGTGGATTCGACTGATAGTTTTGGTTTCAGTTTTCTTCCTCGGTTTGTCTATTTTGGTTTATCCGTTGTTGTGGTTGATCATTCCCAAGGCGGTAACTCCCTCGCAAATTTTAGAAATGAAAGGAGTGCCTGTCAACCTTGACAACATTAGCGAAGAGGTAAAAAACAGCATGGGAAAGTATATTGAAATTGGCAAAGAAAAAAGTAGTGAATTTTTGAATGTTTTGAAAAAAATCGCAGGAGTTTTTACTGTTTTGCTAAGTGTATTTTACATTTTTGGAGTAATTGCAGGAATATTTGCGTTCCTGTTAGACTACAATGCAAACAACGAAGAATTTATCAACAATGAAGTCTTTTCATTGTCACCATCCATAGCTGCTATTATTTTTGCTATTACTGCATTACTTCCAGCAGTTTGGATTTTATTATTGGGAATCAAGCTAATTAATGGGAATTTTAGAATTTCAGGAAAATGGACGTTGGCTTCGATTATCCTTTGGATAGGATTGTTTATTTTTTCAGCATTGTTGCTAAAAACTTCTATTGATACTTACAGAAGGGAGTACCACGATGTTTTTACCAAAACAAGTAAAATCGAACAAAAAAGTTTTACAATAGATGCTGATAAGGAACAGCCACTCAATATTCAATTACTTGACAATGAAAACGATGATAATTATGAATACAACGACAATGTAAAAATCAATTTTCATCAAACAGAAGAGGCTCCTTATGTGTCAATTACAGAAAACAGGTACGATGTAAAAGCATTGCAAAAGAAAAGTCGAAATCTAACAAAAGTTAAGGTGAAATTTGCTCTAAAACAAACCAAACCATATTCTTATGATTATACTGAAAACACCTTGAAATTAGACAAATACATTGCCTTTGATTTTGACGGATACGATGATGACGAATACCCTGGTAATGTTACCATTGATATTTATATTAACGAAAACCAACAAGTAAAACTCAACCCTTATGATTCAGATTATTACACAACTCGTTTACAACCTCATCAGACTGATTACATCATGAAAAACGGTGAATTGGTTACTCTAAATTAATTTTTTTACAACACCCCAAGTTTTTTTTAGCTTGGGGTGTAACAAATCCAACAACTCCTCTACTAATAGGTAAATCAAAATAAAGCATGAAAAACAAATTTCTTTTAACGTATACGCTGTTGGGACTTGGTTTTTACGCAACAGCTCAGAACGATAGCATTCCTGCGGTTTCTAAACAAACATCAGATTTACTAACTACAAACGAAGAAGACACGAAAGACACTGCGGAAGAACTCAACACTATCATTATCGACTTTCAGAGGTCTATAAAACTTACACAAAAAGCGAGTAAATACGAAGTGGATTTGCAAGGTACGAATTTCAAAGATTTTCCTACCACTTGGGACGGACTGAAAAACATTCCGCTATTGCATGTGCAAGACAACGAAGCCTTGAAAATCAACCACAAATCGGCTATCGTGGAAATCAATGGTATTCGTACAGAAATGAGCAGTTCGGAATTGGAAACTTTCCTAAAAAACATGGATCCTGCCGACTTGAAAAAGGTAGAAATGACCACCAACCCTGGGGCAATGTACGATTCTAGCGTACAGGCGGTAATCAACATAGTATTAAAACAACCTACTCAACAATACAAATTATCGGCTTATTCTTCTCAATGGGTAGCTACAAAACCGTCCTTGAGTTCGGGTGGTACTTTTTCGCAAAACATCAACAAATGGTTTGTATATACGGGCTATAATTTCAACTACGGAAATACACATCTACACTCAAATACAGATATTTTCACAACGATCAACGATTGGCAACGCTTTAAAACTCATACTCAAATAGAAAATCGAGACCACGATGCAAATTTGCGTGTGTCGTTTCAAGAGAACGAAAAAAACGACTTTCATTTTACAGGAAATGTATCTTTTGACAACAATACCAGCCAAGGTAAAATGACCGCAGATTTTGGCGATAGAAAAACTATCAGTCAATCAAATGGTTTGTCGTATCAATTTTCTCAAATCTGGAAATCAAAATTTTCGGATAAATTGTCTATGAAAATGGGTAGTTACCAAGTTTTCAGTAATTCTAAAGACAATCTTAATGTACTGGAAGGGGTAAATCAACAGCAAAAAACAGAAAATTTCACACCTATTCTCATTGGTTTTGCCGATTTTACCAATCAAAACAAATGGGGACAAACAGATTTTGGCTCGCGTTTTCATAGCATCAAACAAAGCAATGAAAATCGATTGTTTACAGCTAACAACTCGATAGATTCGCCTTTTTATTACAATGAAAAAGTATTGTCTTTCTATGCCAATCATTCGGTAGAATTGGCAGAAAACAAAACACTTTCATTGGGTATTCGCAGCGAAAGTACTTTTGCGGATTATAGCTTCAAAAACAGTGCGTTGAATCAAGAGTTTTCCGATACAAAAAACTACACCAATTTGTTGTATAACATTGGGTATTATTGGAACAATGAAAAATCGTATCATTCATTGGCATTTCGTAAAACGATTTCAAGACCTAATTACAGTTATATCAATCCATTTCAAAGTATTAGCGAAGACATTATTTATACCGCTGGAGATAAAGACATTAAGCCTTCTCTCAATTATGAGTTGTCTTATGAATTGATGTACAACAAATTTACATTTTCGCTCGCAAGTGTTTACAACAATAATTTTATTTCAAGATTTTTTGAAGAAGACAACGGAAATATTGTAACAACTTACAAAAATTTCAAACACATCAATTACACCTATCTCAACACAGAGTACAACGAACGTTTTTTCAACAGAAAATGGAATTTCAGACCGGGAATTTTCTTGGCTCACATCAATGTATGGGACAAATCGTACGATATAAAACCATCTTCGCCGATGATATTTTTCAATATTCACAACAATATCAACTTGGGGAAAGATTTTACGGCGTATGTATTTTTCCAATACACTCCTACATTCAAAGACGGATTGTTGAAGCATCACAGCAAATACAATTCATCTATTAATCTGATGAAAAAACACAAAAATTTCCAATTTACAATATATGCAAAGGACATTTTCAAAGGGAATCGTGTAAAAACGAATACTTTGGTTGATAATTATTTTTATGGTTTCAAGCTCATATTACGACAACAGAAATGTAGGTTTCCAAGTTCGCTATACATTTGTTGGAAAATCGTTTAAAGACAAACGCCAAGAAACGATTAATGATGATGCGATAAATAGACTATAAAAAAAGAGGCATTAGCCTCTTTTTTTTATTTCAAATTCACTCCAAATTGTTTTGCCTCAGATTTTGCTTTTGGCAATAATTTTTGAATTTCTCTAATACGAGTCGAATGACTTGGGTGAGTACTCAAAAACTCAAAAGTTTTAGCTCCACCTGTTTGAGACATTCTTTCCCAAAATGGAACCGCTGTATCTGGATTGTAGCCAGCAATTGCCATTAAAATCAATCCTAAATGGTCGGCTTCTAATTCGTGATTTCTACCATACGCCAATGATCCCAATCCAGAACCTACACCATATGCCATTTGTGTAGCTCTTTGAACCACCTCTTTTGAATTGGCAGTTACTGCTCCTAAGATTTGTGCTCCAAACAACTGTACTTTTGCAGCATCGATTCTACTACGAGAGTGAGCCAATAAGGCGTGAGCTACTTCGTGTCCCATTACTGTAGCCAAACCAGATTCGTTTTTAGTTACAGGTAAAATCCCCGTGAAAACCGCAATCTTTCCACCTGGCATACACCAAGCGTTTACGGCTTTGTCTTCCACCAATGTATATTGCCACTGATAGTCTTTGATGTTTACTCCCATACCTTTAGAGTTCATCCATTTTACCGCAGCATTTTTGATGTTGTTTCCTACTTTTTCAACCAACTGAGCATCAGCAGTACCTTTTACTACCTTGCTTGAACCTAAAAATTCGTTGTATTGTTGAAATGATACAGGCAACAACTCTGTCTCACTTGATAAGGCTAACTGTCTTTTTCCCGTCAATGGGTTTACTGCACACGACATTACAAATGCCAATGCACTACATGCAAATAGTAATTTATTCATTGTATTTCATAAATTTAGTTGCTTCGCAATCTCTCAATCTGATTAATACGCTTTCGCAAAAAGCACTCTACCTTTTGATGGTTTTCCTGTAAAAACACAAACGCCATCTTCCTCTTTTCTATCCATAGGGATGCAACGAATGGTGGCTTTGGTCAATTCTTGGATTTTTTCTTCGGTTTCTGGCGTTCCGTCCCAGTGTGCTGAAAGGAATCCGCCTTTGGTTTCCAAAACTTCTTTAAATTCTTCAAACGAATTTACTTCTGTGATATGTTCGTTTCTGAAATCCAACGCTTTTTTGTACAAATTGTTTTGAATTTCTTCTAACAAATTTTCTACTGTAGTAGCCAATCCTTCTTGAGTAACCACTTCTTTCGTTTGGTTGTCGCGTCTTGCCAATTCTACCGTTTTGTTTTGCATATCTCTTGCTCCGACAGCAATACGCACTGGCACACCTTTCAACTCCCACTCAGCAAATTTAAAACCTGGTCTTTGGGTATCTCTGTCGTCAAATTTTACAGAAATTCCTTTTGCTTTGAATTCTTTAATCAATTCGTCGGCAAAATTTCCAATTTCTTTCAATTCTTCCTCCGATTTATAAATAGGTACAATCACCACCTGAATTGGAGCCAACTTTGGAGGCAATACCAATCCTTGATCGTCTGAATGTGTCATAATCAACGCTCCCATCAATCGAGTAGAAACTCCCCACGAAGTAGCCCAAACGAATTCTTGTTTTCCTTCGTTGTTTACGAATTTCACATCAAATGCTTTGGCAAAATTTTGCCCCAAGAAATGCGAAGTTCCAGCTTGTAATGCCTTTCCGTCTTGCATCAACGCCTCGATAGTATAGGTATCATCGGCACCAGCAAATCGCTCAGATTCAGATTTGTACCCTTTAACAACAGGAATTGCCATAATATTTTTCACTACCTCTTCGTAAACTTCTTGCATTTGTTTTGCCTCTGCAATTGCTTCTTCTTTGGTAGCATGAGCCGTATGACCTTCTTGCCACAAAAACTCTGCCGTTCTCAAAAACAAACGCGTACGCATTTCCCAACGCACCACATTTGCCCATTGATTAATCAAAATAGGCAAATCTCTGTACGATTGAATCCAGTTTTTGTATGTACTCCAAATAATAGCCTCAGAAGTAGGACGCACCACCAATTCTTCTTCCAATTTTGCCTCTGGATCGACCATCAATTTCCCAGGTTGATTTGGGTCGTTTTTCAAACGATAATGGGTAACAACAGCACATTCTTTTGCAAATCCTTCAGCGTTTTTTTCCTCAGCTTCAAATAAACTTTTGGGAACAAACAATGGGAAATAGGCATTGCTATGACCTGTTTCTTTAAATCTTTTGTCCAATTCTGCTTGCAATTTTTCCCAGATTGCATATCCGTACGGCTTGATTACCATACATCCTCTCACTCCTGAGTTTTCCGCCAAATCTGCTTTTACCACCAATTCATTATACCATTTGGAATAATCTTCGGCTCTCTTTGTGATATTTTTACTCATTTTATATATATTTTTGGTATAAATTTTGTTTTCTTCTATCAAAAGATAGCGTTCTTATTTTAATTTTATTTTTAACTGTATTGAAAAAACTGATTTTGTTTTATTTTAAGAGGTCATCTTGCTTTATTTCTCACGCTAATTTCAGTGATTTACACAGATTTTTCTAATCTAAAATGAGTGAACTAAAATTAAAAGTTGAAATAACTTCAATAAATGAAATTTACAAAAATTATTAAATTTCATACAATTTTGAAAAATCAAGATAATTTCGCTACAAAAATACTTAATTTTGTCGTGCTTACAATAAAAAATAGGAAATTATGAAAACAAAAGGCTTACATTCGATAAAAAAACTTATGTTTTTGGGAGTGATTTCCACTGGATTAGTCCTTACATCTTGTAGTTCTACTCAGCAATACGTAGATACGGATGGAGTGTATAACAGTGAAAGACAACTTCCTCAACAAACACATTTCAACAAAGATTATTATTCAAAATATTTTGAAGAAAAAAATATTGATGCAGAACACTTTACCAACATTGATGACTATTCGTCATATCAAGGTGGAGCCGCTCCGTGGGGAGAAGATGTTTCGCAAACAGTGATTTTAAACCACGCTCCTTTTTACAACCATATGGCTTTTTTCCCTCATTGGCATTACAATTGGGGATGGCACAACTCATTTTGGAGTTGGAATTACGGTTGGGGTAGTTGGCATTATCCGTATTTGGGATACAACTACGGTTGGACAGGTTGGTACTATCCTACCTATGGATACTATCACAACAACAATGTTTCGTATGCTACGACAAGAAGATCGGCTACGACGCGTACGATTACGCCTGCCAATCGCTCGACAATCAGCAGAAATCCTCACCGTACGATTAGCAACTCTACACTCGCCAATACACGAAACATCTCTACTGCTCGTATGACTACTCGTGTTTCGGATTATTCTACAAGTCGTCAGAGTACTCGTAGTAACGACAATGTGAGAAGAACCAACGATTCTCGCAACTACAATACTACGCGTACATCAACCAACAGTGGCTCGAGAATCAGTAGCAGAAGTTCTACCTCATCAAGAAGTTTTGGTGGAAGTATGGGCGGAGGACGCTCTATGGGTTCAAGTGGAAGAAGATAATCAATCTAAAAGATAACATACAATGAAAAAAATAATAATTCCTTTATCTCTTTTAATGGGTACACCTATGATGGCACAAGAGATATTACCAGAAACTTATGTTCAGCTTTCTGGAGAACAACTCAATGGTTCGGCTAGATTTCAAGCCTTAGGAGGTTCTATGGGATCGTTGGGTGCAGACCTTTCGGCTATGTCGATAAATCCAGCAGGTGGTGCAATGTTTAACTATAACCACTTTTCAATTTCAGGAAATTTGACGAGTTCAAATGCCGAAAATACTCTAAATGGTAATATGACAAAAGACGGTAAAACGAGCTTTAATATGCCAAATGTAGGTTTTGTAAATGTAATTGATAACAACAAATCAAACGGAATTACCAAAACTACTTGGGGGTTGTCGTATCAAAACATTCAAAATTATAACACGCGTACTTATGCAAAAGGTCTAAACAGCGAATCGGGTATCGAATATTTCTTAGACCAAGCAAACAACGGATTCAACGGTGGCGCAATACCTCATGATAATGTAAACCTACGACCAGGAGAAACTCTTGATTATTTGTATGATTTTTTCAATAGTCAACCTAATGGTTTTGCATCACAACAAGCCCTTTTAGGATATCAAGGGTATTTAATCAACAAGGTAAATGGTGGTGGCTACTCATCTAATTTACAACCAGGAAGTAGCTTGGAACAAACCAATAAAGTGACAACGAAAGGATACCATGGTAAAGTTTCGTTTAACTTGGCAACTGAAATCAACAAAAAATTCTATTTAGGAGCCAATTTGAACTTACACAGTTTCAAAAACGAGCGAATGAGTAGCTTTTTAGAAAGAAATCTTTCGTCTGTAACCTCTGGAGTAAAGGCATTTGAGTTCAATAACTACATGCATACCTACGGAACAGGAGTGTCTTTGCAAGCAGGTGCTATTGCTAAAGTCACAAAAGAATTGAGAGTGGGTGTATCGTATCAGTCACCAATTTGGAAAGAAATGACAGATGAGTTTCAACAAAACTTGGGTGCAAGATACTTTGAATCTGGTGTAGAAAAAGGCGTAGAAGTTGATCCGAATATCTTGACGGTTTATGAGCCGTATAGATTCCGTACCCCAAGCTCTTGGACAGCAAGTGCATCGTACATTTTCGGAAAAGTAGGATTGCTTTCGGTAGATTATCAAATGAAAGATTACAGCAAAATGAAATTTGCTGAAAATAGCGGAGTTTTTGGAGCGTTGAACAATTATTTCAAACAAGAAATGACTACTTCGCACGATTTGAGAATAGGTGGAGAAGTTCGTTTGGATCAATGGAGTTTGCGTGCAGGTTATCGAAACATAACCAGTCCATACAAAACCGTACAGTTTATCGGAGACATGACATCGTACAGCGGTGGTATTGGATACAGCTACGGTAGATCTCGTATGGATTTGAGCTACACAATGACGCAACAAGAGTACAAACAAAGTCCGCTTTCGTCAGGTATGAAAACTTTGGAAAACATCAAGTTTAAAAATAATTTCATCAATTTGACTTATTCAGCGAGTTTTTAATAAATATAAAAAAGAGTTGCCTTGCAACTCTTTTTTATTTAAATTCAAATCTACTCAATTCTTTGCATTATAATAATTTCTCCATCAGAAACTGCCTCTTTGGTAAACACCAAACTCGAGCCATTGATTGAAAATTCATAAGTAACTCCTACAGATGGAAAGTGTACCTTGTTATGACCAACAATTTTATAAGGATAACTTCCATTTTCTTGAAACGGAAATTTTTCTGGAATATTTACTGCATCAAGTGCAGGAAACAACAGAGTCTCGTTAGGTAAGAATACAAATTGAAACGATTCCATTTCCCAAATATGAGGTTGTACCCATCCATTTTCCATAAAACCTGTAATTCGCCATGTTCCTAATAATCGATCTTCATTAATTTCCTCTATACGATCAGAGATTACATAATCATCTTCCTCTGTTGTACACGCATTCAAACTCAATAATGCAACTGTAAGTAATGCTATTTTTTTCATATCTATTTTTAATTTTAACTCATCGAAAATGTATTCAAAAGAAATATTTTTTCAAATATACTCAAATTAACCCATTGTGCATTTTAAATTATACTTGCTTTAATTTTATTTATTTCCTTTTTTAATACAAATTTGTTAATGTATTGAATTAAGGTTAAAGCAGTTATTTTACTGATAATTCGTGTTTTAAAACTGATGAGTGATTTTGCATAATTCCTTTTAATCATAAATTGATCACAAAGTTGAAAAAATAGAGTTTCGATTCTTTTCCTCTTTTTCTTGAATAAGTAAAGTTTTTCCCTAATCTGATTTATATAATAAAAAAGATTTCGTTTTCTTTTGTTATAAACACTTCTTTCTATTTTGTTTTTCAAAGAATTAGGTATTTTTCTAAAGAGTTGTAATTCACTATCAATACTTAAATATTCTGCTGTTAAATTTAAACTCACCAATTCTAAATCACTCATTTTGGCTTTCTCCTTTGATAAGGTAAAAGTTGATGAGAAAAAAAATCTTCTAAAACTTTTAAAATTCTTTCGTATATTTAACTTCGTTGAATCTTCGATTTGTCCTAAGTTGTTCATTTTTTATTTTTTCAGCGAACTAAATATACTGAATTTCAGTTAAATGAACAACTTTTTTTTATTTTATTTCATAATGCACAATGAGTTCAAATTATTTAGCTTACATTATTTTTCAACCAACACTTTTTTGGGTTTAACAATCAATCCATAAACAATCAAATACACAAAACATAACAAAGAAACAATATACGAATTATGAATTCCGATAATATCTGCTAATTTTCCTTGTAAGGGTGGGATAATTCCTCCACCTAAAATCATCAAAATCAAGAAAGCCGAACCTTGAGTGGTATATTTTCCGATGCCCATCAATGCTAAATTGAATATCGCCGACCAAATCACACTACACGCCAATCCTGCACTTAAAAAGGCATAAATTGCTGTGGTACCTGTTGTATTTAATCCTACAAACAATGCCAATGCACCAAACACTCCACTTCCAATCAGCGTTTTGGTTGCCTGGTTTTTTGTAAAAATAATCAATGCGATTTGCAGCAACACACATACTACATACGGAAACATACTTTCTACTTCGTACCCCGCTTGATGGTTGGCAAACAACAACACACCAAAAGCCAACAATGGCAAAGTAACCAAAGCGATAAGTTCTTTTTGTCGTTCCAAAGAAAAAGCATACACCGCACCTGCCCAACGACCGACCATCATACTTCCCCAATACATCGAAATAATCATTGCTATTTCGGTTTGAGGAATATTTCCAAAAGCTTCGGTTTGCAACAGTTCTCCTAAATTACTTCCAACTGCTACCTCTACCCCTACATACATAAAAATCGCCAACATACCCAAACTCAACTGTGGATATTGCATGGCTCCCCAACCTTTTGGAGATTTTTTAGATTGAACTGCTGCATACAAAATCGAAACAACCACTACAACCAAAGCTGCAATCAAAGCATACATTCTAAACATTTCAATAGACTCGAGCGACATATTTTGCAAAAACGACGGCAATTCTTTTTTATAGGTCAAAAACACAGAAACCATTGCCAAAACCAGTAAAACTGTCATAGTAAACAACAATCCCAAGGCTTTGTTTGAACGTTCGATAGGTTCGTCTTTTTGAATATTCGGCAATTTTTTTGAAAAGTAAAAAATCGCAGCAGCGACTGCAAACAACAAAGCAACTATGGCATACAAAACGGTAATCGTCTGTAATGAAAGCGATTGTATTTGCTCGGCAGAAATAGATTTAGGCGAACCAAACAAAAAATAAGCAACAATTAGTGGACCTAAGGTGGTTCCCAACGAATTGACACCACCTCCGAGATTTACACGACTTGCTCCTGTTTTTTCATCTCCCAAAGAAATCGCAAAGGGATTGGCAGCGGTCTGTTGCAACGAAAATCCCAATCCTACTACAAACAAACCTGTGAGCATTCCAAAATACGAATCCGAATTGATTCCCAACAAAATGAGCAAAGCACCAACTACCGACACCAGCAATCCTCTGATGATAGATTTTTTGTAGCCCCATTTCATCACAAAATCTTTCTGAGAAAAAGTACTGGCTGCAAAAAGACCTAAACTTCCGATGAAATATGCGGTGTAAAATGCAAAATCAATCAACTGAGATTGAAATTGATCCAAGTGAAAATATTCCTTGCAAAACGGAATCAAGACATTATTTCCTGAGGCAATAAATCCCCAAAAGAAAAATACGACTATCAAAGTGTAGAGAGCTGGATAATTTGTTTTCATCTTTTTTATGTAAATTTGTCAAATGTATAAAATTTGGCATTAGTAAATTTATTGTAATTTATTTTTTTTAACGTTTCACGCAGATTTGAATAGATTTTCTTCTTCAATTTGATCAGATTTCCACAGATGTTTTTTTGATAAATTAAAAAAAACGAATATCTGCGATAATCTGCTTTAAACCGTAGGTTTAATCGGTTTTAAATGTTTTTAAAGCATTTCAGAAAAATGTCTGTAAAAATTTGCGAAATCTGAGAAAAAAAAACTAATTAAAATTACAAAAAATAATAAATTGCCTAAAAATCTTATCAATTTCATGAAAAACACTAAACAAATATTTCCACTATTGGGACTTTCATTAGCTCTCTTTGCATGTGATGCTGGCGATTTGACATTCGACAAACTAAACTTTGACAATGTTACCATCAAAAACTGCGAAACCATTTATTACAAAATGTCGAAAAACGAATTGTTGCTCGTAAACCTCAACAACGGTTTGGGACAAATCGCCTTGGATACCCTTACTCCTATTGGCGAAACTCGCAGTATCCCAGTAAGCAACACCAACAATATCGTATATCGTACTTATTCCGACAATATTAGTGACCAAGTGATTTGCAATCTCATCCCACCAGCACAACCTGTAGTGATCTCAGAATATGTATCGGCTTTGGGTGGAAAAATAAATTATACACCTGTAGTAGAAACTGGTTTTGTAAACAACAGAGCGACTATCAATTACTTATTTCAGGTTACTTTTCAAAACATTATGCTAACCAACGGTAGTAACAACATCAAATACGAATCTTACAATTTTGGAACGATTTTGTATAAATCCAATGCATTGAATTTTGTATTTACACAACCTGTGAGTTATTGCGATAACGAGGTAAGGTTTTTAAACAATTTAAGTCAAGCATCCAACGGAATTGTATCCAATGAATTGATTTTCAAAAAAAGTAACATTTTATCAGAAACAACACAGGCTGGAGAAAAATCATTCCCATTGAGCAACGACAATTATTTGGAATATCTTTTATACAACGGCAATTTGACCGACCAAGAGCCTTGTGAAATCAAAGGAAATACCGTTAGAGAATTGTGGAAAGCTACGGAAGGAAGTTTGATTGTAACCACAGTTGTAAGCCCTATCAATGGAGCGGTACAGCGAACTTTTACACTGAAAAATGTGATATTCAAAAAAGACAATCATCAATTTTTTATCGAAAATTTAGATATAAAAACGGAATAAAGCAAAAAAAAATCTAAAACCATTATCTTTGCCCAAACAAAATTTACTATGTTAAAAATTGGCGTTTTAGGTGCTGGACACCTCGGAAAAATACACATAAGATTGTTGATGCAATCTGAAAAATACGAATTTGTTGGTTTTTACGACCCTATCAAAGAAAATGCCGAAAAAGTAGCAAGCGAACTCAACTGTCGTTCGTTTGAAAGTATCGATGCCTTGATACAAGAGGTTGATGTAGTGGACATTGTTACCCCTACCCTATCTCACTACGACTGTGCGGTACAAGCTATCAAAGCAAAAAAACACATTTTCTTGGAAAAACCCATTGCCAACACTCTCGAAGAGGCAAATCACATCATCGAATTGGCAAAAGAATACGGCGTAAAAGGCCAGGTGGGACATATCGAAAGATTTAACCCTGCGTTTAAAGCCGTAAAAGACAAAATCAATCAACCAATGTTTATCGAAACACACCGTTTGGCAGAATTCAATCCGCGTGGGACAGATGTACCCGTGGTGCTGGATTTGATGATTCACGATATTGATGCGATTTTGAGCGTAGTAAAATCTCCGATTGTCAATGTTCACTCGAACGGAACTTCAGTTATCAGCGATTCGCCAGACATTGCCAATGTACGCTTGGAGTTTGAAAATGGTTGTGTAGCCAATATCACTTCGAGCCGTATTTCTTTGAAAAATATGAGAAAATCTCGTTTTTTCCAAAAAGACGCTTATATTTCTGTAGATTATCTCGAAAAAACATGCGAAGTAGTAAAAATGAAAGAAGCACCTGAAACACCAGGTGATTTTGATTTGATTTTACAAAATGCCGAAGGAGTACGCAAACAAATTTATTTCGACAACCCAACGGTTCCTGCAAATAACGCCCTTTTGGATGAATTGGAGTCTTTTGCAGATGCTATTTACAACGACACCACACCCGTTGTTACCCTTCAAGATGGCACCAATGCTCTAAAAGTAGCGTATCAAATCATTGATTGTTTTAAAAAGTAAAAAAATGTCTCAATTTTTAAAAATATTAATTACATTTTTATCACTATTCACAATATTCAGCTGTGAAAAAAACGATTTATGCGACGGAGAAAGTCAAACCCCAAGGTTTCGAATAGAATTGCACGATTTATTTGCTCCTGAAAATAAAAAAGCTGCAAAAATCATTCGAATGTATTTTGCAGATACCGAGCAATACATCGAATATAAAAACACGCCTACCTTGTACATTCCGCTTTCGCCTGTGCAAAATTCTGCCGAATGGACGCTAAAATTGTATGATGTAACTTCTTCAAATGAAGAAATACTTTTAGGTGAAGAACAATTTCTTTTTACCTATACACCCAAAAACATCTATATAAGCAAAGCCTGTGGTTTTCGTACACAATTCGAGGCGTTTTCATACCAAAGAAAACAGAACAACACCCAATGGATTAGAGGATTAGACCTTACCACAAACACGATAAGTAATGAAACAGACACACATTTTATACTCTATTATTAGTCTATTGATTGGAGCTTCGACGGTTGCACAAACTACCGAAACCACAGCTGTAAAAACTGTAGGAAAGGTAAAACCTCTTCGCATAGGGATAGATGCTTTTTCACTCAGCAGAAATGTATGGGATAAAAACTATAAGGGTATCGATGTTTCGGCGGATTATCTGTATAAAAAAGACCATTATGCCGTAGTAGAAGCTGGTTTTGTGGACAAATATACTCGCGAAGACCGTATGGATTTTTCAACAATGGGAAGCTACCTCAGATTGGGAATCGACAAAAACCTTCACCAAAATTGGCAAGGCATAAGCAATATGATTTTTGTAGGCGGACGATATGGTTTCAGTCTGTTTAAGCAAAAACTCATCAGTTATGACCTAACCACCATAGGAGGCATTTTTGAAGAAGAAAAAGTAATAGTCAATCGTACATACAATGATTTGCAAGCTCATTGGTTGGAATTGGTATTGGGAACCAAAGTCGAAGTACTTTCTGGCTTGTATTTAGGATTTAATTTCCGTACACATTTATTACTGTACAACAGCAAATTGGAGCAATTTGAAAACCTCTATATGCCAGGATATGGAAAAAAATACAGCGGAAGCGTCGGTGCGAGTTTCAACTATACGATTTCATACAGTTTGCCAATGAAAAAGAAAATAAAGTTTTAATTCCTTACAAAATACGATTGCTAATGTAATAATCCGTGTTTTTGCAGTCTTATAAAAAACATAGAATAAAAACACCCTGAAACTAAAACTACAATCAACATCTGTTAATTATAAGAAATGTCATACATTATCTAATGAGGAATTGGTAGTGTTGTTTATAGAAACAAAAGACACCAATCTCTTTTCGTATATATACGATCGATACGCAAAATTTGTATACAACAAATACATACAAACTGTCAGATGCAAAGAAAACTCAAAAGATATAACGCATGATATATTTATCAAAATATACATCAATATCTCAAAGTTTAGGTTTGAATCAAAAATATCCACATGGATTTATTCTGTAACCTACAACGCTTGTATGGATTTCTTGCGAGGTCAACAAGAAAATGTTGTAAATATAGATAACGAAGCCATTGAGGAAGAATTAGACCCAGGCGAACAAGAAAAACTCGAAAGAGAAATTTTCGCCTTGATCTATCAACGTTTGTTAGAAGTTTTAGAACTTTTGACCGTAACCGAAAAAAACATTCACTTAATGAAATATCAAGAAGACCTTTCGATAAAAAAAATTCTACCATATTAGAAATCAATGAAAGTGCTGTAAAAATGAGATTATTAAGAGCTAAAAAGAAAGTAGTAGAATTGAACTAATTATAGAAAATCCCTTTAAACAAATCATAGAAGACAAGCATCTCCCTGATATCATAAAGGAAAAAGTTCTCAATGATATTCATATGATCAAATTGTCCATAGATATTTCGGAAGTTTACTTGATAGGTTTGCCAGATCCAATCCTAAGTACGATGAAATACAAATCATCAATAAATACAATCAACACAAACAATCTAAACGTAAAAAACATCAATTAACAGTAATAAAAAAATGAATTTTACATCAATAGACTTTGACCTTCGGTTGGACAGAGCCATCGACGGATTAATATACTTCGAACAATTGGTTGGGTATGTTTTGGCTAGTTTATTTATCTATAAAATGATAGTAAAACTGACAACCAAATTGGTTTCTCATCCAAAAATTGAAAAAGTAAACGATTTATTCAAAAATTCAATATTTTTGAACAATGCTGGCATCAAAATCGACATAAAAAAATACTAATTACCGCTATACAAAGTAATAGTTGCTCTTTTATTGGTAATGATCAGTACCGAAATCTTTAATTTCAATGATATTACCAATGCTTTAAATAAAGTTTTTGCCTACCTACCACAATTGATTACCTCTATTACAATATTATTGGCTGGAGTATTTATTACTGACCAAGTAAAATCAAAATTATCAAGCTTGCAAGGTGCATTCGGCAACAACAGTATATTCAAAATTATTTCCAATGTAGTGATTATGGAGATGATGTTTTTCTTCATCCTGATGAGTTTGGGACAGGCAGGCGTTGATAACCGACAACATTAGTATCATTTTAGGAGTATTATTAGCATCCTTTTCAATTTCATTCGGATTGGGTTCGAGAAAAATGATGCAACATTTATTGCATAGTTATTACCTAAAGAAAATCATTTCCATTGGAACTCACATCTTATTAATTGACGAAAAAATCGAAGGAAAAAATCATTGCAATTGACAATATTGATATAAAACTTTTATCCGAAAATAAAATTCTATTGATTCCAACCAATACTTTGGCAAACGCTAAAATTGGAATAAAATATTATTAAATAAAACAAAACAGTTGATAATCCTCAACTGTTTTGTTTCATAATAAATGACATCTTGTCATAACTTGGAAATTGGCAAAACAATTGCTTAATAAAGAATCGAAAACTAAACAACTAAATATCATGTCAGAAGAAAATATCACACCAAACGAAGAGCAAGAAATCGTACAAGAAACTCAAGAAACGGTTGCATCTATTGAAGAACAGTTGAAAGAAGAATTGCAACAAGAAAAAGATAAATACTTGAGAATGTATGCCGAATTTGAAAACTATAAAAAGCGTACTACAAAAGAACGTTTGGAATTATATACAACAGCAAGCGAAAGCGTTTTGATCGCACTTTTGCCTATAATCGATGATTTTGAAAGAGCTATTGCACAGTTGGAAAAACAAGAAAATACAGAGCAACTACATGGAGTACAACTCATTTACAACAAATTTAAAGACACTTTGTCATCAAAAGGATTAGAGGATATCGTTATAGAAAAAGGAAGTGCTTTTGACGCAGATTTTGCTGAAGCTGTAACACAAATTCCCGCAGGAGATGATATGAAAGGAAAAATTGTAGATGTAATCGAAAAAGGATACAAACTGGGAGAAAAAATCATTCGTTATCCAAAAGTAGTTACAGGACAATAATCAAAACACATAAAAATTTCAATGAAACAAGATTATTACGAAATATTAGGAATAGACAAATCTGCAAATGCAGCAACCATAAAAAAAGCCTATCGCAAAAAGGCCATCGAATTTCACCCTGATAAAAATCCTGGTGACAAAGAAGCTGAGGAAAAATTCAAATTGGCTGCAGAGGCATACGAAGTTTTGAGCGACCCTGATAAAAAAGCACGTTACGACCAATATGGACACGCAGCCTTTGAAGGTGCTGGTGGAGGTGGCTACGGAGGTGGCTTTGGTGGCATGAATATGGAAGACATCTTTAGACAATTTGGTGACATCTTTGGAGGAGGTAGCTTTGGAGGTTTCAGCGGATTTGGCGGAGGTGGAAGAAATCAAATCAAAGGTTCAAACTTGCGAATCAAAGTAAAAGCCACTCTCGAAGATATTCATTCCGGAGTTGAGAAAAAAATCAAAGTAAAAAGAAAAGCAAAAGCACCTGGTGCTACATACAGCACGTGTACTACATGTAATGGACGTGGACAGATAACACGCGTACAAAACACAATATTGGGTGCAATGCAAACTTCATCACCATGTCATGTATGTAGTGGTGTAGGAGAAAAATTGACCAACAGACCAACAGGTGCTGATGCTGACGGATTAATTACTACCGAAACTCAAATCACCTTCAAAGTACCAGCAGGGGTACAAGATGGAATGCAAATGAAAATCACTGGAAAAGGAAATGACGCTCCAGGAAATAACGGTATTGCAGGAGATTTGATTGTAATTTTTGAGGAAATTCCTCATGATACCATTACTCGCCAAGACGACAACCTACACTACGATTTGTACATCAGTTTTGCTGAAGCAGCATTGGGAACTCAAAAAGAAATTGATACTCTCAATGGAAAAGTTCGCATAAAAATCGAAGAAGGTACACAATCTGGTAAAATATTGCGATTGAGAGGCAAAGGTATGCCAAGTGTACAAGGATATCAAACAGGAGATTTCTTAATACATGTAAACGTTTGGACTCCAAAAAATCTATCGAAAGAAGAAAGAGAAATTTTTGAAAAAATGAAAGACTCTAAAAATTTGGAGCCAAACCCACAAAAAGAAGAAAAATCTTTCTTTGAAAAAGTCAAAGAAATGTTTTCATAAGACAAATTATTTTTTTTAAATTTGCAAACCCCAAAAGGGTAATTTTTTCTTTTTCATAGCAATTTTTCCCATTCTTAGTTCCCAGCTAAGAATGGGTTTTTTTTACTACCCTTTACCTATAAGAAACTAACTTTTAAAAAAGTCACTTAAAATAAGATTTTTTTTTATTTTTTTTAAATCACACAGTATTTTTGCTCAACCAAATCAGTTTCTCATGACCATAAAACTTTTAGCCATAGGCAAAACCGACAACAAGCACCTAATTCAATTAATCGAGGAATATACCAATCGTTTGAAACATTACATCAAATTTGAATTGGATATAATTCCCGATATAAAAAACACTAAAAACCTTTCGCAAGAACAACAGAAACAAAAAGAAGGCGAATTTATTTTAGCCAAGCTCTCTCCTACCGATCATTTGATTTTGTTGGACGAAAGAGGAAAACGATTTACCAGTGTAGCCTTTGCCGACGAATTACAAAAAAAAATGAATGCAGGATTGAAAACCTTGGTATTTGTCATCGGAGGTCCTTATGGATTTTCGCAACAAGTTTATGACAAAGCTTATGGGAAAATCTCGTTTTCAGATATGACATTTTCTCATCAAATGATTCGTCTGTTTATCGTTGAGCAGATTTACAGAGCATTTACCATTTTGAGAAACGAACCTTATCATCATCAATAATATGAATACCGTTTTTTTATCATTAGGAAGTAATATTTCGCCAAGAAAAAATTATTTAAATCAAGCGTTGAAAGAAATCAATCAACGATTGGGGGAAATTACAGCACAATCTAAAATCTATGAAACCCCTGCTTGGGGATTTGTCAGCGAAAACTTTTACAATATGGCAATCGCTGTACAAACCGAAAAATCAAGTAAAGAAGTCATAGACGGTTGTTTGAAAATTGAAAAAGATTTAGGTAGAGTACGACTTTCAAAAAATGGATATTCCGCTCGTGTCATAGATATAGATGTATTGTTTTTCAACGAAGAAATTATTCAAACAGAAAAATTGATTGTCCCCCATCCGTTGTTGCATCAAAGAGATTTTGTTTTATTGCCCTTACAAGAAATAGCCGCTAATTTTGTACATCCAATTTATAATCAAACCATCACTCAACTGAGAAATCAATTGAGTGACAAAATTGAAGAAATTGTTGTAAGATAATTTTTTCAAATAGTAATTATCTGAATGTAAGATTTTTTCATTATATTTGAATTCAACAATAAAATCAAGAAACCATGGAAGCAACAAAAAAAAACAAAGAAAAAGAGTTCAAAAGCAAAAAAAAAATCAAAGAAGAATTATTTTACGCCCCTGAAAATGGCAAAAGAACTTCGAGGGTAGGATATTATATAAAAAAAATAAAAGCTGAAGGAGGCGGAGTAAAGATTATAGATATGGAAGCGGTTCTTAACTAAAAAAAATGAGATATTTATTGGACACTAATATAGCAATTTTTCTATTTTCAGAAGATTTTGATAATCTTTCAAATAATGTAAAAACTTAGTGGAAGATTATCAAAATTTGCTGTATGGGAGTTCATTGTCTTTAGTGAATATAAAATATCTTTTTGAAAGAGGAAAATTGAAAAAACTTAAATTTAAAACTACTGAATAAATTTATAGTTTTATAATTAACGATTTAGGCTTAAAAGTCTTACACACCAAAGACGAACACCTAAAAAACCATTCAAAATTGAATGTAATAGAGGAAAAAACCGACCTAATAGACCGTATTATTATTTCACAAGCCATAACAGAAAAACTTCACTTGATTAGTTCAGACCGTGCGTTTGAAAATTACGAATCTCAAAATCTTCAATTTGTATTCAACAAACGATAAAACCACAAATACTTTTTTTCTTTTGTTTAGAATGATTTTTTTTCATACCTTCGTAACTGTTTATTAAAATAACATAAAAAAATATATTCGAAATGAAAATATTAGTTTGCATCAGCCATGTGCCTGATACTACTTCAAAAATCAACTTTATCAATGATGATAAAGAGTTCGACACAAACGGAGTTCAGTTTGTAATCAACCCTAACGACGAATTTGGATTGACTCGTGCCATTTGGTTTAAAGAAAAACAAGGTGCACACATCACTGTAGCCAATGTTGGCGGAAACGATACCGAGGCTACAATCCGCAAAGCTTTGGCTATCGGAGCTGATGAGGCAATCCGCGTAAATGCAAACCCAACAGACGGTGCTTTTGTGGCTGAGCAATTGGCTACAGTTGTAAAAAATGGAAACTACGACTTGGTAATCTGTGGTAAAGAATCATTGGACTACAACGGTGGTATGGTTCCTGGAATGTTGGCTGCTCATTTGGGGTACAACTTTGTAAACTCTTGTATCGGTTTGGAAATCGACGGAGGAAATGCAAAGGTAACTCGTGAAATCGACGGAGGAAAAGAAACTTTATCTTGTGCAACTCCTTTGGTTGTAGGTGGACAAAAAGGAATCGTTGAAGAAAAAGATTTGAAAATTCCTAACATGCGCGGAATTATGGCAGCTCGTACAAAAGCGATTCAAGTAATAGAGCCAACTGCAAATAGTAACAAAACGACTGTTGTAAAATTTGAAAAACCAGCTCCAAAATCTGCTGTGAAATTGGTAAGCCCAGACAACTTGGACGAATTAATCCAATTGTTGCACAACGAAGCAAAAGTAATCTAATCCTAAAAATCTAAGAAAAAATGTCAGTTTTAATATATCCAGAATTTTCTGAAGGAAAATTTAAAAAAGTAGCATTTGAAATCGCTTCTTATGCTAAAAAAGTAGCCGATTCATTGGGAACAACTGTTACTGCGGTAACTGTAAACGCAACAGATGTGTCAGAATTGGCAAAATACGGAGTAAGCAAAGTATTGAAAGTAAACAACGAACAATTGGAATCTTTCAACGCAAAGGCTTATGCAGATGTTATCAAACAAGCCGCTGAAAAAGAAAATGCACAAGTAGTAATCCTTTCTTCTACTACAGATTCATTGTACGCTGCTCCAATTGTAGCAGTAAATTTAAACGCTGGATACGCATCAAATGTAATCGCTTTACCAGTATCTATTTCGCCTTTCCAAGTAAAGAGAAATGCGTTTTCAAACAAAGCTTTCAATATTACTGAAATCGCAACAAATGTAAAAGTATTGGCAATTGCTAAAAACTCTTATGGAGTAGCTGAAGACGCAGTGAGCTTGACAGAAGAAGATTTCTCAGTATCATTGAGCGATGCAGATTTCCAAGTAAAAACAGAATCTCAAGAAAAAACTACTGGAAAAGTATCGATTGCAGATGCAGAAATCGTAGTTTCTGGAGGTAGAGGATTGAAAGGACCTGAAAACTGGGGAATGATCGAAGAGTTGGCAGAAGTTTTGGGAGCTGCAACCGCATGTTCAAAACCAGTATCTGACTTAGATTGGAGACCTCACTCAGAGCATGTGGGACAAACAGGAAAACCAGTAGCGTCAAACATGTACATCGCAGTAGGTATCTCAGGAGCTATTCAGCACATTGCAGGTATCAACGCATCAAAAGTAAAAGTGGTAATCAACACAGATCCTGAGGCACCATTCTTTAAAGTAGCTGATTATGGAGTAGTTGGAGACGCTTTTCAAGTAGTTCCAGAATTAATCAAAAAATTGAAAGAATTTAAAGCTAATAATTAATACATACTAATCCTCAGAAAATTCTGAGGATTTTTTACTTTAACCTTCATATCATCAAGTAAAATTTGTAAATTGCAAAAAAATACATAAATATGAATAAAAAATCTTTAGTTATGCTATCAGCTGTAGTAGGTATGACTATTGGGTCGTGCAACAAATCCAACACTGCTGGAGTATTTGACGACAACAATCCATTGATTGCTAATTGGGAAGGAGAATACCAAGTGCCACCGTTTGAAGATATCAAAATCTCACATTACAAACCAGCTTTTGAATACTCTATCAAGGAACACAAAAAAGAAATCGAAGCAATCGCAAATTCTGAGGAAAATGCAACTTTTGAAAACACTATCGTAGCTATAGAAAACTCTGGTAGACTTTTACAAAAAGTAGCTAAAACCTTTTTCCCATTGACAAGTACTGATACGAACGAAGAAATTCAACAAATTTCTCAAGAAATAGCTCCTGTCCTTTCAGAACACAGTGACAATATCAAAATGAACGACAAATTGTTTGCTCGTGTAAAAAAGGTATATGACGATTACAAAACACCTTCTGTAGAAACACCTTCATTAACTGCGGAACAAAAAACTTTATTGGAAGACACCTATAAAAGTTTTGTAAGAAGCGGTGCAAATCTTTCTAAAGAAAACAAAGAAAAACTAAAAGACATCAACAAAGAATTGTCTGTCTTTTCTCTAAAATTTGGGGACAACTTATTAGCTGAAACTAATAATTATGAACTGATAATCGAAGACAAAAAAGATTTAGCTGGATTGCCAAACGATTTGATTGAAGTAGCTGCTGAAGAAGCAAAAAATAGAAAAAAAGAAGGAAAATGGGTGTTTACCTTAGACAATGCATCTGTAATGCCGTTTTTACAATATGCTGAAAATCGTGAATTGAGAAAACAAATCTGGGAAGCCTACCAAAAAAGAGGTAACCAAGACAATGCGTTGGACAACAAACAAAATGCTTTACAATTGGCAAACTTGCGTTTGCAAAAAGCTCAATTATTGGGATATAATAACCATGCAGCTTATGTTTTGGAAGAAAGTATGGCAAAAACTCCAGAAAATGTGACGCGTTTGCTACAACAATTATGGACTCCTGCTTTGCAAAAAGTAAAAGCAGAAGCCACTGATATTCATGCAATGATGCAACGCGACGGAATCAACGAAACGGTACAGCCTTACGATTGGAGATACTACGCAGAAAAAATTAGAAAAGAGCGTTACAACTTAGACGAACAAGAGTTGAAACCATATTTTAGCTTAGAAAATGTGCGTCAAGGTATCTTTGATGTTACCAACAAATTATGGGGATTGAAATATGCTGAGTTGAAAAACATGCCAAAATATCACGAGGATGTAACTGTATGGGAAGTAAAAGACAAAGACGATAAAAAAATCGGTTTGCTGTATATGGATATGCACCCAAGAGCTTCAAAAAGAGGTGGAGCTTGGATGACTTCTTTTACAGATCAATACATTCAAAATGGTAAAAATGTAATGCCAGTAGTTTCGATTGTTTGTAATTTTACAAAACCTACGGCATCGGCTCCATCACTTTTGACTTTTGACGAAGCGACAACATTTTTCCATGAGTTCGGACATGCTTTGCACGGATTATTGTCAAATGTAAACTACCTAAGTTTGTCAGGTACAAATGTTCCGAGAGATTTCGTAGAATTGCCTTCGCAAGTTTTAGAAAACTGGGCTTCAGACCCTGAAGTAATCAAAATGTACGCAAAACATTACCAAACAGGCGAAGTTATCCCTGATGCATTGATTGAAAAAATGAAAGCAGCAGGTACTTTCAACCAAGGATTTGCTACGATTGAATATTTGGCAGCATCGTTTTTGGATATGAAATTCCACACAATCGACCAACCGATAAAAACAGACATCAATTCGTTTGAAAAAGATGCTATGTCTAATGTAGGATTGATTGAGGCAGTAATCCCAAGATATAGAGCTACTTATTTCAGTCATATCTTTGCAGGTGGATATTCTGCAGGATACTATAGCTATATTTGGAGTGAAGTTTTGGATTCGGATGCCTTCCAAGCCTTTAAAGAAACTTCGTTGTTTGACCAAGAAAAAGCTACATTATTCCGCACAAACATCCTTGAAAAAGGAGGAACAGAAGACCCTGCAGAATTGTATAGAAAATTTAGAGGAGCTGATCCTAAAATCGAACCGCTTTTAAAGAAAAGAGGATTGTTATAATCGCACAAATCCACCTCAACTTTGAGGTGGATTTTTTTTATATATAATCACAGTACAAAATTACATCGTGCAAGGATGAATGCGATAGCTATTTTTTCACTACCTTTGAAAATTGTAAAAAAACAAATCTATGAATCACATACTACAAGTAAAAGATGTTGTAAAAAAATACGCCGATAAAACGGCCTTAGACAAGGTGTCGTTGGAAATTCCAAAGCAAAGTATTTTTGGACTTTTGGGTCCGAATGGAGCTGGAAAAACGACACTCATCCGCATGATTAATCAAATTACTTATCCAGATAGTGGAGAAATTTTTCTCAACGGTAGAAAACTTTCGCCCGAAGATGTAAAAATCATCGGATACATGCCCGAAGAACGCGGATTGTACCGCTCGATGAAAGTGAGCGAACAGGCATTGTATTTGGCTCAGTTAAAAGGACTTTCTAAAAAAGAAGCTTTGACACAACTCAAATATTGGTTCGAAAAAATGGATATCACCCATTGGTGGGACAAAAAAATCCAAGAATTGTCAAAGGGAATGGCACAGAAAATTCAATTTATTGTTACGGTGCTTCACAAACCACAATTGTTGATTTTCGACGAACCTTTTTCTGGTTTTGACCCTGTAAATGCCAACCTTATCAAAGATGAAATCATTCAGCTAAAAGAGCAAGGTAGCACAGTGATTTTTTCTACGCACCGCATGGAATCGGTAGAGGAAATATGCGACCATATTGCCTTGATTCATCAATCGAAAAAAATCATCGATGGAAAACTCAACGATGTAAAAAAGGCGTTTCGTTCGTATATGTATTCGTTGGTGTTGAAAACAGAAAGAAAAGACGAATTAAAAGCCAAATTGCAACAATTGGGAGCCGATGTTACGGAAGACAACACTATAAAAACTTTAGACGAAACCGATGTGCAATTGAATATCCATTTGCCAAATGCCGATGTCAATTCCTTGCTACAAACTGTTTTTACTTATGGAACGATTGTGCATTTTTCGGAAAAAATTCCAAGTATCAACGATATTTTTATTCAAGCGGTAAAAAAATAACAACATGAGCATATTATCATTAATTATAAAACGAGAGTTTATTTCCAAAGTGCGAAATAAATCCTTTATTGTAATGACTTTTTTAAGTCCGTTGTTGATGGCAGCATTGGTGGGATTGGTAGTGTTTTTAAGCACTCAAGACCCTACCGACAAAAAAAACATTGCCATTTGCGACGAAACGGGGTGGTTTCAAACCTCATTTGAGTCAGACGATGCGTATCATTACACCTATTTTCCTACTTATGAAAAAGAAGTAATGAAGCAAGGGTTGGAAGAAGAAACCTATCAAGGGATATTGCATATTCCAAAATTTGACGATTTGAAAAAATACGAAAACGGCGTAGAGTACATTTCAGAGGAAAGTCCCTCTATGCGTTTTATCGACGATGTAGAATATGAATTATCGAAAGTATTTTCAGCGAAAAACTACTTAGCCAACGGAATCGATACAATGGCAATGCATCGTTCAAAAGTAGATGTTTCTATGAATATGCAAAAGTCTTCTGGAGAAACTACCGTAAAGGGAATCAACGAGATAAAAGGTGTATTAGGTAGTATTTTGGGCTATATGATTATGATGTTTATCATCGTGTATGGAAATATGGTAATGCGTAGCGTAATCGAAGAAAAAGTAAATCGCATCATCGAGGTCATCATTTCGTCAGTAAAACCTTATCAATTGATGCTGGGTAAAATCATCGGAGCTTCTTTGGCTGGTATTTTACAATTTATCATTTGGGGAGTTTGCGGTGGAATCTTGATGTTGATACTTTCGATTTTTATGCAACCTACTACACCACCTGTAATGCCTGTGGGAGCAGGAGAAGAATTGGTTGGATTGGCAGAAAATCAAGATACCATTCAAATGTATATCGCCGAAATCTTACAATTACCGTTTTTAGAATTGGGATTGAGTTTCTTGGTGTTTTTTATCTTTGGATACTTTTTGTACAGTGCCATCTATGCAGCCATAGGAGCCGCAGTGGACAATGAAACCGATTCACAACAGTTTTTAATGCCAGTCATAGCTCCGTTGATTTTAGGAGTGTATATTGGAGCATTTACGGTAATCAACGACCCACACGGAACCACAGCAGTAGTATTTTCGATGATACCATTTACATCGCCGATAGTAATGATGATGCGTATTCCGTTTGGTGTACCGTTTTATCAAATTGCCTTATCTGTATTGATTTTGATAGCAACTTTTGCAGCAATCGTGTATATTGCAGCCAAAATTTACCGAGTAGGAATCTTGATGTATGGTAAAAAAGCCTCTTGGAAAGAAATGTTGAAGTGGTTGAAATATTAATTTTAAAATTAAGTTATGTCAAAAATATTAATCGTAGAAGACGAACAAGCCATTCGTCGCGTATTAGTGAAAATATTAGCGGAAGAAAATGAAAGTTTTCAACTTTTTGAGGCTGGAGATGGCGAAGAAGCTCTAAAAATCATCGAATCTGAAGATTTGGATTTGGTGATTTGCGACATTAAAATGCCCAAAAAAGACGGTGAAGAAGTATTGAAAACCGCAAAATCTATCAAAAGCGAATTGCCGTTTATCATGATTTCTGGTCATGGCGTCTTGGAAACTGCCGTAAACACCATGCGTTTGGGGGCGTTTGATTATATCTCAAAACCGCCAGATTTAAATCGCTTGTTGACTACCGTTCGCAATGCCCTGGACATCAAATCTTTGGTGGTTGAAAACAAACAATTGAAAAAACAACTGAAAACTCAAGTACAAAAGAAATACGAAATCATCGGAGAAAGCGAACCTATCCAACAAATCAAAGAGTTGATAGACAAAGTAGCCGAAGCCGATGTACGCGTATTGATTACAGGTGGAAATGGTACAGGAAAAGAACTCGTTGCTCACAATATTCACCAAAAGAGCAAAAGAGCCTCAGCTCCTATGATTGAGGTAAACTGTGCAGCAATTCCATCAGAATTGATTGAAAGCGAATTGTTTGGTCATGTAAAAGGAGCCTTTACTTCGGCAGTGAAAGACCGTGCAGGAAAATTTGAAGCAGCCAATGGCGGTACATTGTTCTTGGACGAAATCGGTGATATGAGTTTGTCTGCACAAGCAAAAGTTTTGCGTGTGTTACAAGAAAACATTGTCAATCGTGTAGGAGCTGAAAAAGACATCAAAGTAGATGTGCGAGTAATAGCCGCTACCAACAAAGATTTGCGAAAAGAAATCGAAGCTGGTAGATTTAGAGAAGATTTGTACCATCGTTTGGCGGTGATTTTAATCAAAGTACCTGCATTGAACGAACGCCGAGATGATATACCAATTTTGGTAGAACACTTCTTGACAAAAATCGCCGAGGAAAACGGTACTGCCAAAAAATCTATCGATGCCGAAGCTATGAAATTATTGCAAGAATACGACTGGACAGGAAACATTCGTGAATTGCGAAACGTAGTTGAAAGATTGACGATTTTGGGCGAGCAAGTGATTTGCAAAAGAGATGTACAATTGTTTGCTACAAAATAGTTTTGTCTCACGCAGATTTTCCAGGCTACGCTTTTAGGGTTAGCCACGAAATACAAGGAGTTTTTTATGAATTATTTTCACGAATTAATTATTCGTGTTAATTTACGGCGTACAGTCGGCAGATCCTCGAGTCGTGGCTAAAAAAACTACACCTAAGGTGTAAAAAAAGTCAAGATGAATTCACTATTTTCAAAAGTAAAACAACACAAAAAAATGTAATTAGTGTAATAAAAAATTAGTGCTAATTTGTGGCTATAAAAAGTGGCTAAATTAAAAAAATGAAACTAAAAAAATTAAACCCATTATTAGCAGAGCAAATCGAAGAATTGCAAATCGAAATCACTCCTCTTATCAAAGAATCGTTTAGCACGATAAAAAGCGGAAGTGATATTGTGATTGTATGCGAAAACACCGACGAACGAGAAGATTTGCTGGTACTTTCTACCATTCAACGATTGGAAAAACCAGATATGCTTTCGCCTCGTGCGTTGATTATTGCACCAGATAAAGAAACCGTTTTGCGATTGGTAGAAAAATTTGAAAATTACGGCAAGAAAAACGATTTGCGTATTTTTTTCACCCATGAAAAAACCAATCTCGACGAGGATAAAAACCTCATTTCGTTAGGAATCGATGTCTTGATTGGTACCCCCGAACGCCTCAATTTGATGTTCAGTGTAGCAGGATTTGATGTCAATCAGTTGAAAATGTTTTCGTTTATTTCAATCAATCAAATGCTCAAAGCACGAATGGATGGAAGGTTACAACGCCTATCGGAAAGTATCGGAAAAACTCAACGCTTATTTTTTGCTGAAGATTATTACGAAAAAACAGATTTCTTTGTCGAACGCATCGCCATCGAGCCGTATTGGTTTGATGATCATGATGTGGAAGAAGAGGAGGAATAAAATTCATCTATTTTTTTTGGAAATATCCATCAAAAAACTTGAAAAAATCAACTATATTTGCAAATAAAATTAGGGTAAAATGAAATACAAAAGAATACTTTTAAAATTAAGTGGAGAGTCATTAATGGGCGATAACGAATACGGAATTGATTCAAAACGCTTGACAGAATATGCCACAGAAATCAAAAAAGTAGTTGATTTAGGAGTAGAAGTAGCCATCGTAATCGGTGGAGGTAACATCTTTAGGGGAGTTGCAGGTGCGAGCAAAGGAATGGACAGAGTACAAGCAGATTATATGGGAATGTTGGCAACGATGATCAACGGTATGGCATTGCAAGGTGCTTTGGAAGATCAAGGAATGTACACTCGTTTACAAACAGCCTTGAAAATCGAAGAAATTGCTGAGCCGTATATCAAACGAAGAGCCACTCGCCACTTGGAAAAAGGACGTATTGTAATCTTTGGTGCAGGTACAGGAAACCCTTATTTTACTACTGATACAGCAGCTGTTTTGAGAGGTATTGAAGTGAATGCTGATGTAATTTTAAAAGGAACGCGCGTGGATGGTGTTTATACAGCAGACCCTGAGAAAAACCCTAATGCTACAAAATTTGAAGAAATCACATTTGCGGATGTGCTTACAAAAGGCTTGAATGTAATGGATACAACCGCTTTTACATTGAGCCAAGAAAACAATCTTCCAATCGTTGTTTTTGACATGAACAAAGAAGACAATTTATTAAAAGTATGTAAAGGAGAAACAATCGGAACTACGGTTTATTAAAAAATATCATCATGACAGAAGAAATCAATTTTATTATCGACGAGGCAAAAGAATCTATGGAAGGTTCGATCAGCCACTTAAATAAATCTTTGTTGAACATCCGTGCTGGAAAAGCAACCCCTCAAATGTTGGGAAGTGTTTTTGTGGATTATTACGGATCACAAACTCCACTTTCACAAGTAGCAAACATCAGTGTACCAGATCCTCGTACATTGTCGGTTTCGCCTTGGGAGAAAAGTATGTTGCAACCTATCGAAAAAGCTATTATGATTGCAAACTTAGGATTGAACCCAATGAACAATGGAGAAACAATTATGATTAATATCCCAGCTCTCACAGAGGAGCGTCGTAAAGAATTGGTAAAACAAGCTAAAGCAGAAGCAGAAGACGCAAAAATCTCTGTGAGAAATGCTCGTAAAGATGCCAACAACGACATCAAAAAACAAGAAAAAGACGGAACTTCTGAAGATATTTGTAAAGACGCTGAAGATCGCATTCAAAAATTGACAGATGCGTACATCAAAAAAATTGACAATATTTTAGCTGAAAAAGAAGCTGAAATCATGAAAGTATAATGATTTTTTCATTTGTTTAATTTATGTTATAAAAATCCTTAGGCTGTCCCAAAAAAGGGGCAACCTAAGGATTTTAATTCACTTTGCTATTTAATAATCGTCATTCGCCATTTCCCAAGAAATGAGATAGGCTACTTTGGTTATTTCTACCAATTTTTCCCAATTGATTTTATGTAACTCATCACTCGTTTGATGATAATCTGTATGTCCATCGGTGTGAAACCACAAAATCGGCACTCCTCGTTTAGCAAAAGAGGCATTGTCACTTCCTCTTATTGGATTGTCCCAAGGTTTATATATAGGTTGTAATGACATTTGTTTTTCTTCTGTTGATTTTCTTACCCAATTTTCAAACATTTTGTTTGCTTTGGTATATAGAAATGTAACTGTATGAGGGTTGTTTTCGTCAGTGTTGCGACCAATCATATCAAAATTCAGATAACTTTTTATAGAATATGCCGATGAACGCATAAAATATTCCGAACCCAACAATCCTTTTTCTTCTCCATCCCAAAAAGCAAAAATCACAGTACGCTTAGGTTTATTACCGTCCAATTGCATAGCTTTTGCAATTTGTAAAACAGCCGAAACGCCCGATGCATTATCATCTGCTCCATTAAAAATCTTATCTCCTTCTCTATTTTCATCCATACCTAAATGATCGAAATGAGCTCCAATGACCAAATATTCCGCCGTATTTTCACCTGGAATCATCCCGTAAACATTGGTCAATTGCACTTTGTTTTCATCAGGAATTTCTCCATCAAGCGACCATCTTTTTCCTTTATTTATTGCTAAAAAACTTTCTGTATAATCTGTTTTTAAAGGAGAAATTCCTATTTCCTTTAACTTTGAAACAAGATATTCAACTACAATTTTATTTTCTTCACTACCTGCATTTCTACCTTTTAGTGCATCTGATGCCAAAAAACCGACTATCGCCTGTGCATTTTGCTTGTCAATACTTCCCCATCCTCTATCAGTGGATTGAGCCACTGACATACAAACACTTAGCAGTAGTAAAATTGCAAAAAATATTTTTTTCATATTCAAAAAAACAAAAAACTGCCTTATAATATAGACAGTTTTATTTATCAATTATTTACTTCTGTAACAATTTTGCTGCTTCTTTTGCAAAATAAGTCGAAATCAAACTTGCTCCTGCTCTTTTGATACAGTACAATTGTTCCATCATAATCTTGTCGTGGTCGAACCAACCTTTTTCAGCGGCTGCCTTAATCATGGCATATTCACCCGACACATGGAAAACCGCAACAGGAATATTTACCGCATCTTTTACTTCGCGTACTATATCGAGATAAGCCGTTCCTGGTTTTACCATCACAATATCCGCTCCTTCTTCAGCATCCCAAACTGCTTCTTTGATTGCCTCGATACGGTTGGCATAATCCATTTGGTAGGTCTTTTTATCCTTTGGAACTACTTTGCCTGTTTCTTTTGGTGCTGAATCCAAAGCATCTCTAAACGGTCCGTAAAATGCAGAGGCATATTTTGCCGAATAGCTCATAATTCCTACATGTGGAAAACCTGCTTTGTCCAATCCTTCACGCAATCTCAAAATACGACCGTCCATCATATCCGATGGAGCTACGAAATCTGCTCCTGCTTCGGCATGCGAAAGTGCCATTTTTACTAAGGCTTCTACCGTTTCGTCATTGACAATATCACCGTTTTTGATGATTCCGTCGTGTCCATACATCGAATAAGGGTCAAGAGCTACATCGGGCATCACAATCATTTCTGGAACTGCTTTTTTTATCGCACGAATAGCTTGTTGCATCAATCCATTGGGATTCCAAGCTTCTTTTCCTGTATTGTCTTTTAGGTCGTCATTTACTTTTACATAAATATTGACTGCTCTGATGCCTAAATCATACAATTCCTGTACTTCTTTTACCGTCAAATCAATGGTACGACGATAGATACCTGGCATAGAAGGTATTTCAATCTGTTGATTCTCACCTTCTATAATAAACATCGGAAACATAAAATCTGCTGGAGAAAGACTGGTTTCTCTTACCAAACTTCTCACAGATTCGTTTACACGTAATCTTCTGCCTCTGTGTAGTGGGAACATAATTTTTATTTTAAAATTAAATTTTAACTTTTGTCTTGACACAAAAGTTACAAAAAGTCAAGACCTAATAAAATTAATGACCCTTTTAAAACTTATGTGCTAAATCATTTAAACTCGTTCGTTTCCTCACTCAAAAAGAAAATGATTTTACGCACATTTCGTTTAAAGTGTCTCCATTAATTTTAAAAAGTCGTTTTACATAATTGAATATTTTATCAATAAAAACATCAATTATTCCTTTAGACTTTAATTCTATTATTTTTCTCGAAAATATTATCTCGAATACTCTTTTACTGCTTCGATAAATGCTTTGGCGTGATCTACTGGAATGTTTGGCAAAATACCGTGTCCTAAATTTACAATGTATTTGTCTTTTCCAAATTCGTCGATCATCTGATGCACCATTTTTTTAATCGTTGGAATAGGTGAAAGCAATCTCGATGGGTCGAAATTTCCTTGCAAAGTGATGTTTCCTCCTGTCAATTTCCTCGCTGTTTTTGGGTCACAAGTCCAATCTACTCCCAATGCTGAAGCTTTGGACTGTGCCATAGTTTCCAAAGCAAACCAACATCCTTTTCCGAAAACGATTACTTTGGTTTCGTCTGCCAATGCATCTACTATTTGCTGAATGTATTTCCACGAAAACTCAGCGTAATCTGTAGGCGACAACATACCTCCCCAAGAATCAAATATTTGAATGGCGTTTACTCCTGTTTTTACTTTTTCTTTCAAATACAAAATGGTTGTATCTGTGATTTTTTGCAACAAAGCGTGGGCTGCTACAGGCTCTGAGAAGCAAAATCCTTTGGCTTTGTCATACGATTTCGAACCTTTCCCCTCTACTGCATAACAGAAAATCGTCCAAGGCGATCCAGCAAAACCAATCAATGGTACTTCGTCATTGAGCATTTCTTTGGTCATTTTGATAGCGTCCATCACATAGCCCAATTTGTCATTGATTTCTGGGATATATACTTTTTCCACATCTGCCATCGAGCGAATCGGATTGGGAATGATTGGACCGATATTGTCTTTCAATTCCACATCGATTCCCATGGCTTGAGGAACCACTAAAATATCAGAAAACAAAATCGCAGCATCGGGTTTTACAATACGAATGGGTTGAACAGTGATTTCCGATGCCAATTCTGGAGTTTTACAACGCGTAAAAAAGTCGTATTTGTCTCTCAAGGCACGAAATTCTGGTAAATATCTACCTGCTTGACGCATCATCCATACAGGTGGTCTTTCTACAGTTTCGCCGTTTAAGGCTCTTAGAAATAAATCGTTTTTAATCATGATTTAATGAAAATTTCCGCTAATTTACGAGTATTTTTAGGTTTAACCAAGTGAAATCAACAGGTTGTGAAAATAATTATTTTTTCTTTTGGTTAATTGTTATTTTTATGTAATTTTGTTACAAATATAAATTACACTTAAAAAAATATGACAAATCACACTGAAACAAACAGACAGGCACGTCCGATTGCTCCTAAAGTAAACGAATTAATCTCTTCAACTAAATCAATAATTTTAGGAACTATAGACTCTGATGGAAATCCAACGGCAAGTTATGCCCCTTATGTACGAGTAGGGAATGATTTTTATATATTGGTTTCTTTTATGGCAAGACATACCAAAAACTTATTAAATGGTAAAGCATCTGCCCTATTTATTGAAGACGAATCGACAACTAAGCAGGTTTATGCTAGAGAACGTTTAACGTTAGATACTATTACAGAACAAATTGACAGAAATAGTGCAACATGGAACGAGGTAGTTTCTCAATTGAAAAATACTCATGGAAAAGTAGTGGAAATGATAAGTGAAATGCAAGATTTTATTTTAATTAAATTAAAGCCTACTAAAGGAAGTTATGTAAACGGATTTGGTAGTGCGTATTTTGTAGATGAGAATTTAGAAATCACTCAACATAGAAATGATGTAAACCATCAAACGAAATAAAAAGAAAAGGGGCATATTTTTGAAATTTGCCCCTTCTTTTATCTATTAAAACAAAACGTTTAATCCTACACCAAAAGTGTGCCTTGTTTGAAATCCTTTGAACGCATTGTCATCATACAAAGCTTGGAATGTCAAGTTTGTAGAAATATATTTGTTTACTTTCAATACTGCATTCATTTGATAATCGATATCCACGTTTTGTGGTTTGTCTAAATAGTTTGAATACAAACTCAAAATGTTTTCAACTACAAAGTTTTCCATCAACTGTACTTTGTAGTACCCATTTACAGATGCTCCAAACTCAAAACGCATAGATTCTCCTTGCTCTACACCAAACGATGGTCCAAAATCTGTGAAATGCTTGTGTACAAAGATAAATCTTGCTGCTGCAGGCGAAATATTCACACGCAAATTATCGTCTTTTTTCCACAACATACTCGGACCAAACTGCAAATATGCAGGCGACATAAAGTGTGAAATAACATTTGTTGGTTTTTTTGGATCATAACCTACATCAAATTGAGTTTTGAAGTTTCCGAAGAATGAGTATGACCATCTGTCTGTTGCTTGTAAACCTGCTACTGAATTGATCTCAATACGATCGTCTGTTTTTTGTTGTTTTTGACCTTTCAATTTATTGATACCATACGATGCAATAAATTTGTTGTCCCAAGTCCATTTGTCTTTTTTGTAGTTGAGGTCGTAGTTCAACGCTCCACTCAATGCTATGTTGTTTGAACCTCCTGATTGCCAATTAGAAAAACTTGACTGACTCCCCAATACAGTAATATTTCCTGTTCTTGTCCAGTTGCTTTCTGGCTCTGTTGTTTCTTGTGCTGACACAGCTTGAAATCCCAAACATGCCGCTAAAAGTAAAACTTTTTTCATAAAAATTTAAATTTGTGTTATTAATTTTTTTTATATATACTATAATCTTTGCAATATTATTTGTTCTTTTTCACGCAGATTGAAATCGATTTTTTATGATTTTCTTTGTTTCAATTTGATTATCGAAGATATTTTTTGATTCATCAAAAAAATAATCAACGCAACGAATATTATCTGCACCATCTGCTAAAATAAAAGTAAGCACAACGAGGATAATAAAAAATCTGCGTGAAACCATAAAATTCAAATTTACCAATGATTGTATTATTTCTTTCTTTTATAAATCGGCACAGCCGAACATGCCTCTCCAAACATAATCGAACGAGCATAATCTTGCATTTTTTTCAATGCCATCACATAGCATTCCTCAGGGATAGGCTTTTTTGCACATCCTTTGATGATAGTTGGTTTGTCTTGAAATACCGAAAAATCTATTTCATTGATTTTGTTTTGATAATATGACAGCAATAATTGCTCTTTTGTCCCCTGTACAATTTCTTTGGCGTAAGGTTGCAAATAAGAGGCTACCAACATCATTGCCCACGACGGAATGATAGCATCTGTACTGCAATGCAATGCTACCAAATGCTGGTCGTACTGATTCCAGTCTATCTCTGCAAGTGCTGACCTGAATTCTTTTTCTCTCAAAACAATTCCTTCGTATAACCATTGACTTATATCGATAATAGCGATGGTTTCGTTTGGATAATAATCTTCTAAATCAAAGATTTCCAAGCTACTATTAGCTACTTTGTTTACGATTTCTTCCATAGCCTACAACATTCCCAATTCCAATTTTGCTTCTTCGCTCATCATTTCTTTGTCCCAAGGTGGATCGAATGTCAATTCGATTTCTACATCATTGACAAAATCGATTGAACTCACCTTTTCTTTTACTTCCATTGGCAAAGTTTCAGCTACTGGACAGTTGGGCGAAGTCAAGGTCATAAGGATTTTTACATCGCGGTCTTCGTTTACAAATACATCGTAAATTAAGCCTAATTCGTATATATCTACCGGAATCTCTGGGTCGAAAATCGTTTTGAGTACTCGTACGATATTTTCTCCCAAATCTTGCATATTGATTTCTTCTTGCATGTCTTTATTCGTTTGATTGTAGGGCGATTGCATATAATTTTATTTGTTTAATCATTGATACTAATCCATTGGCTCTCGTAGGTGACAGATGTTCTTTCAGTCCTATTTCATCAATAAATGAGGTGTCTGCCTCGAGTATATCTTTTGCTGTCTGATTGGAAAAAGTGCGAATCAACAAGGCGATGATTCCCTTGGTCAAAATCGCATCGCTATCTGCTGTAAAAACTACTTTATCATTTTCATTTTCAGCATGCAACCATACTTGCGATTGGCATCCTTTGATTAGATTTTCTTCTTTTTTATATTTCTCATCTATCAAAGGCAGAGTTTTTCCCAATTCGATAATGTATTCGTAACGTTGCATCCAGTCGTCAAACATTGAAAACTCATCAATGATTTCTTCTTGTATTTCTTGTATTGATAAACTCATTATTATTTGTTTTTTTTTTGCTAAACTAAAATCCTTGTATAACAATTTATTTTTTTTACAAAAATTTTACTAATGCCTTTTACTTCAACATCATAACTGCTTTTTTCACAGCATCTACAAAAACATCAATTTCTTCTTTGGTATTGTAAAATGCAAATGAAGCTCTCACTGTACCTGGTATTTCAAAATAATCCATAATCGGTTGAGTACAATGATGTCCCGTGCGAACAGCAATTCCGAGTTTATCTACAATCGAACCAATATCATATGGGTGAATTCCTTTGCAATTGAAAGAAACTACAGCTGCTTTATGAGGGTGATTTGCATAAATTTCTACCTCTTCGATTTCAGACAATCGTTGGGTTACGTATTCGAGTAATTCTCTTTCATGTTGCTCGATTATATCAAATCCTATTTGGTTGAGATAATCAATAGCAACTCCCAAAGCAATACCTCCTGCGATATTTGGCGTTCCTGCTTCAAACTTGTGTGGCAAACAAGCGTAGGTAGTCTTTTCAAACGAAACTTTTTCAATCATCTCCCCTCCTCCTTGATACGGTGGAAGTGTGTTGAGCCAATTTTCTTTTCCGTACAAAACCCCCGTTCCTGTAGGTCCACACATCTTATGCCCCGAAAAAACATAAAAGTCACAATTTATTTTTTGCACATCGGGTTTTAAATGCGGAACAGCCTGTGCTCCATCTATCAAAACAGCAGCTCCTACTTCGTGAGCCAATGCCGTGATTTTCTCTACTGGATTGATGGTTCCCAATGCATTTGACACATGATTTACTGCAACCACCTTGGTATTTTTAGTCAATAAATTTTTGTATGCCTCTATGTCCAAAATCCCCTCTTTGGTCATCGGAATTACTTTGAGAGTAGCCCCCGAACGCTCACAAGCAAATTGCCATGGAACAATATTGGAATGATGCTCTAAATAGGAGATAATCACTTCATCATTAGGTTGTAACAACTGAACAAATCCGTTGGCTACCAAATTGACACCAAAGGTAGTTCCTGCTGTAAAAATGATTTCGTGAAGTTTTTCTGCATTGAGGTGTTTTTGTACTTTTTGACGAGCAATTTCGTATTCATCAGTCGCTTTCTGACTCAATGTATGTACGCCTCGGTGAATATTTGCATTGTAGTGTTCGTAGTAATATTTTTCCGCGTCGATGACTACTTGTGGTTTTTGCGAAGTAGCCCCATTATCGAAATACACCAATGGTTTACCATTGACCGTTTCGTTTAATATGGGAAAATCTTTTCGAATATTTTGAATGTCTAATTTCATTTTTTACTTAAAAATAAATGGATATAAGGTTTTAGGGTGCAAAAATACTAATTTATTTTTATTTGATTTGCTTTGTAAACATTGTAATATATCATTAACTTTGAGAAAAATTTCAATTTATATGAACAAAACATTTATCCTTTCAAGTTTTGCCATAGCGGGAGTATTGACTTCTATGTACATTTTGGGAGATGCCATCAAAAATAGAAATCAGGCAGATGAAACAATTACCGTTACGGGGTTGGGTACTAAAAAATTTACTTCGGATTTAATCTCTTGGTCGGGAAATTTTACCAAAAGCAATTACGATTTAAAATCGGCGTACAAAGAACTGCTTTCAGACAAAGAAGAAATACACAAATACCTGCTTTCCAAAGGAATCAAATCAGACGAAATCATTTTTTCGGCGGTGGATATTTCCAAAAATTACAATTACAACACAGATACCAATGGAAATTCGTATGCTGTTTTTTCGGGCTATTTATTGACGCAAAGTATTTCTATTGAAAGTAAAGAAGTAGAAAAAATCGAAAACATCTCTCGAAACATTACCGAAATCATCAATTTGGGAGTGGAATTTACCTCATCACCGCCGCAATATTTTTACACCAAACTGTCTGATGTAAAACACGAAATGATTGCCACGGCAACGCAAGACGCAAAAGAGCGAGCAGAAAAAATTGCCTCAAATGCAGGTGCTAAATTAGGAAAATTGAAAAAAGCAAATATGGGAGTAATCCAAATTACCGCTCCAAATTCTAATGAAGATTTTCACTACGGTGGAGCGTTTAATACATCTTCCAAAGAAAAAGAAGCAAGTATTACGATGAAATTGGAATATAAAATTAGGTAAACATCTACAATTTTATATACGAAACGAAGATTATAAAAAAAGGCTGTCCGATTGGGACAGCCTTTTTACAACATTAAAAAATCACTCTATGAAAAAAAATTTTATCAACATTCTAAAAAATTAATTTCCTTTTGCTTTTTCTTTTCTTTTTACAAGTAGCCTTTCCAAAGCATCTCCACAATTATCAGCTGCTTCTTCAAAAGATTTGGCTATTTTCTTTACAATCAAATCGTCTCCTGGAATTTTTACCAATACATCTACTTGCTTGTTTTCTTTATCTGAAGTATTTTCTACATGTAAGTTTACATCGATACCTACGATTTTGTCATAATATTGTTCTAATTTTCCTAATCGCTCATTTAAAAAATCTACCAATTTGCGATCTGCACTAAATCCTACTGCTTGAACATTAATTTTCATATCTGTACTGTTTTTAAAATTAGTTGTTATACTTTGTACTCGGTTCAAAGGATGAGCTTGTGCATATATTTTTTTCAACTCCTCTACACTATTATTGACATAAACCTGCGTCGAACTCAAACTTGCATGTCCCATGAGTTGTTTCACGGCATTAATTTCAGCTCCGTTTTCTATCAAATGGGTGGCAAAAGAGTGTCGTAAAATATGTGGACTCGTCTTCTCCTTTGTTGTGATTGGTCTAAAGTAGTCATTTATTAATCGATATACAAATGTTTGATTGATTTTTTTTCCATTTTTCATTAAAAAAAAATAATCCTCGCCTTCTGATTTTTGTTTTTTTCTTAAAATCAAATAGTTGGAAATTTGCTCTTGTAAAGATGCAGAAATGGGGATTCTTCTCTCTTTAGTACCTTTTCCAATGATTCGAAAACTATCGATCATATAATCCTTCATTTGCAATTGTATCAATTCGGATTTTCGCAAACCCAAATGATAAAACAGTGATAAAATGAGTAGATTTCTACTGGTTTCGTAGTCTTCTGTCGGTTGAAAATGCAAATCGATCACTTCCTGCATCTCTTTTGCTGAAAAGGGAATCTGAATTTTTTTCTCCACTCGTAGATTTTTCAACAAGTCTAAAGGGTAATTTTCTACTACTTGTACGATATACAAAAACTTGAAATACGATTTCAGCGAACTCAGCTTACGATTGATGGTCTTATTGGCAACATCAGTAGTAGACAAATGAGCCACCCATCGACGAATAAAAATAGCATCGATTTCTCTCACATCTACCTCATCGCCGATAAACGACCAAAAACTCTCCACATCTCGGTAGTACGCACGAGCCGTATGCAAAGAATATTTTTTTTCTTTGAGCAAGTAGTCGATATATTCAGAAAGGTAGTGCATTTGTAAATTTTATTATTATACAATAATAAGCATCAATATGCAAATATAGGATTAAATAAGATTACAATCATACTTAATACTTTGTACTTAATACTACAACAAAGCGTATAAAAAAAGCCAACAAGGGGATACCTTGTCAGCTTTGTATTTTGTAAGCAACATCGTATTAGATTTCGAAAGAATCTTTCAATCTTTGGATATATTGTGCTTTTTGCAATTGCGCTCTTTTAGTTACAGATGGTTTTGTAAAGTTTTTACGCTCTCTCAACTGACGCAATGTACCTGTTCTATCGAATTTTCTTTTATAACGCTTTAACGCTCTATCGATGTTTTCTCCGTCTTTTACTGGAATGATCAACATAATTTATACACCTCCTTTCATTTAACGAGTGCAAAGGTAACTCTTTTTTTTGAACTGCCAAAGATTTTTAAAATTTTTATTTACTTCAAGTTTGTTTTGCCGTAGGAATCTCAATACAGGTTAGTTTCAACCACATAGGCACATAGAATATTTTTTGACAACTGATAATCATAGATTTAATTTATAGAAAACAGAAACGCTCAGTTTTTTTTGATTTTTACCACAATAGGACACATAAGAAACATAGAAATATCTATACGTTTCAAAACCTAATTGAAGAAATAAAACTTCTCAGAAGTTCATCACGAGACTTGTATAAACTTCTGAGAAATTGAAAACTGACCGTATCGTTATTCACAACGGAGATTCAGAGACACTCCGACTTTAGAGTTTACCTTGTTGAATATGAAATTATTCTACAGGAAATCATTGATAAATGGGGTTAGTAAAATCTATGTGCTCTATGTATCTATGTGTTTTAAAAAAAACAAAAAAACTCCTCAGAAGTTTTGAACTTCTGAGGAGTTGTATTCCTTAAGATATCAAGCGTTAATTACGCTTCCTTCAAAATATTTCTTGAGATTACCAATTTTTGGATTTCGGTTGTTCCTTCTCCAATCGTACACAATTTTGAATCTCTAAAGAATTTCTCTACTGGGAAATCCTTAGTATATCCATACCCTCCGTGAATTTGAATCGCTTCTGTCGAAACTTTTACACACACTTCTGATGCGTACATTTTTGCCATAGCTCCCAATTTGGTTACTGGCAAATGGTTGTTTTTCAAATACGCTGCTTTGTGCAACAACAATTCCGAAGCTTCGATTTCTGTTGCCATATCCGCCAATTTGAATCCAATCGCTTGGAATTCAGAAATTGGTTTCCCAAACTGTACTCTTTCTTTTGAGTATTTCAAAGCGGCTTCGTACGCTCCTTTTGCGATTCCCAAAGACAAAGCTCCGATAGAGATACGACCTCCGTCCAAAATCTTCATCGCTTGGATAAATCCTTCGCCTACTTCTCCTAAACGGTTGGCATCTGGCACTCTACAATCTTGGAATATCAACTCGGCTGTTTCCGATGCTCTCATTCCCAATTTGTTTTCTTTTTTTCCTGAGAAAAATCCTTCTGTTCCTTTCTCAATCACAAAAGCTGTCATACCACGAGAATCTCCTTTTTCACCTGTACGAGCAATTACTACCGCTACATTTCCAGAAATGGCGTGTGTGATGAAGTTTTTCGCTCCGTTCAACACCCAAAAATCTCCGTCTTTTACCGCTGTAGTGTTCATTCCACCTGCGTCAGACCCCGTATTGTGCTCAGTCAATCCCCAAGCTCCGATCCACTCTCCTGTTGCCAATTTTGGAATCCATTTTTTCTTTTGCTCTTCGTTTCCGAATGTCAAAATATGGTTTGTACACAATGAGTTATGAGCTGCAACCGACAATCCGATTGACGAATCTACTTTTGAAATTTCTTCTACTACGGTGATATATTCGTGGTATCCCAATCCAGAACCTCCTAATTCTTCTGGTACCAAAACACCCATATATCCCATTTCACCCAATTTTCTAAACAATTCTACTGGAAATGTTTGCTCTTCGTCCCATTTCATGATATTGGGTCTAATTTCTTTCTCAGCAAATTCTCTTATGGATGATGCAATCATTTTTTGCATCTCGTTTTGTTCAAAATTCATGTTGTATGCTTTTTTTGTATTTATAATAATCAGAATGTCAAATATAGTAAAATTATTTCTATTTTTTCCAAAGGCAATCCTTTTATTTTTTGAAATTGTTGTTTTGTAAGCGGTTCGTCTTGTTTGCTTCGCTCAATGACGATTTGCCTTGCCATGGTTTTGGTCAAATACGGAACCCTTGCCAATTCCTCTATAGATGCCGTTTGTAGGTTGATTTTTTCAATTGCAGGTTTGCTTTTCAACTTAAAGGATTGTTTGAGATTTTTCAAGGCTTCGGACGAAATTCCATAAATAAAATCCAATTGTTTCACAGACACAAATCCGCCTAATTTTTCTCGTTCATTCAAAAGTTTCATTGCCGTAGCCTCCCCTACTCCTTTTATAGCTAAAAAATCTTCTTTGGTTGCCCGATTGAGGTCTTTTACAACAATGGATATTTTTTCAACTTTTGACGGTTGCTCCGCTTGAGATTTTTTATTTACCCAATCAGGAAATTTGAAATATTGAACATATTTTTTCATCCATTCGTCCGAAACTTGGGTAATTTGTTGAAATTCTTGGTTGGAATTGACAAATTTCCCTTGATTTCGCAATAGTTGCAATCGTTCAAATTCCTCCAAACTCATTTCCAATTGAAAGGATTTTTCTTTGGTTAAATAATTGGGATTGAAGGGATAAATTTTCAATTGTTGTGATTGGGCATACAAACTATCCATTTCCTTTTGTATGCGATTCATTTCCTCTTGATTGACAATATATTCAACTTTTGCAGGTTGTTTTTCAACGAGATAAACCACTACTTTTAGCACAATCAACACCAAAGCAACAATTCCGATTGAGAGAACTTGCCTTGGGGTAAATGACCAATAGTTAGTGGGTGTTTTTTTCATTTTGATAAAAATTTATCTACCAATTTACTGATTTTTTACTGAAATATGTAACATTTATCCAACTTTTTCTACTAATGTCATAAAACCAAAACATTCTACATCATGAAAAAACTCATTCTTTCATTATTGTTGTTTTGTAGCATTCCGACATTTGCACAACAGGAACAAGGCGAAGTTCTTGAAGAAATCGTTATCGACATGGTGAAAACTCGCCGTACACTCATCGACAAATTGAAAAAATCTAAAAAACTTTACGACAAACACGCCAAGAAAAATATTTATGAAATTTCTCAAGAATTGACTAATAGTAAAAATGAAATAATTGAAAGTTTTTCTGCCTATGCTCGTTATAAATCTATAGGCTATCATTTTTACGATTATAAAATGAATTTTACAGAAAATAAAGATGATTTAAAATCTCTATTGACTGTTTCGTCTTTTCCATTTCTTAGTCCAAACAAATACAATTATTTACAAGCAAGTGATATTTTCAAAAAATTGATTGACCTCATCAACGATTCAAATGTTTTTGAAGAAAACAATCATTATTATGTATATAATAGCAAAAAACTATCGAAAGATTTGGTATTTATTTTTGACAATGAAACTCAATTATTATCAGAGGTAATCAATCAAGATATTACGTATGCTTTTAAAATTGAAAAAGAAAAACTAAATTCAGCAAATGCTCACACAAAATATTCAAATAAAAACGGAATTTATGTGTTGAGCGAAATGAACGTACATGAAAGTCTCACTTTACACAACAAAAATTATTATTTGAACTTTAAGGGGATTATTTCTAACAAAAGTAAAAAAGAAGTTGAAAAACTTCCTTCAAATGGATTTTTTAGACTATTAATCATTCGCACTCAAGAGTTAATTGAATTACAGGATAAAATGTAACAAAAAAAACGTCCAATGTGGACGTTTTTTTTCTATTTTGGTAGTATTTCATACTTCCATTTCTCTTTTTTGATATCCCAAACCATCGATTTTATCATTTTGACTATATAAAGTATAAATTATTTTAACTTTTTTTTCAAAAACAGCATCACTAAAATTTACTTCTATCGGTATTACAGAATCTTTCACCTCTATTTCTCCTCTAAAAAGTAATTCAATGTCATTCCTTTTTTTACTCCCCCACTATCATCAAAAGAAAACCCATCGTGTGTTTTATCTTTGTTATTTGAAGAAACTTGATAATATATATCATACTCAAATACAATTTCCTTTGTATTATATTCTGGATCTTTTCTTAAATATTCAAGAAAATGAAAAAAACAACTTTATGCTCTAAAGATTGATTATTTCTCCAAAAATCATCCACATAATATTTTTCATCTTTATATTTTAAAAAATCTTTATATATCAATAAAAATATGATTAAAACTAAACTTTAGGAGATTAATGCCGATTATAAGGAAGTATTCTTTTTACAATACTATTAACACGGCTACAATACAAAGGCATTTACACTTTCATAAATAAATGTAAATCAAGCATTTAATTTAATACAAAAAAAATTCCGTCGGGGTAATAATATAAAAAGATTTCTCCTTCCGTCAAAATGACAAGTAACCTAAACAATTAAATTTTCAACTATTCTATACCTTACAACACATTCACCACATCACTTTTGGTAATCAAGTGCTGTTTTCCGTTGTCTAATTGTACCACTACGGCTGATGAATTTTTCAACAATTGAGAAACCTCGGCAATCTTAGCATCGGCTTGTACTTCTGGAAAGGCTTGTTGCATCACTTGACGAACTGGCAAATCGGCAATGTTTTGATTTTCGAGCATAGCTTCCAACAATTGTTGTTTTCCTACTGCTCCTACAATTCCTGTTTTATCAATCACTGGCAATTGCGAAATGTGATACACCTTCATTTTGTCGATGACATGCGAAACCAATTCTTCGGTTTTTACTACTACCAACTCTTGTTTTTTGTTTTTTACCAAGTCGAGAGTGGTTTTTATTTCGTCTTGTAAATAACCTTTGGCTCTCATCCAATCGTCATTGAAAATTTTTCCTATGTATCGCGAACCCGAATCGTGAAACAATACCACTACCACATCATCTGGTTTTAATTCGTCTTTCATTTGCAACAATCCTTTTATTGCTGACCCCGAAGACATACCTACAAAAATCCCTTCTTCCAACGCTAATTTTCTACAATATACCGCAGCATCTTTGTCGGTAACTTTGGTAAAATGGTCTATTACCGAAAAATCTACATTTTTTGGCAAAATATCTTCTCCAATTCCCTCGGTTACATACGAATACACCTCATCTTCGTCGAAAATTCCTGTTTCGTGGTATTTTTTAAAAACTGAACCGTAAGTATCTACTCCCCATATTTTTACATTCTGATTTTGTTCTTTCAGGTATTTTCCAACGCCAGAAATCGTTCCTCCTGTACCTACTCCCACGATAAAATGGGTAATTTTTCCTTCGGTTTGTTGCCAAATTTCGGGACCTGTTTGTTCGTAATTTGCTTGTGCATTCGACGGATTGTCGTACTGATTTACATACCAACCATTGGGCGTTTCTTCTGCCAATCGCTTTGATACCGAATAATACGAACGCGGGTCTGTCGGCTCTACATCCGTAGGACACACAACTACTTCTGCTCCAACCGCTCGTAAAATATCCATTTTTTCTTTAGACTGCTTGTCGGTCAATACACAAATCAGTTTGTATCCTTTGACAATCGCTGCCAATGCCAATCCCATTCCTGTATTGCCGGAAGTTCCCTCGATGATGGTTCCTCCTGGTTTCAACCGACCGTCTTTTTCGGCATCTTCTACCATTTTCAAAGCCATTCGATCCTTGCACGAATGCCCTGGGTTGAAATATTCTACTTTTGCCAATACTTTACATGGCAAGTCTTTTACTATGTTGTTTAACTGTACCAGAGGCGTGTTTCCGATGGTTTCTAATATGTTTTTTGCAAAATTCATAATCAAACTGTTTAGTCCACAAAATTAAACCATTCCCTTTGGTTAAAAAATTTATTTTAAATGAAAATTTCAATGGATGATTTTTCGCATACATTTCTCTTAAAAATTCATAATTAATCTTTAATGCTTATCTTTGCAAAAATTTTATAAGAAATGTCAATCAATCATACATTAATTCCGTTTGTAAAAGAAGCGGTTTCATCTATATTTCAATTAGATATTGAAAATTTTGAATTTCAATCTACGAAAAAAGATTTTGAAGGGGATGCTACTTTGGTCGTTTTTCCATTGGTGAAACAAATCAAGGGAAATCCTGCGGCTATTGCTACTCAAATTGGTGACTATTTAAAGAAAAAATGTCCTTTGGTTACAGATTTTAATGTGGTACAAGGATTTTTGAACATTTGCATTAAAGATTCTTATTATGCCGAAGTTTTCAAAGATATATATTCGGTTGAAAAATATGGTTATGTACAACAACCATCAAATGAAGCGGTAATGGTTGAATATGCTTCTCCAAATACCAACAAACCTTTGCATTTGGGACATATCCGCAATGTATTGTTGGGATATTCTGTGGCAGAAATCTTGAAAGCAGCTGGAAAAAAAGTTTATAAAACACAGATTATCAACGACAGAGGTATTCATATTTGTAAATCGATGTTGGCTTGGCAAAAATTTGGAAACGGACAAACTCCTACTTCAGAAAACTTGAAAGGCGACAAATTGGTGGGAAATTTTTATGTTGCATTTGACAAGGCATACAAAGAACAAATCGACCAGTTGAAAGCCAACGGAATGGAGGAAGAGCAAGCGAAAAAAGAAGCTCCGATTTTGTTGGAAGCTCAAGAAATGTTGAGAAAATGGGAAGCCAACGACGAAGAAGTGGTAAACCTTTGGAAAACAATGAATCAGTGGGTTTATGACGGATTTGATGTTACCTATAAAAACATTGGAGTAGATTTCGACAAAAATTATTACGAAAGCGAAACTTATTTATTGGGGAAAGATTTGGTGGAAGAAGGATTGCAAAAAGGCGTATTTTTCAAAAAACCAGACGGTTCGGTTTGGATTGATTTGACAGACGAAGGTTTGGACGAAAAATTGGTTTTGAGAGCCGATGGAACTTCGGTTTACATCACTCAAGATTTGGGTACAGCCACACAACGCGTAAAAGATTTTTCGGATGTAAGCGGAATGGTTTACACTGTTGGAAATGAGCAAGATTACCACTTCAAAGTATTGTTTTTGATTTTGAAAAAATTGGGGTATTCTTGGGCGGAAAATTTGTACCATTTATCTTATGGAATGGTAGATTTGCCATCAGGAAAAATGAAATCTCGCGAAGGAACGGTTGTAGATGCCGACGATTTGATTGCCGATATGTGGACAACGGCGAAAGAAATTTCGGAAGAATTGGGCAAACTAGACGGACTGTGCGAAGACGACAAAGACAAATTGTACCAAACCATAGGATTGGGAGCGTTGAAGTACTACATTTTGAAAGTAGATCCGAAGAAACGTATCTTGTTTGACCCAAAAGAATCGGTAGATTTCAACGGAAACACCGGTCCTTTCATTCAATACACTTACGCTCGTATTCAGTCGATTTTAAGAAAAGCATCGTTTGATTATTCGCAAGTAGTAATTGCAAACGAATTACATCCAAAAGAAAAAGAATTAATCAAGGTATTGACGGGGTTTCCAGATGCAATACAATTGGCTGCAAAAACATACAGTCCAGCCATCATAGCCAATTACACTTACGATTTGGTAAAAGAATACAATTCATTCTATCAATCGGTATCGATTTTGGGAGAAATCGACGAAAACAAAAAAATATTCCGAGTACAATTGTCAAACAAAGTAGCACAAACGATTGAAAACGCATTCAGATTGTTGGGAATCAATGTTCCTGAGAGAATGTAATTTTCATTTAAAAAAATATAATCAAAATACATTTGTATAACTAAAATAAAAATTGTACATTTGCAGTCTTAAATCATTTAGTTAAATTTATTGTTATGTACGCAATCGTAGAGATAGCAGGGCAACAGTTTAAAGTTAGCAAAGATCAAAAAGTGTATGTACACCGTTTGGCAGTAGAAGAAGGTGAAAAAGTAACTTTCGACAAAGTACTTTTCGCTGACAACAACGGAAGCATCGCTATTGGCGCCCCAGCTATAACAGGAGCTTCAGTAGAGGCAAAAGTTTTAAAACACCTAAAAGGTGACAAAGTAATCGTTTTCAAAAAGAAAAGAAGAAAAGGTTACAAAAAGAAAAACGGACACAGACAAGCATTGACTCAAATCGTAATCGAGGGAATCAACTTGTAATCGTCTAAAACGAAAAAAGTATTAACAATTTAAAACCACAACATCATGGCTCACAAGAAAGGTGTAGGTAGTTCTAAGAACGGTAGAGAATCAGAATCGAAACGCTTAGGTGTAAAAATCTTCGGTGGACAAGCTGCAGTTGCAGGTAATATTATCGTAAGACAAAGAGGATCTAAACACAACCCAGGTGAAAATGTTTATATGGGGAAAGATCACACTTTACACGCGCAAGTAGATGGTATCGTGAAATTTACTAAGAAAAGAGACAACAAATCATTCGTATCTGTTGTTCCTTTCGAAGTAGAAGCATAATCCTTCTTAGATAAAACAAAACAAAAAGCTGTCTGCATTAGACAGCTTTTTTCTTTTAGTATTGAGATGCGAGTAGTGAGAAATTAGATTTATCTAACCTAATCACTAACCACTAACCCCCAAAAACTAAAAATATGATAAAAATAGGCAACATAAATCTTCCAGAACATCCGCTTTTGTTGGCACCAATGGAAGATGTCAGCGACCCTCCTTTTCGTAGGCTGTGCAAAATGCACGGTGCAGATATGATGTATTCGGAATTTATTTCCTCCGAAGGATTGATTCGTGATGCTATCAAAAGTAAAATGAAACTCGATATTTTTGATTATGAGCGTCCTGTGGGTATCCAAATTTTTGGCGGAGATGAAGAAGCTATGGCAATGTCTGCAAAAATTGTAGAAACCGTTCAACCCGATTTGGTGGACATCAACTTTGGTTGTCCTGTAAAAAAAGTGGTATGTAAAGGTGCAGGAGCTGGCGTATTGAAAGACATTGATTTGATGGTACGATTGACCAAAGCCGTCGTAAAAAGTACCAACCTGCCTGTAACAGTAAAAACGCGTTTGGGCTGGGACGAAAGCAGTATCAACATAGACGAAGTAGCCGAAAGACTGCAAGATGTAGGTGTACAAGCCTTGACCATTCATGCGCGTACAAGAGCTCAGATGTACAAAGGGCACAGCGACTGGACACATATCGAACGCATTAAAAATAATCCGAGAATACAAATACCTATTTTTGGAAATGGCGATATCGACAGCCCAGAAAAAGCCAAAGAATACAAAGAAAGATTTGGTTTAGACGGAATGATGATAGGCCGTGCAGCGATTGGTTACCCATGGATTTTCAATGAAATCAAACATTATTTGGCAACTGGCGAATTTTTAGCTCCACCTACAATGAGTCAGCGATTGGAAGCTGCAAAAAATCACTTACAGTGGTCTATGGAATGGAAAGGCGAACGCGTAGGAATCGTAGAAATGCGAAGACATTATGCCAATTATTTCAAAGGAATTTCTGGATTTAAACCACACAGAATGCGATTGGTTACAGAAGACAATCCAGAAGTTTTGCTAAAAATATTCGACGAAATAGAAGACTTTTACAAGCATAATCCTTTAGGATAATTAACAGATAAACAGGTAAATTTGAACTTCAAGTTTATCTGTTTTTTTTAACTCAAAATATTTCTTTTTTCCTTAGATTTTCGTTATTTTTGCATATTAAACATTTGATTACATTCAAAATACAAGACATTATGATCTATTTTTTTGAGAATCCTGCTCAAAAGGTGTACGCTGTACAATCTTTAGTAGCACTTACTTCTGAAGATACTGAAAAACTTAACTGGCTTTTTGGTAATGCTTCGCTTATAGAACAACAAGACATTAAAAAATCTTTTGTGGGTCCTCGTGCGGCTATGGTTACGCCATGGTCAACAAACGCGGTGGAAATCACACAAAACATGGGAATCAACGGTCTAATTCGCATCGAAGAATTTGAGCCTCTTTCGGAAGAAAATGCTCAGTTTGACCACATGATTTTCCAAAAATTTGACGAACTCAACCAAAATATTTACAACATCAATATCGAACCTCAAAAAATATTGGAAATTGAGGACATCTCTGCTTACAACCAACAAGAAGGTTTAGCTTTGAGCGACGAAGAAGTGGTGTATTTAGAAAAACTTTCTCAAAAAATAGGTAGAAAATTGACGGATTCTGAGGTATTCGGATTTTCGCAAGTAAACTCTGAACACTGCCGTCATAAAATTTTCAACGGTATCTTTATCATCGACGGAGTAGAACAAGATTCTTCTCTTTTCAAAATGATTAAGAAAACTTCTGAAACCAATCCAAACGAAATTGTTTCGGCTTATAAAGACAATGTGGCTTTTATCAAAGGTCCAAAAGTTACTCAATTTGCTCCAAAATCTGCCGACAAAGCTGATTTTTACACAGAAAAAGAGTTTGATTCTGTATTGTCATTAAAAGCTGAAACACACAATTTCCCTACTACTGTTGAGCCATTTAGTGGAGCAGCTACTGGTTCGGGTGGAGAAATCCGCGACCGTTTAGCAGGTGGACAAGGTTCGCTTCCTTTAGCTGGTACTGCTATCTATATGACAGCATATTCTCGTTTGGAAGACGACCGCCAATGGGAAAAAGGAATGGAAGAGAGAAAATGGTTGTACCAAACACCAATGGATATTTTAATCAAAGCGTCAAATGGTGCTTCTGATTTCGGAAATAAATTTGGACAACCGTTGATTACGGGTTCTGTTTTGACATTCGAACACGAAGAAAACGGAAGAAAATTGGGTTACGATAAAGTAATCATGCAAGCCGGTGGTATCGGTTATGGTAAATTGGAACAAGCTAAAAAACAATCGCCAAAAGCGGGTGATCAAATCGTAATCTTGGGTGGTGAAAACTACCGTATCGGTATGGGTGGTGCTGCGGTTTCTTCAGCAGATACAGGTGCTTTTGGTGCCGCTATCGAGTTGAACGCTATCCAACGCTCAAACCCAGAAATGCAAAAAAGAGCTGCCAATGCTATCCGTGGAATGGTAGAATCTGACGAAAATACTATCGTTTCTATCCACGATCACGGTGCAGGTGGACACCTCAACTGTCTTTCGGAATTGGTAGAAGAAACAGGTGGTTTGATTGATTTGGACAAATTGCCAGTGGGAGACCCCACCCTTTCTGCTAAAGAAATCATTGGAAACGAATCGCAAGAGCGTATGGGATTGGTAATCGGTAAAGACAATATTGATACACTACAAGCTATTGCTACTCGCGAAAGAGCTCCAATGTACACAGTTGGTGAAGTAACAAACAACCATAGATTTACTTTCCAGTCGAGTACAAAAGGTGACAAACCTATGGACTTTGATTTGGCGGATATGTTTGGTTCTTCGCCAAAAACAATCATGAACGACGAAACGATTGTTTACGAATACGCTCCTTTAACTTACGAAAAAGAATTGCTTGACCAATATGTAAACAATATATTACAATTGGAATCTGTAGCTTGTAAAGACTGGTTGACCAATAAAGTGGATCGTTGTGTAGGAGGTCGTGTAGCAAAACAACAATGTGTAGGTGCTTTACAATTGCCATTGAACAATGTGGGAGTTATGGCATTGGATTTCAAAGGAAAAGAAGGAGTAGCTACTTCGGTAGGACACTCACCTATCACAGCATTGGTAGATCCTGTAGCAGGAAGTAGAAACGCGATTGGAGAGGCATTGACCAACTTGCTTTTTGCTCCTATCAAAAACGGGTTAGCAGGGGTTTCGCTTTCGGCAAACTGGATGTGGGCGGCAAACAACAAAGGAGAAGACGCTCGTTTATACCAAGCTGTAAAAGGTTGTTCAGACTTTGCTATCGAATTGGGAATCAATATTCCAACAGGAAAAGATTCATTGTCTATGAAGCAAAAATATCCAAATGGTGATGTGATTGCTCCAGGTACAGTAATTATTTCAGCCGTTGGAAACTGTACAGATATTACCAAAGTTGTTGAGCCTGTATTGAGCAAAACAGCAGGTTCTATCTACTATTTGAATTTATCTCAAGACAATTTCAAATTGGGCGGTTCGGCTTTTGCACAAACTTTAAACAAAATCGGAAACGAAGTACCAACAATCAAAGATGCGGCGTACTTCAAAAAAGCATACAACACCATTCAACAAATGATTGTAAATAACCAAATTGCAGCAGGACACGATGTAGGTTCGGGTGGTTTGTTTACAACTATTGCAGAAATGTGTTTCGCAGGATACAATTTAGATGCGGAAATTGATTTGAATGGTTTCAAAGAAAAAGATTTAATCAAAATTTTATTCAACGAAAATATCGGAGTTGTTCTTCAAGCCAATGACGACAAATCGTTTGAAGCTACTTTGAAAGAAGCTGGTGTTGATTTCGTAAAAATCGGTGTACCTTCAGAAGGACATGATTTGAATATTACATTTGAAAAAGAAACTTTCAATTTCAACATCAACGAATTGAGAGATACTTGGTTTATCACTTCGTACTATTTAGATAAAAAACAATCGAAAAATGGTACAGCTCGTGAGCGTTTGATGAACTATAAAAAACAACCGTTGAACTTTACTTTCCCAGTAAATTTTGACGGTAAAAAACCTGTTGTTCCGACGAATAGACCAAAAGCGGCAATCATCCGTGAAAAAGGTTCGAATTCGGAAAGAGAAATGGCAAATGCGATGTACTTGGCAGGATTTGATGTAAAAGACATTCATATGACCGACTTGATTTCAGGTAGAGAAAACTTGGAAGATGTACAATTTATCGGAGCTGTGGGTGGATTCTCAAATTCAGATGTTTTAGGTTCGGCAAAAGGTTGGGCAGGTGCTTTCTTGTACAACGAAAAAGCGAAAAAAGCCCTTGATAACTTCTTTGCTCGTCCTGATACTATGTCGGTGGGAATTTGCAACGGATGTCAATTGTTTATGGAATTGGAATTGATCAATCCAGAGCATGAGGTACACGGAAAAATGCACCACAACAATTCACAAAAACACGAATCGAATTTCGTATCTGTAAAAGTACAGAAAAACAATTCGATTATGTTGTCTGGATTGGAAGGAACTACATTGGGAGTTTGGATTTCGCATGGAGAAGGAAAATTCAAATTGCCGTATAGCGAAGACCAATACAACATTGTAGCAAAATACGCATACAGCCAATACCCAGCAAATCCAAATGGTTCGGACTACAACACAGCGATGATGTGCGACAAAACAGGAAGACATTTGGTAACGATGCCACACATCGAGCGTTCAGTATTCCCTTGGAACTGGGCTCACTATCCTGCAAGCAGACAAGACGAAGTAACACCATGGGTTCAAGCCTTTGTAAATGCTCGTCTGTGGATTGAACAGCAAAATAAATAATTTCATTTTGCTTTATATTTACTAAAAATCGCCAAAGTTTAATACTTTGGCGATTTTTTATATCATAATTCATTTCATATTTTTTTTCTTATTAAATTTAATAGAAGAATTATTTCTGACTTTGTGTAAATAATATTCTCAGGCATATTGATATAAAAAAAGTTAACTTTCGCCTAAAACCTAATTTAAACTATAGCTGTTTTTTATTATCACTATTTTTAGACACTTATCTTCAATAAACATTTTACTGCTAAACCGCTCTTAAATATTTTTTATTTATTAAATTCACGAACCTCACATCTACATATATATCAACCATTTACACTATTAAATATTCAAGAACCGCTCTTAAATTTCTCTTTTATTTTTATTTAAGAGTACTCTTTTCTTTAATACAATTAATCTACAGCAGAAACCCAATTAGATTCATTACCTCTTTTCGTTTGATTTTTGATTTTCCCTGCTTTTCGCAATTCTGTCAAATAATTACCTATTCTATTTTTCATTTGAATATCAGACAAAATTTGGGGTAATATATCCCAAAGCAATCGATCAATATCATTACGGCTCATTTCTCTATGTTATACTATGGATTTGAGTATTAAATCCAAATAATATTGCTTGTCAAATCCTTTGCTTTTGGTGTATTCCGCTTTTTCACCTGTTAGTTTGGCTACTTTGGCAGAAATGTAATAATTGGGCTTTCGTCCTCCTATTAATTTTTTACCTTTTAAAGTTTTGCCTCTTCGTCGGTAATGGATTTAGATTTTGAAACTTTGTACATTAATATAATTTCATCTAAGGACAAATTGGGCATTTCGGCATTTTTTTTGGAATAATCCATATCCAAAATTTTCCCGTGCAGGATCATTTTTACTTTATTGTCAGTCAAATCGTAGTCAGGCATTGGGAAAAACCTTGCTCTTTGATAGTTGAATATCTTTTTAATTCCACCACCAGCGGTATCCACCATTTTTAGATTAAACATCACTGTTGCTAAAAATCTATTGTGATAGTATTCCTCATGGGCATCTTCGAACACTACTTTTTCCACATTACCAGGAATAAAATCCCCATAATTGCAAAAATCAATTGGTATAGAATTTCGATTATATTGATTCTAGCAGCTTTGGTATAATCCTGATGTGCGATACAATTATTTATAGCTTCTCAAATAGAAAAGGGTTCGTATTGAAGCACTTCGGTAGGAAAATAGTTCCATTCTGAAGGTATCTGTATTTCAAATTTCGGATTTTTGCAAATACCTTTTCTACCGAAAATAAAACGGTATTCAAAAATTTCATAGTCCAAATCATTATTATAAGCATCGAGTAACTTCCAACGAATTTTTATTTCAGTAGGATTCAAAACATGTTCTGACTCATCTTTTCCTAACAAAATCAATGCTGTACGCGTAATTTTTGCTTTGATAGTAATTTTTGCTTTGTTAAGAAATTTTATATCGTCCTATGTTTGTAATTCTTCAAATTTATCAGGAAATTTCTGTCCAAAATTTTTTCGAACCACTGCAATAGCTTCCTCATCTAAATCCTCAATGGTAGCATCTTCCACAATTTCGGCACTCCAATCTTCTCGCACAGCTTGGTTGCGAATGCGTTCTATTTTCTCAATATTTACGAGGTACGAGACTTTCGCCATTTCTAGAGTAATAATGCCCATCAAAAGCTATAGGAATACCTTTGGGAGCAGCAGGAACTTGAAAAAGTAAAACCCTTTTTCCTTCTCTTTGAATCTCATATATATCTATAAACGAAATACTATTGGTGGTTTTATAGGCAATTTCGTTTTTCAAATTCTGCAAATCTTTTGGATTTGTCCGAAAGTTGGTGCCTACTGTATTTTTTTTGCATCATCAATACCAAAAATTAGTCACGCTTCATTTTTCTGTTGAAGGTTTGCTTCATTGCTAAGAGCGAAAAAGAATTTTCCAAGTTTTGAAAAATCAAAAGTATTTTTCGCTTCTTTAAACTCTATGATTTCGTTTTCATAAGCAAAAGATAAAATAGTATGTAGTGTCTTTTCGATATTCATATTTTCTAAAAATCAATTTAGTAAAACAACTCTATTTTATTCGACTTTCTGTTATTTTCTTTTTGTAATAGCTAATTTATCAATCATTTGAACAAAGATAAATATTTTTTAATCAGTTCATTCAACGGACAAAATCAATAGAAATTCTATTTTGTTAATTTAATCAATTTCATAAAACAACCTAAAAACACAAAATCACCAAGTATAACTTAATTTTTTACTACAAAAAAATATTTTCAAGTATACGTGAAAATATTTATCTCTAAAAAATATTCATTTAGATTTGAAAAAAAATAAAATTTAATTTTTCATATAAAAATCTTATCTTTGTTTATTCATCAAAATAATAAATAATGAAAAAAATAGTATTACTTAGCTGCTTTGTGGCTTTTGGATTTACAAGTTGTAAATGCAAACAAAAAACAGAACCTACAGAAGAAGTAACAGTAGCATTGGCAAGTAGATTTACCTCTAAACCTCTCCAAGGCACAAGATGGAGTTTAGTGCGTATTGATAGTCAAAACAAAAACTATACACCCAACAGCGAAAACAATGTAATCATCATGTCTTTTAGCGAAAAAAGCATGAGTTCTACTGATGGATGCAATTCTATTGGTGCGTCGTATAAGCAAAATGGCAATGAAATTTCGTTTGATCAATTTATTTCAACCCGCAGATATTGTGACAAAGAATTTATGGATAAATTCGGATACGATTGGGCTATGAGCGAGGTAGCAAGTTTTGAAATCATAAACAACCAATTGCAATTTAAAGACGCAAACGGAAAAGTATTGGCTACCTACAAAGAATATAATTTGAGATAATACAATGGAAGAGTACATGATTCCTTGCCCTACCAAAAAGTTTTTGGGCATCGATTGTTTCGGATGTGGTACACAGAGAGCCATCGCACTGATTTTGGAAGGTAAATTTATCGAGGCATTCAATATGTATCCACCGATTTATGGTGTACTTCTACTACTATTTTTCACCCTATTACATTTTGTGGACAAACAACGAAAATATCACAAAATCATTCTATTTTTAGGAATTTTCAATGCAATATTTATAGTTTCAGCCTATTTTTACAAACATTTTTTAAAATATTTATAGTTATGAATTATCAAACAACCCCTAATTTCAATAATCAAATGCAAGAAAAATTGCCAAACGCAACAGCAGTTTTAATCTTGGGAATTGTTTCTATTGTATTATGTCTTTGCTACGGAATCCCTGGAATCATCGCAGGTATTGTTGCAATTGTTTTATACAACAAAGACAAAAAACTGTATAAAGCTACTCCAGAAAAATACGACAATTACAGTACACTAAACACAGGATTTATTCTTTCCATAATCGGTATTATCTTGAGTACTATTTACGCTATTTTTACTATCGGATTGATTAGCTACATCGGATTTGATGCGTTAAAAGACCCTGAAGCTTTGCAACAAAAAATGCAAGAACTACAAGAACAAATGGAAGATTCTGAAAGAGAGAATTTTTAATACTATAAGCAGCCTAAAAATGGCTGCTTTTTTTCTACAAAAAAAAAGAAACACCTATCTGTTTCCAGATAGGCATTTCCCCCTTATAAAACATAATAAAAACACTATTTTTTCACTTTCATAGCAATTTTTCGACTACTTTTTCTCTTTCGATTTTCTATTATACAACTACCGTGCCAAAAAAATATTTTATGTAAAAAACTTTCAATTTTCTTTTTAATATGAATTCTAAAAAAATAAATAGAGTATTTATTAAAAAAATAAAGTGATATACATTTTACAATATACATTAATACATCTAAAAAACTTATCTTTGTTATTTAAAATCAAATCAAATGACACTTGATCAATTATCAATAGGACAATCGGCAGAAATCATCGAAGTCGATATACAACAAGTACCTTTAAAATTAATCGATATAGGCTGTATTGCTGGAAACACTGTTCAGTTATTACAGATTGCTCCGCTTAGAGACCCTTTGTACCTCAAAATCAACGATTCTTTTTTTAGTATTAGAAAAGATTTGGCGAAGTTGATTCAAGTAAAAATTTGTTAAATATTGATATTTGTACATTTATGAATAAATTGTTGCTTATTGACAAAAGTTGTCATTTAGAAAATGACCTTTTGCCTTTAATGTGTATTGGTTTTACAAAATTGACTGAAAATGATTATATTAAATATAAAAATGATATAAAAAAATAAAACTCAAACATCAGAATCCAATTGAAATAAAATGGAATACTGCTTCTTATTCTATATTGGAGTTGTACAAAGAGTTGATAGATTATTTTTTTGAAAATAAACTTTCTTTTTGTGCAATTTTAGTTAAAAACAAATCTCAACTCAATCAAGAGAAATACAATAAAGGCAATCATAATTCATTTTACTATAATTTGATTTTTTGCTTTTGAGAAATCCTTGGGTGAATTTAAAAAATAAAATTCACAAGGTGTTTTTAGACATAAAAGATACACGAAGAAAAGAAATGATTATAAATTTAGATTAGAGTTTACAAAATTATTATAATCGTATAGGAATCGAATCTCCATATAATCATTTTCAACATATTCGTTCTGAAGAAAATGTTTTTTTTTACAACTTACGGATTTGTTTATAGGAGCTATTACTTACAAAGCTATAGGAGAACATTTAAAAGAAAAATGCATCTTTAGTGAAAAAAGAAATTTTTTCTTATATTGAATTAAAATCTGGGTATGTAATTGACGACGGAACAAAACTATGGGAAGAAAAATTCAATATTTTTGATTTTCAAGTTAAAACAAAATAAAGTAAGATGGAAGAACATGAATTGGATTTTCTATAAGATTTATTCGAAGATTTAGGTTTAGAACCTAATGATTCTCATTTGTTTAAATTATATGGTGTTTTCTTGAAAGATTTTGTTAATTCTCCCATTATTATTGATGATAAAATAGTTGGTTATTATCAACAAAAGTCCAAACATCCTATATTAAAGGAAACCCCTAAGGCTTTGAACATATTTGTACAAGATAGAGTAAGTACTCTAAAAAACGACAATTTGCCCCTGAAAGAGCTAATAAAATTCATTGGATAAAACCGATTGTTTTTTACAGAAATGATAATCGTATAAAATATTTCAAACGCATTCATGCCAATGGACAAAATCAACGATATTTCTGGTTTGATGCTAAAAACTATGTAGTAATCATAAGAGAAATTACCGAAAATTAAATTTAATAACTGCTTTTAAAATAGACCATTTAGAAAAAAAATAAATTCAAAAGATGGTATGAAGAGTTTTTAAATAAAAAACCTCACTTCGTGAGTGAGGAACGCAACTTTAGGCAATGCGATTGATACATTTTTTTTGCTAAGCCAAGTCCTTTACTCTTTGAGTAATGACAGTACAAAAGTGCATTTTATAATCAAATAACATCAAAAAATAGTTGTTAATTTTTTTTATTAACAATTAAAACAACAAAAAAAATGACCAACCTAAAAATAGCCCTTATCGGTAATCCAAATGTAGGAAAAACCTCACTATTCAATGCTCTGACAGGTATGAATCAGCGAGTGGGAAATTATCCTGGAATTACCGTAGAAAGAAAAGTGGGAAATTTTTCCCTCAATAACCAAACCCAAGCAACGATTATCGATTTGCCTGGAGTTTATTCTATCAACCCAACTTCGACTGACGAAGAAGTGGCTTTGCAAGTGTTTTTCGACCAAACCAACAAAGATTATCCAGATGTTGTAGTCGTAGTTGCCGAAGCCGAAAACCTAAAAAGAAATCTTTTGCTGTTTTTGCAAATCCGCGATTTAGGTTTCCCTACTTTGTTGTGTATCAATATGGCTGACCAAATGCAGAAAAAAGGGATTTCTATCGACATTCCTGCATTGGAAAAAAAATTAAACACCAAAATCGTTCTGACTTCTACTCGTCAGCAAGAGGGGATTGACCAACTAAAAAGCGAAATTTTAGCCTTGGTAAATGCTCCTACTACTTCGCCTTTCGATATAAAAACAATCAACCCAGAATATTTTTCAGCTATTGAAAAGAATTTTCCAACGATTCCACCGTTTAAAGTATGGATGGCATTGACACAAAATTTCTTTTCAACCGAAATACCTTTAGACAAAATCGAACATTTTCGTCAAAATCATTCGATAGATGTAAAGAAAATACAACACAAAGAAGTAGTAAAACGCTACCAATTTATCAACGAAGTGTTGAAAAAAACATACACACTCGATACGACAAAAGAAACCGATGTACGTATGAAACTCGACCGCATATTTACTCATAAAATATTTGGTTATGTGCAATTTATTATTATTTTGGGAGTGATATTCGGAGCGGTGTTTGAATTGGCAAAATTTCCAATGGATTTCATCGAAGGTAGTTTTGAAGATTTGTCCAACTGGGTATTGGACACTTTCCCAAAAGGGAAACTCACCGATTTGATTGCCAACGGAGTACTGATGGGATTGAGCGGAGTATTGATGTTTGTACCGCAGATTTCTATTTTGTTTTTGTTGATTGCCATCTTGGAAGACTCGGGCTACATGAGTAGAATGGTCTTTTTGATGGACAAAATCATGCGTCCTTTCGGACTCAACGGTAAGTCGGTAATTCCATTGGTATCGGGAACCGCCTGTGCCATTCCAGCAATTATGGCGGCGAGAAATATCGAAAATCCCAAAGAGCGATTCATCACTATGTTGATTACGCCGTTTACCACTTGTTCGGCAAGGATTCCGATTTACATTATTATCATTAGCGTGATCATTCCGCAAACCTACATCGCAGGATTTATCCCACTTCAAGCCTTGGTAATGGTGGGTATGTATGCTGTGGGATTTGTAGTAGCCATGTTGGCAGGAAAACTTTTGAGCAAACTTTTAAAATACAAACAAGAGTCGTATTTCATCATCGAAATGCCGACTTACAAAGTGCCAATTTTCAAAAATGTATTGCTTACCGTGTATGAAAAAGTACTTTCGTACATCACCAATGCCGGAAAAATCATTTTGGCATTGTCTATCATTTTGTGGTTTTTAGGAAGTCATGGAGGCGAAAATTACAACAACGCCGAGGAAATTGTAACCCAGTCAGAAGCTGCACAAACAATGGACAAAGAAGAACTGGAATTTGCTATTGCAAAATACGAAAGCGAAAATTCGTACATCGGAAAAATTGGTCAAGCTATTCAGCCCATTTTTGCACCATTGGGCTACGATTGGAAAACAAGTATCGGTATCCTTACTTCGTTTGCAGCCAGAGAAACCTTTGTAGGAACGCTATCTACACTGTACAATCTCGGAGATGATTTCGAAGAACAAGAAACTCAAATCATCGAACGCATGAAAAACGAAAAACGCCCAGACGGCACACCAGTATTCGGTTTAGCAACAGGGCTTTCACTTTTAATGTTTTACGCCTTTGCTATGCAGTGTACCTCTACGATTGCCATTACCAAAAAAGAACTTAACTCGTGGAAATGGACAGCGTATCAAATGTTTGGAATGACGATTTTTGCCTATATTATGGCACTTTTAGTTTATCAATTAGTAAAATAATCCTATGCAAGACATCATCGCTTACCTATTGGTAGTTGTAGCCGTAGTATTTCTTCTATATCCGATGGTTCGTAAAAAGAAAAAGAAAAACAATTGTGGCTCGAACAAAAATTGTAAATGTTCGTAAAAAGCACTGTTTTTTCAAAATAATAGATACATTTGTAAAAACTCAAACATCCAAACATGAAAAAGACACTTTTTATTTTGACTATGATATCCATCTTTGTTTCTTGCAAACAAGAAGAAACACCAAAAGTAATCTATCCAAAATCGGAAGAGCAAATAGAATTTCAAAAAATAGACACTATAGAGCTAAAAATCACAGATTTGCCCATTCATATCAAAGGATTGGACTATTTGATACATCCTATTGGAAAAATCGGTGTAAAAAATTCGAAAGGCAATTACGAATACACCAATGCTGTAAACTATCACATTGCTTCGTACAATTATCCACAGATTACAGGAGCCATCCACAACATTGCCTTTCAGGACATTGCTACAGATTCTGTAAAAGTGCTCACCAATCACAAGATGCACATACATTCGATCACCTATTTAGACGAAATTGCATCCAACAAAAAATATCTGTTGTACGAGCTTTACGATATCGACACAAACAAGGACAAAGCGATTGATGTAAAAGACATAAAATCTTTATATCTATCCGAGCAAAGTGGTCATGAGTTTACAAAGATTTCGCCCCAATTGCAAGAAGTAATCGATTGGAAAGTGATAAAAGCTAAAAACAAACTCTATTTCAGAACTATAGACGACATCAACAAAAACGGAATATTCGATCCCAAAGACATTCTCAATCACTATTTCATCGATTTCACAGCAGACAGCTTAGAAATCGTAAAATACAATATCGAACACCGATAAAAACGCAAAAAGACTCCATAAGGGGTCTTTTTTTATTTGGGCGTAACCCTAGCATTCCCTTCTTTTTTAAAGAGGAGTGACACTATAGTGACGAAATGCTATTTTAGTTGTATTGATTCAAAATTTTACTAAGGGCAATGCATCGGGCCGCGTCGTCCGCTATATCTTTTGCAACGGCTTACACCTCACAAAAGGATGCCGCTCCCACCGCTCACGCAAGAATTATTTTTCGGAGGTTTACCTCTCCAATAAAGGTTTATTAGCAGTACGAGTGTTAAATTACTTTTATAAAAAAACTAGACAACCCATAAACAACAAAGCTTAACTCACTAAATGCTTAAAACTACAGTAAGCTCCAAAAACAACCTAAAACTTAAACAGCTCAAAACTAAATCCTGACACGAAGCAAAAAAGACTGAACGAAGTAAATCGTAAAACTCACGAAGTGGATTAAACAAAAAAAGGCGGCGACCCGAGCTCGCGAACTGCTCCGCATCTTAGCATAAAAAAAATCCGTTTCTTATGAAACGGATTTTTATAAAAAAAGGCGGCGACATACTCTCCCACGCTATGACGCAGTACCATCTGCGCTATTGGACTTAACTTCTCTGTTCGGAATGGGAAGAGGTGAGCCCCAACGCTATAACCACCTTAAATCGGTTCTGCTAATTTATATTATCTAATTTAGCAGGAATATCGTACATATTGTAAAACACTTCTATTGATACTTTATAAAAGCAACTCTTAGAGCACATAAGCTTACGGGTGATTAGTACTACTCGACTTTGACATTACTGCCTTTACATCTATAGCCTATCAACGTTGTCATCTCCAACGACCCTTCTAAAGAAATCTCATCTTGTGGTGGGTTTCGTACTTATATGCTTTCAGCACTTATCCCTTCCCAACGTAGCTACTCAGCAATGCACCTGGCGGCACAACTGATACACCAGAGGTTAGTCCAATTCGGTCCTCTCGTACTAGAATCAGATCCACGCAAATTTCTAACGCCCGCAGTAGATAGAGACCGAACTGTCTCACGACGTTCTGAACCCAGCTCGCGTGCCACTTTAATGGGCGAACAGCCCAACCCTTGGGACCTTCTCCAGCCCCAGGATGTGACGAGCCGACATCGAGGTGCCAAACCCCCCCGTCGATGTGAGCTCTTGGGGGAGATCAGCCTGTTATCCCCGGCGTACCTTTTATCCTTTGAGCGATGGCCCTTCCATACGGAACCACCGGATCACTATGCTCTACTTTCGTACCTGTTCGACTTGTAAGTCTCGCAGTCAAGCTCCCTTTTGCCATTGCACTCTACGCACGGTTACCAAGCGTGCTGAGGGAACCTTTAGAAGCCTCCGTTACTCTTTTGGAGGCGACCACCCCAGTCAAACTACCCACCAAGCAATGTCCTCTCTAAAAAAAGAGTTAGTCCTCAGATAAGCAAAGGGTGGTATTTCAACAATGACTCCCTGAATCCTGGCGAACCCAGTTCATAGTCTCCCACCTATCCTACACATCACTTATCCAAGAACAATACTAAGCTATAGTAAAGGTGCACAGGGTCTTTTCGTCCCACTGCGGGTAATCGGCATCTTCACCGATACTACAATTTCACCGAGCTCATGGCTGAGACAGTGTCCAGATCGTTACACCATTCGTGCAGGTCGGAACTTACCCGACAAGGAATTTCGCTACCTTAGGACCGTTATAGTTACGGCCGCCGTTTACTGGGGCTTCAATTCAATGCTTCGATTAATCTAACATCTCCTCTTAACCTTCCAGCACCGGGCAGGTGTCAGGCCCTATACTTCATCTCTCGATTTTGCAGAGCCCTGTGTTTTTGATAAACAGTCGCCTGGACCTTTTCACTGCGGCCAGGCTTGCGCTGGCGACCTTTCTCCCGAAGTTACAGGTCTATTTTGCCTAATTCCTTAGCCATGAATCTCTCGAGCACCTGAGGATACTCTCCTCGACCACCTGTGTCGGTTTGTGGTACGGGTTCTTATAATCTATGTTTAGAAGCTTTTCTTGGCAGCCTTTAGGTACACTATCTCATCATCCGTAGATTCCGAGTACTATCAGTTTTCGCCAAACTCTACGCATTTTACTATAAAGTCTATAGCTACGACCTTTAACGAACTATTCCGTCAGTTCGCGGTACTTTCACCACTGCGTCACTCCATCACAACTATAAGAAGTACGGAAATATTAATCCGTTGGCCATCGACGTCCCCCTTCGGGTGTGCCTTAGGTCCCGACTAACCCTCAGCTGATTAGCATAGCTGAGGAAACCTTGGTCTTACGGTGTGCGGGTTTCTCGCCCGCATTATCGTTACTTATGCCTACATTTTCTTTTCTAAACAGTCCAAAATACCTCGCAGTACTTCTTCTACCCAGTTTAGAATGCTCCCCTACCACAGTATATCTGTCCATAGCTTCGGTAGTATACTTATGCCCGTTTATTATCCATGCTCGACCGCTCGACTAGTGAGCTGTTACGCACTCTTTAAATGAATGGCTGCTTCCAAGCCAACATCCTAGCTGTCTAGGCAGTCAAACCGCGTTTGTTCAACTTAGCATACATTTCGGGACCTTAGCTGATGGTCTGGGTTCTTTCCCTCTCGGACATGGACCTTAGCACCCATGCCCTCACTGTTTATAATCATTTATTAGCATTCGGAGTTTGTCAGGAATTGGTAGGCGGTGAAGCCCCCGCATCCAATCAGTAGCTCTACCTCTAATAAACTATAATAAACGCTGCACCTAAATGCATTTCGGGGAGTACGAGCTATTTCCGAGTTTGATTGGCCTTTCACCCCTACCCACAGGTCATCCGAAGACTTTTCAACGTCAACCGGTTCGGTCCTCCATTTGGTGTTACCCAAACTTCAACCTGCCCATGGGTAGATCACACGGTTTCGCGTCTACCATTACTGACTATAACGCCCTATTCAGACTCGCTTTCGCTTCGGCTGCGTGACTTAATCACTTAACCTCGCCAGCAACGGTAACTCGTAGGCTCATTATGCAAAAGGCACGCCGTCACCCAACTAATGGGCTCCGACCGCTTGTAAGCGTATGGTTTCAGGTTCTTTTTCACTCCGTTATTCACGGTTCTTTTCACCTTTCCCTCACGGTACTGGTTCACTATCGGTCTCTCAGGAGTATTTAGCCTTACCGGATGGTCCCGGTGGATTCAGACAGGGTTCCACGTGCCCCGCCCTACTCAGGATACCACTATTTAATACATCGTTTACCTATACGAGACTATCACTCTCTACGGTGTATCTTTCCAGATACTTCTAGTTCCCTTTGATTAAAATATCGTGGTCCTACAACCCCAAAATTGCCAAAACAACTTTGGTTTGGGCTTTTCCGATTTCGCTCGCCACTACTCTCGGAATCACTTTTGTTTTCTTTTCCTCCGCCTACTTAGATGTTTCAGTTCAGCGGGTTCGCCTCCTATCGGATACTAGTTCTTCAAACTAGTGGGTTGCCCCATTCGGATATCTACGGATCTAATCGTATGTGCCAATACCCGTAGCTTTTCGCAGCTTATCACGTCCTTCTTCGCCTCTGAGAGCCTAGGCATCCCCCATACGCCCTTATTTTGCTTATTGTGCTCTTTTTATCTCTTGTAATATCTCTATCACAAAAAATCGTGCTTTTTATTTTTCTATCTATTTGTGTTTTCCCAATATGTCTATGAACTTGTCTTCCTCTCGGATTTGTGGAGAATAAGGGAGTCGAACCCTTGACCTCCTGCGTGCAAGGCAGGCGCTCTAGCCAGCTGAGCTAATTCCCCATACATTCTACGAGTTATTTGTTTTGCCTTATCTACCGCATAACTGCTCAACTTCTAGAATTTCCTATTTAATACTAGTAGTCCCGGGCAGACTCGAACTGCCGACCCCTACATTATCAGTGTAGTACTCTAACCAGCTGAGCTACGAGACTCTGTATATCCTTCTATTTTATCCATTTATTTGAACCAACAGCGAGAGGTAAAGTCGGACATCTCTAGAAAGGAGGTGTTCCAGCCGCACCTTCCGGTACGGCTACCTTGTTACGACTTAGCCCCAGTTACCAGTTTTACCCTAGGCAGCTCCTTGCGGTCACCGACTTCAGGTACCCCCAGCTTCCATGGCTTGACGGGCGGTGTGTACAAGGCCCGGGAACGTATTCACCGGATCATGGCTGATATCCGATTACTAGCGATTCCAGCTTCATAGAGTCGAGTTGCAGACTCCAATCCGAACTGTGACCGGCTTTATAGATTCGCTCCTTGTCACCAAGTGGCTGCTCTCTGTACCGGCCATTGTAGCACGTGTGTGGCCCAGGACGTAAGGGCCGTGATGATTTGACGTCATCCCCACCTTCCTCACGGTTTACACCGGCAGTCTTGCTAGAGTTCCCGACATCACTCGTTGGCAACTAACAACAGGGGTTGCGCTCGTTATAGGACTTAACCTGACACCTCACGGCACGAGCTGACGACAACCATGCAGCACCTTGTAAATTGTCCGAAGAAATATCTGTTTCCAAATAAGTCAATCTACATTTAAGCCCTGGTAAGGTTCCTCGCGTATCATCGAATTAAACCACATGCTCCACCGCTTGTGCGAGCCCGTCAATTCCTTTGAGTTTCACACTTGCGTGCGTACTCCCCAGGTGGGATACTTATCACTTTCGCTTAGCCACTCAGTCCGAAAACCAAACAGCTAGTATCCATCGTTTACAGCGTGGACTACCAGGGTATCTAATCCTGTTCGCTACCCACGCTTTCGTCCATCAGCGTCAATCCTTTGTTAGTAACCTGCCTTCGCAATTGGTATTCCATGTAATATCTATGCATTTCACCGCTACACTACATATTCTAGTTACTTCACAAAAATTCAAGAACTACAGTATCAATGGCAATTTTACAGTTAAGCTGCAAACTTTCACCACTGACTTATAATCCCGCCTACGGACCCTTTAAACCCAATGATTCCGGATAACGCTCGGATCCTCCGTATTACCGCGGCTGCTGGCACGGAGTTAGCCGATCCTTATTCTTACGGTACCGTCAGTTTGCTATACATAGCACGTTTTCTTCCCGTACAAAAGCAGTTTACAATCCATAGGACATTCTTCCTGCACGCGGCATGGCTGGTTCAGAGTTGCCTCCATTGACCAATATTCCTCACTGCTGCCTCCCGTAGGAGTCTGGTCCGTGTCTCAGTACCAGTGTGGGGGATCTCCCTCTCAGGACCCCTACCCATCATCGTCTTGGTATGCCGTTACCACACCAACTAACTAATGGGACGCATGCTCATCTTATACCGATAAATCTTTAATATCTAAATGATGCCACTCAAATATACTATGAGGTATTAATCCAAATTTCTCTGGGCTATCCCTCTGTATAAGGTAGATTGCATACGCGTTACGCACCCGTGCGCCGGTCTCAAACTACTAAAGTAGCTCTACCCCTCGACTTGCATGTGTTAGGCCTGCCGCTAGCGTTCATCCTGAGCCAGGATCAAACTCTTCATCGTATATTTTTTATATTAATGATGTTTTATCCCAACTTTACTTGTTCTCTCAGGTATGCTGTTAATTCAATAAAATATTTTCTATGATCGTCTCTTGTTTTACTTTCACTCCCCTCTCAGAAAGCGAGTGCAAAAGTAGAAAGAATTTTTAAAACTACCAAAATTTATTTTGTTAAAAAATTTGTTAAAGTTTTTCTCCCCCTACTTACAAAACGCTTCGTTTCTAAAGCGGTTGCAAAAGTAGAAAGTTTTTTCTAAAACACAAAACTTTTTTAGTTTTTTTTCTTTCGTGGGCGATGAGGGATTCGAACCCCCGACCCCCTCGGTGTAAACGAGGTGCTCTGAACCAGCTGAGCTAATCGCCCCCTATCTCTTTGAACGGATTGCAAAGATAGAACAAGTTTTTGTTATCTTCCAAATGTTTTGAAGAAAAATTTTGAAATATTTTTTAAACAATTGGTTTTCAACGGATACTTTCGATACGCTTTGTGAATTCTCTCGCAAATTACACGGATTGTCGCTGTTTCTTTTCTTTTTACAACAAAAAAAACAGAGATGCTATGCTTTTGGAGGAAACAGAGACCTTTGCGTATAAAATAACCTATGTAGTCTATGTATCTATCGGATTAAAAAAACTTCGTCAAAATATTAACTCAGTGGTTTCAACTTTGGCGAAGTTGGATTTAACTCTACAATATATACTGTAAAAAAATATTCCTTTTTGCAACTATTTGCGTGAGCGGTGGGAGCGGCATCCTTTTGTGGTGGCGAATGCCGACACAAAAGATATAGTGGACGACGCGACACCTAGCTCGTGCCGACGAGGTACGAGGAGGAACGGGCGGAGTGGCACGCCCAAATCTTATTTATTTTTTTACAAATACGATAAACAACTCTGCTCCTTTACGGGGTTTTATACTATTTTCGCATAATTGTATAGTCTGTAAATGAAAGTGTTTGGAAAATAGTTGTTCGTATTCTGCTTTGGTTCCGCCATAAGGTGGTGTTTGGTTGTAAAATTCTTTTGCAAATAACAACCCAATAATTTTCCCTTGATGAGCTAAAAGTTCAGCTGTTTTTTCTGCATATTTTGGTCGCCATTCCTGTGGTATTGCACAGAAAAACGTCTGCTCTACTATATAATCATAGCTTCCCTTATGCTCAAAAAAGTCTTGACAATGTACTTTTACTTGCGGGTATTGCTTGAATTTTTGCTTTATTTTCTCTACTAAAACAGGTGATATATCGAGAATTGTTATATTTTCGTAGCCTTGTGCTACCAAATATTCGGCTTCGTACGCATTGCCACATCCTGGTATGAGTAGCTTGCTGTGTTTGGGTACATTTTGGCTGATGTATTGGCAAATCGCTGGAGATTCATAGCCGATATCCCAGCCTGTTTCTTGATTTTGCCATCGTAGATTCCAATATTCTTTATTTAATCGTGTCATTTATTTCGATTTTATTGCGTGACAATTGAACTTTTCCTTCTTCTTCTAACTGTTTTAGTAGGCGTGAAATGACTACTCGGGAGGTGCCTAACTCGTTTGCCAACTGTTCGTGGGTAGTATGTAACAGTTTATCTCCTGTAAGTTTTGATTTTTTTTGTAGCAAAACCCAGAGTCGCTCATCTATTTTTTTGAATGCAATCTCGTTGACGATATTTAACAATTCTTCAAATCGATTATGATATTGTCGAAAAATAAAATTTTGCCATTCGGGATATTGTTTGATCCATTCTGTTACTTTTTGTATTGGTAAAAATAACAATTCTGCCTCATCCTCTATCTCTGCATTTACTTTGTTGGTTTCGCAATTGATACCCCCTAAAAAAGACATCACGCAGCTTTCGCCAGACGATACATAATACAACAATAATTCTCTACCGTCGGGTTCGGTTCTTGTGATTTTTAGTGTACCTTTCAGAACCAAAGGTACTGCTGGCGAATAACTTTTTTCATGAAATACTTTTGTACCTGTTGAAAATGTTTTTACATTTCCAAATTGTACTATTTGCTGGATGAGTGAGGTGCTAAAACCTATTTTTTGTAGCAAATTGCTTATTTCCATATTTTCTTTATTTATAAAAACCGCCTTTTAACGATTGCTAAAAGACGGTTTTATTCTATTTTACAGGAAAACTTTGCATCACTTTGTTTGTAAATTCTTTGATGCGTTGGTCTTTTTTACTTTGCTTATGCGTCAAATATCCTGTGCCTTTTCCTTGCCAAATCAATTCTTTGTTTTTGGCTGAAAGTACATCGATATACAACACTCCTTCGGTACTTGTGCTTACCATTGGATAGGCTGGTCCCCACATCCACGGATTCCAACCCCAAGGACGATAAAAGCCATAACCCCAACCGACGTAATGATTGACACTTACTACTTGTTTTGCATCGGTAAAAATGTTTATTAACAAATCTGGATTGGTACTTTTGGTGTATCCTTTTGCTGACATTTCTTCATCAATAGCTTTTAAAATTCGCTTTTTGTCTAAATCCGATATTTTTACTTCATCAACTCCTTCTTTCAAAAACGCATAGGTTTTGAATTCTTGAAAATTGACTGTATTGTCGTAATCTGATGCTACTTGCACCGTATTACACGAGGCTAATGCCAATATCCCTAATAAAGGAATCATTTTTAATAGTTTCATATTTTTTTCTTTTTTTAGTTTATGCACTTTGTGGGGTTTGGGTTGCAGGTTACAAGTTATAGGTTACAAATTATAGGTTTTAAAACTTGAAACAAAATCAAACTTGAAACACCAAAGACTTACAACAATCTTTCATCTACTTCGTTTGGCAAGGTAACTTTCAACAAAGGTTCTACTTCCATAGCTCGTTTGATTGCGAAAATTGCTCCTTCGTTTCTTGCCCAACTTCTACGAGAAATACCGTTATTTACATCCCAAAACAGCATCGATTTCAATCGCTGTTCGGCTTCTGGAGTTCCATCGAGGAGCATTCCAAATCCTCCGTTGATTACTTCTCCCCAACCTACACCACCTCCGTTGTGGATAGAAACCCAAGTAGCTCCACGGAAACTGTCTCCAATCACATTGTGAATAGCCATATCTGCTGTAAAACGCGAACCGTCGTAAATATTTGAAGTTTCTCTATATGGCGAGTCTGTACCCGATACATCATGATGGTCTCTTCCCAATACTACTGGACCGATTTTTCCTGCTTTGATGGCATTGTTAAAGGCTTCGGCTATTTTCATACGACCTTCTGCATCTGCATACAAAATACGCGCTTGCGATCCTACCACCAATTTATTTTCTTGAGCTCCACGAATCCACTGAATGTTGTCTTTCATTTGTTGTTGGATTTCAGCAGGAGAAGTTTTAATCATTTCTTCCAAAACTTCACAAGCAATATCGTCGGTTTTTTTCAAATCTTCTGGATTGTTTGATGCACAAACCCAACGAAATGGTCCAAATCCGTAATCAAAACACATAGGTCCCATAATATCTTGCACATACGACGGATATTTGAATTCTCTACCTAAAGTTGGGTTAGGATTCATCACATCGGCACCTGCACGAGACGCTTCCAACAAAAAGGCATTTCCGTAGTCGAAGAAATAAGTACCTTTTGCGGTGTGTTTGTTTACTGCTGTAGCGTGTCTTCTCAAAGATTCTTGTACTTTTTCTTTGAACAATTCTGGTTGATTTGCCATCATTTCATTCGATTCTTCAAACGAAATTCCTACAGGGTAATAACCTCCTGCCCACGGATTGTGCAATGATGTTTGGTCTGAACCTAAATCGATGGTAATGTTTTCTTGGTCAAATTTTTCCCAAACATCTACCACATTTCCTAAATATGCCAAAGAAACTACTTCTTTATCATTCAATGCTTTTCGTACACGAACTACCAATTGGTCTAAATCTTGAATAATTTCGTGAATCCAACCTTGTTCGTGGCGAATTTTGGTGATTTTTGGATTTACCTCTGCACAAACCGTCACACATCCTGCAATAGTTCCTGCTTTGGGTTGAGCTCCACTCATTCCTCCCAAACCTGAAGTTACAAACAAACTTCCTTTAGGGGCTTTTCCTATTTTTCTAAATCCGTTTAAAACTGTAATCGTAGTACCGTGTACAATTCCTTGTGGACCAATGTACATATATGAACCTGCGGTCATTTGTCCGTATTGGGTAACTCCCAATGCATTGAATTTTTCCCAATCGTCTGGTTTTGAATAGTTAGGAATCATCATTCCGTTGGTAACTACTACTCTTGGAGCGTTTTTATGCGATGGAAACAATCCCATTGGGTGTCCAGAATACATTACCAATGTTTGCTCATCAGTCATTTCTGCCAAATATTTCATCGTAAGCAAATACTGAGCCCAATTGCTAAATACTGCTCCGTTTCCTCCATAAGTAATCAATTCGTGTGGGTGTTGAGCTACGGAATAATCCAAATTGTTTTGAATCATCATCTGAATAGCCTTTGCTTGTAGTGATTTCCCTGGATACTCATTAATATCACGAGCATACATTCGATAATTAGGGCGGAAACGATACATATAAATACGACCATATTTTTCCAACTCTTCACGAAATTCTGGCAAAAGTATTTCGTGATGTTTTGGGTCAAAATACCTCAACGCATTACGCAAAGCCAAGTTTTTTTCTTCTTCTGTAAGAATTTCTTTACGCTTTGGAGCGTGATTTATCGTTTGATCATATACTGCCTTTGCAGGCAAAACATCTGGAATACCTTGTAATACTTGTTGTTGAAAATCAGTCATTTTTTTTATTTTTTCAGTTGTTTTTTTATTAATCCTGTATTTTTGTCAAATCCATAGGGACAATGCTTGCAACCACTTTTGCAACAATAACCTCTGTCCAATAAATATTTTTCTGTAAAAATACGAAATCCACTTTCGGAAAGGTAATAATCTACTCCTTCTACTAAATCTTTTTTCATCTTTCACAAAGATACAAGATATATAAATAATTGTCAATGATAAAATGGTGTTTTAAAAACATATTGAAGAAATCATCTGTTTAGATTAAATACATTTTTGACAATTCGTTTTAATTGTTTTTTTAAACATAGTTTTTTATTATAAAATCTTTGATAACAGTTAAATATAAAAAAAAGTGAAACAAATAAAAGGAATTTCCCTTTAAACGGTACTTCCTTTCATCTATTTCACATAAAATCTTTTTCACATAGAAAAATACGTAAACTGAATATTAAACATTTTTCTCTTTATCAATGATAGTTTGTGAAAATTTTCAATGCTTCATTATATGCCGATTCAAATGATGTCATTTTTACATTTGTATCTACTTTATTTGCTGTGAAGTAAGTCAACATTTTTTCGGTTGGCATATTCCCTGTTAAATCATCTTTCGCCATTGGACATCCTCCAAACCCCTTGATAGCTCCATCAAATCTTGTACACCCCGCTTTGAATGCAGCATCTACTTTTTCATGCCAGGTATCTGGAGTTGTGTGCAAATGAGCTCCAAATTCTATATGCGGATATTTAGTTATTAAATTACTAAATAAATACGAAATATCTTTAGGTGTAGAGCTACCTATTGTATCTGACAAAGATAAAATTTTCACTCCCATTCTATCTAATTTCTCTGTCCATTCTCCTACTATTTCCACATTCCAAGGGTCTCCATACGGATTTCCAAATCCCATCGACAAATAGGCTACCACTTCTTTTCCAGATTTTTGTGCGATATCCAAAATCTCTTGCAAAGTTACAATCGACTCTGCGATGGTTTTATGTGTATTTCGCATTTGAAAATTTTCTGAAATAGAAAATGGAAATCCCAAATATTGAATTTCTGGATATTGAGCTGCCATTTCAGCACCTTTGGTATTGGCTACAATCGCCAACAATTTTGATTGTGTTTTGCTCAAATCTAAACGAGAAAGCACCTCAGCTGTATCCTGCATCTGAGGAATGGCTTTTGGAGACACAAAACTTCCAAAATCCAACGAGTCAAACCCGACATCTAATAATGATTGTAAATAATTGACCTTTATATCTGTAGGAATAAAATCTTTGATACCTTGCATGGCATCACGCGGACATTCTATGATTTTTACTTTTTTCATATTCTCCAAAGGTAATAATTATCTATGTAATTGCAAAAAAACACACGTTCACTACAAAAATCTCTTTCTTATTTCAGGAGTTGGCACCATACATTTTTCTTTTTTGCCGTACCATTTGTAGCGATTTTTGGCAAAGTAATCATAGCCAAAATCGCGCAACGGTTTGGGTACAAATCGTATCAACGCCATTGGACTATTCCAATGATTGGTATCTTTAATAATTTCTGCTATGGCATCGCCTCGTAGATAATAGGCATAACCTGGACGGTAATACACGATAGAATCGATATCTTTTTCGATTCCAATGTATTTGCGTATTTTTTCTCCCACTTCTGATTGTAAGGACGCAAAGACAAATTGTTCTTTTTTGTCCCATTGTATGATTTTCTGTACATAATCATTGCAAAAATTACATACTCCATCAAATAATATTACTGTTTTTCCTTGTGGTATTTCGTTCATAAAATATGATTTAGTGCTTTCGGCATTGAGAGATTTAGAAAACCTGTTGTGCATTATGAAATAAAATAAAAAAAGTTGTTCATTTAACTGAAATTCAGTATATTTAGTTCGCTAAAACAAATAAAAAATGAACAACTTAGAGCAAATATACGAAAGAATTTTAGAAGTTTTAGAAGATTTTTTTCCTCATCAACTTTTACCTTATCAAAGGAGAAAGCCAAAAATGAGTGATTTAGAATTGGTGAGTTTAAATTTAACAGCAGAATATTTAAGTATTGATAGTGAATTACAACTCTTTAGAAAAATACCTAATTCTTTGAAAAACAAAATAGAAAGAAGTGTTTATAACAAAAGAAAACGAAATCTTTTTTATTATATAAATCAGATTAGGGAAAAACTTGCAATGTGTTTTAATAGAGAGGAGAGTTATTTTGTAATTGATAGTATGCCTTTGAAAATATGTGAAAATGCTAGAGCAATGAGAAGTAAAATTTGTAGAGACGAAAGTTTTTCATATCCTGATTATGGTTTTTGTGCTAGTCAGAAGTTACATTATTTTGGATATAAATTACACATAATCTGTTCAATAGAAGGTATTGTACAAAGTTTAGATATGACTCCAGCATCTGTTCACGATGTTCATTATTTAAAAGATGTTAGTTCTCAAATTCAAAATTGCGTTTTGATTGGTGATAGAGGTTATATATCGTCACAATATCAATTAGATTTGTTTAACACTGCTACTATTCAGTTAGATACACCTAAAAGAATAAATCAAAAAGATTACAAACCTCAATTTTATTTATTCAAAAAGAAGAGAAAAAGAATCGAAACTCTATTTTCTCAACTTTGTGATCAATTTATGATTAAAAGGAATTATGCTAAATCATTCAACGGTTTTAAAACACGAATTATCAGTAAAATAACTGCTTTAACCTTAATTCAATACATTAACAAATTTGTATTAAAAAAGGAAATAAATAAAATTAAAGCAAGTATAATTTAAAATGCACAACGGGTTTAGAAATTTCCAAACTATCCCATTTTCAAATTATCTTACTTCTTCCTCTCCACCATTTCCAATTGTTCCAACGGAGTTTTTGAGGTAAAAAAGCCGTAATTGACAATGGCTTTTCCTTTTTCGATGGCATCGATGGTTCCGACTGATTTTCCGTCAATCATACGTACTCGGTCACCTACTTTCAATGGAAAATGCGTTTTATTTACTTGCTGTTGATGCTCTTTTTGCTTTTTCTTTTCCTCTCGAATCTTTTCTATTTTTTGTTCTATTTCCTGCTGTACTTTTTTCTCTTCAGCTTGTTTTTGCTTTTTTTCTTTTTGTGAAATCTTTTTTCGCTTGGAATTTTCAATTTCCACCGTTTTGAGCAATTCGCTGATTAGGGATTTTTTGTCTTTGTTGTTGAAATATTTTTCCGACAAATCTTCCATTCGTTGCCCAAGATAAATCAATCGTTGATTAGCATCATACAATTCTTGGTAGCGTTCCAATTTATTTTGGATTTTCGAATTGATATTCGACATTTTTTCGCTTTCAAGCCTTGCTCGTTTTTCTTCTTCTTTGAGCAATTCTGATGTTTTTTCCAATTTTGAACGCTCTTTTTGCAAATTGGCAATCGTCTTGTCAAATCGCACTTTTTCGCCTTCCACTTTTTTCTTTGCTCGATTAATCAAACTATACGGAATGCCATTTTTTTGTGCCACTTCAAAGGTAAACGAACTCCCTGCTTGCCCCAATGACAACTTGTACATAGGCTCGAATGTACGTTCGTCAAACATCATATTGGCATTACTTGCAAAAGGCAATTCATTGGTCAAAATCTTCAAATTGGTATAATGCGTTGTAATGATTCCAAAAGATTCTCTTTCGTAAAATTCTTCCAAAAACACTTCTGCCAAGGCTCCTCCCAACTCAGGGTCAGACCCCGTACCAAATTCGTCTATCAAAAACAGCGTTTGAGCATTGGCTTTTTTGAGGAAATAATTCATATTTTTCAATCGATAACTGTAAGTACTCAAATGGTTTTCAATCGATTGATTATCTCCAATATCACTGATGATTCGATCAAAAAAGAAAGTTTCACTTCGCTCATGCACTGGAATCAACAAACCACTTTGCAACATAGTTTGCAACAATCCTATGGTTTTTAGCGTAATACTTTTTCCTCCTGCATTGGCCCAGAAATCACAATAATCCTGTTTTCATTGTGTAATTCTATAGTCTGAGGAAAAGTTTCTTTTTTTGACAATCTATTGTTTTCTAACAAAATCGGATGATAGGCTTCTCGGAAATACAAGCGTTTTTTCTTGGAAATCGTTGGCAACAAACCTCCAATTCGCTGTGCATATTTAGCTTTGGCACAAATCACATCAATTTGCGAAAGAAAATCCTGAAAACCTACAATTTCATCGACATACGGACTAATTTCTGCGGTCAATCTTCGCATAATTTTGATGATTTCCTCTTTCTCTTCATATTCTAAATGGGACAATTCACGAGAAAAATTTGCTACTGTTTCGGGTTCGATATACACAATATTTCCTGTTTTGGATTGTCCTAACAGACTACCGCGAACTTTCTTTCTGTACATTGCTAAGACTGCCAACACGCGACGATTGTTTACAATCGTTTCTCTAATATCGTCCAAATAACCCGAACTTCCGTATTGCGTAAGAGCAATTCCAAAACTTTGGTTGATTTTTCCTCTTACCAATTGAATATTTTTGCGAATACTCATCAAATCGGCAGATGCACCGTCTTTGATTTCGCCGTATTTATCCAAAACCGCATCTATGGATTGCAAAATAGTTTTGTTTACCATAAAATTTTCGGCATACAACGCAATATAGGGATAGTATTCTTTAAATTTTTTGATAAAAATCAATAATTCATTGGCGGTAGAAACCAATTGATAAATTTTTCGGAAACCGTGTGGTTCCAAATAGCTATTTTCTATACGTAAATATTTGATTTCGTGATACAATAAATCGAAATAATGATTGGGAAATACATTGTTGTTTGTAAACGACGACATGAATTCCGAAGTTTGATACAACTCCTGCAACAACGCTTCCTCATCAATAAATGGACGAATTTGATTGGCTTTTTCTTTTCCCAATTCAGTTACACACAATTCGCTGACTTTGTCGAGTACAATCGGCAATTCCAAATCCTGTAAAGTCTGTTCTTGTATTCGATTCATAGATAAATTTTAAAAAATTGTTTCAAATGTAACCAATTAATTTTAGTTTGATTGTTATCATCTTATTAATTTTCACTGTAAAAAAATAGCAACTTAAAAATAGTACATCGCAAACCATCCTTTTTTTGTAAATTCGCATATATTAATTAAAAATGGAATTGAACAACAAGTTAAAAGGGAGTATTTATGTAGCTATAGGAGCATCTTGCTATGGAATTTTAGCCTCATTAGTCAAACTATCCTACAAAGAAGGTCATTCGACAGCCGAAATTTCTTCTGCCCAATTTTCCATAGGTCTTTTTTGCATGGCTATTTTATGCCTTGTTATTAAAGACCATTTTGTAAAACCTACAATTAAAAATAAAATCCAACTCATTTTATGGGGAACATCGATGGGGTTTACCAGTGTATTATATTACCTATGTGTAAAATTTTTAAACGCAAATATTGCCGTAGTGTTTTTGATGCAGTCCGTTTGGATAGGGGTTGTGATCGAAGCTATAAGACTAAAGAAATTTCCAGATTTACGAAAGACATTGGCTGTAATTTTAGTACTCATAGGAACATTTTTAACTACACAAATTTGGAAAAACTTTCAGTTAAACAGTCTCGGTTTTTTCTTTGGCTTTCTATCTGCTTTGTCATTTTCAGCAACGATGTTTGGAGCGTTTTCAGTAGCTACTCAATGCTCACCATACAAACGTAGTTTTTACATGTTGTGCGGAGGTATTGTTATTGTGGCATTTTTTACGTTATTTACCCAAGTCCTACCACATGCTGGCTACAATCCATTACAACTGAGCGACAAGATTATTTTCCCCCAAGCATTCAGATGGGAATTGTTTTATTCCTACGGAATCCCATTGGCGTTGTTTGCAACTGTCATTCCGCCAATATTTATGAACAAAGGATTCCCAAAGACCGGAGTTGGATTGGGTAGTATTTTATCAGCATTAGAATTGCCTATTTCAGCAACATTTGCTTATTTTATCCTAAAAGAAACTTTGACTAATACACAATGGATAGGAGTATTCATCATATTATTTTCAGTATTGTTGATACATTATAAGGAAAATAAATTGTAAATTGTACCAAAAAATATCACACAATATGAACCATACAAATTATAAAGGAAAAATTCTTGTAGCTAATTTATCTATATATGGCGACCCTTTTTTTAGCAAAACTGTTATTCTGCTTATCGAAGACGAAGAAGGTTTTGTTACAGGTGTGGTATTAAACGAACCTGCTCAGGCAAAAATGGGTGAGCTTATAGAAAAAAGTTATTCATTAAGAGAAACTACAGTCTATTTAGGAGGACCTGTTTCAGAAGAAGAAATGTATTTTTTACACTCCAAAAAAGATTTTGGAGGAATAGCAGTTACAAGTAAATTATTTCTATCAAGTGATATAGATTCTGCACTTATTGATTTCACACACACTGACTCTATTGATGGAAATGTGCGATTTTTTATGGGGTACTGCGGATGGACAAAAGAGCAGTTAGAAGATGAAGTAAAAAAAGGATATTGGTTAATTATTGATACTTTTGACGAGAATATATTACAAAAAACTCCTTCCGAATTATGGAAAGAGTTGATTATTTCATTTAATAATATGTACAGTATTTGGGCTAATGCTCCTATTGATCCTTCGATGAATTAACCTAAACGTACGGCGGCATTCAATCGATTGATGAGTTGCTCGGCTAAAGCATTTGTGTATTCTTTTTTTCTAAATTTTGTGATTGGTATTATCCCTGCTATTGCATTACTTATCCACAATTCATCTGCTTTTTGCAACTCAAAAGGCGAAATACTTCTTTCTACCCACTGAACCTCGTCTATACGTTCGCAAAAAGCTTTCAGTTTTTTACGCATAATACCATTGATACAACCATCTGCTACTGGGGGCGTTACAATTTGATTATCAACTATTAAATAAATATTCCCATTGATAGCTTCTACAATATTTTTATCTTCATTGATTAACAACACGTTTTGATATTGGTTTTCTTCTGCAAAAACAGAGGCTGTAATATTGATCAATCGATTGGTAGTTTTTAAAGTAGAAATCAAATGTTTTGGTTGATGAAAATCTTTAAAAATTTCTACTTCATACGGTTGATTATTCAACTCATACAAAATATTTTCCAACGGAGCTACCGTAATCAAAAATTGAATACCTCTATCTGTTGGTAAATCTTTTCCCCCATTATTTCTAAAACATGTAACTCTGATTCTATACGAAGCAACTTTAGTTATCTGAGCATCAATCGTTTTTTGAATTTCACTTTCTAAAAATTCCATCGTAAAATCCATAGGAATTTCCATGCGTAATATACGCATAGAAGCCATCAAACGGAAATAGTGATCTTCTAAAAACAAAATTTGTCCGTCCAATGATTTTATGGTTTCAAAAACACCATCCCCGTACAAAAATGCACGATTATGCTCTATAGAAATGCTTGTTTTGTCAATAATTGTTCCGTTGAAATTTACCATAACTGCTTACTTTGATAATCAAAAGTGCAAAGGTAAAAAATAAATATTACACCGAACCTAATATAATTTTCAAATCGTGAATTTGATTTTCCCAAAGCATCTCTTGATCTTCTACTTCATCCTCATCACACATATCAATTACTATCAAAGAAACATCCTTTGTAATTTCATCTACTGAGATTTTAAATTCAAAAATATCATCAGTTTCTTTATCATTTTCATCCAACCATTTAAAGCGAACTTTTTCGTCCAAACGCTTACTAATTAATTTGGCTTTTTCAATTGAATCAGCCCAGTAAAAAGAAAACACATCATTTGTTTCTTCAACTTTTTCAGCAAACCATTCAGACAGCCCTGTTGGCGTGGACAAATACGGAAACAATAAATGAGGTGATGAATTTATCGGAAACTCAATATTAATTTTTACTTTCATATTTCTCATCATTTTCGTTAAAAATAGTATAATTTTTATCAATATCCAAATGATTATTTCTAAAATTAAATGTTTTTTCCTTAAATATTTAGTAAATGATTTTAGTACAAATAGTTAGAAATAAACTTATAGAAAAAAGTCCTCTAAAAGATTTTTATGTTTTTTTTTAGTATTTTTGTAAAAAAATAAAAATCAAATGAAAGGAATCATATTAGCCGGAGGTTCTGGAACTAGACTTCGCCCATTAACATTGGCAGTTAGTAAACAATTGATGCCAGTATATGACAAACCAATGATTTACTACCCGTTATCAACATTAATGTTGGCTGGAATCAACGAGATATTGATTATTTCTACACCTCACGATTTGCCTCATTTCAAAAAATTATTAGGCGATGGTAAAGAACTAGGATGTCGGTTTGAATATGCCGAACAACCTGAACCCAACGGATTGGCTCAAGCATTCGTTATCGGAGAGGAATTCATCAGTGATGACAAAGTAGCTCTAATTTTAGGAGATAATATTTTTTACGGAAGTGGTATGAGCAAATTACTACAAAACTGTACCAAAGAAGAAGGTGGAGTGGTGTTTGCCTACCCAGTTCACGACCCAGAAAGATATGGTGTGGTAGAGTTTAACGAAAACAATGAAGTAATTTCTATCGAAGAAAAACCAGCAATTCCAAAATCAAATTTTGCTGTACCAGGATTGTATTTCTACGATAATTCGGTTGTTAAAATTGCCAAAGAAATCAAACCTTCCGCACGTGGTGAATACGAAATCACCGACGTAAATAAAGAATATCTAAAGCAAGGCAAACTAAAAGTAGGTGTTTTCGATAGAGGTACCGCTTGGCTAGATACTGGTACTTTTGCTTCATTGATGCAAGCAGGTCAATTTGTACAAGTAATTGAAGAAAGACAAGGTTTGAAAATTGGTGCCATCGAAGAAGTAGCCTACCGTATGGGATACATTACAAAAGAACAATTACACAAAATCGCCGAACCATTGAGTAAAAGTGGTTATGGAGATTATTTATTACGTATAAAATAATTATGTTTCAATGAAAATTAATCCTACAAAAGAGCTTCCAGTAATGGAGGCTTTTTATACGATTCAAGGGGAAGGTTTTTATGCCGGACACGCTGCCTATTTCATCAGACTTGCTGGTTGTGATGTAGGGTGTCATTGGTGTGATGTAAAGGAAAGCTGGGATGTGGACATTCACCCGATCTTGCCTATAGAGCAAATTATCAACGAAGCAAAAAACAACGGTAATCTGGCGGTGATCACTGGTGGCGAACCTTTGATTTGGGATTTGACTACCCTTACTCAATCATTGAAAGATAATGGCTTTAAAACCAATATCGAAACCTCAGGTGCATACGAACTTTCTGGCACATGGGATTGGATTTGCCTTTCGCCTAAAAAGACAAAATTGCCTACACAAAGTGTTTATAACCATGCAAATGAATTAAAATGTATCATTTACAACAAACACGATTTTATTTTTGCTGAAGAACAAGCGAATAAAGTAAATCCCAATGCCCTTCTCTACCTACAAGTAGAATGGGACAAAAGAGACGAAATGCTCCCTTTGGTGGTGGAATATGTAAAAAACAACCCAAAATGGAGAATTTCTACTCAAACACACAAATACATGAACATACCATAGCGAATATCGTATATTAAGAAATTATTAAGTTTAAGATAGTTTATTTCCTAAAACATCAATTCAAAATATCTTTGCATAAAAATTCTACACAAAATGAAAAACAACGATATCAAAATATTATTAGTTGACGATGAGCAAGATATATTAGATTTACTTTGTATCAATTTAGAAATAGAAAACTATCAAATCGAAACCGCATCCAATGGAAAAGAAGCAATCGAGATAGCAAAAAAATTCCAACCTCATCTCATTGTCTTGGATGTAATGATGCCTGAACTCAACGGTATAGAAGCCTGCAAACAATTACGACAAAATATTCTTTTTCAAGATACTATCATTGCTTTTTTATCTGCAAACAGCGAAGAACAAACACAAATCAAAGGATTGGAGTCTGGTGCAGATGACTATATTTCAAAACCTATAAAACCTAAAATATTTGTAAGTAAAATAAAATCTTTGCTTCGTAGAATAGATGAAAACAACATAGAAAATACTATTAAGATTTTCAACTTTGTAATAGACCGTTCGGCTTATAAAGTCACCAAAGAAGGCAATGAAATTGTTTTGCCTAAAAAAGAATTCGAACTATTTTATCTTTTGGCTTCAACCCCAGGAAAAGTTTTTGAACGAGAAGAAATTCTTTCAAAAGTATGGGGAAACGAAGTGATTGTTGGGGATAGAACCATCGATGTTCACATCAGAAAATTAAGAGAAAAATTGGGCGAAAACTATTTTAAAACGGTTAAAGGTGTTGGCTATAAACTAGAAAATAACGAGATATAATACATGAACTTTTATTCCTCAAATCGATATCTTTTTTCTTTCATTTCCTCTTTACTATTGATCATCGGACTGATAATCAATTACTCTATATCAAAATATCTTTTTGATGAATCTATTATAGGTTTCTATCTTTGCTTTATCTGCTTGATGTTTATTACATGTTTTTTGATAATTCAGATTCGCATCGAAAAGCATATATACAGCTATTTGCAAGAAATTTACAACACTGTAACGCTCCTAAACAATCAGGATTTGAGAAAAAAACAAATCACTACTGATATGAAAGTACTAACCGAAGAAGTACATAAAGTGGCTCAAAATAAAAAGATTGAAATCGATACACTCAAAATAAAAGAGGAATATAGAAGAGAATTTATTGGAAATGTAGCTCACGAACTAAAAACTCCTTTATTTACGACTCAAGGCTTTTTAGAAACGATTATAGACAATGATATAACAGACCCAAAGTTAGTCAAAAAATACCTCGAAAGAGCTACTAATGGAGTAGAACGATTGATTAAAATTGTTTCGGATTTGGATATGATTACCAAATTGGAAAGTACTGAACTCAAAATCGAAAAAGAAACATTTGACATTGTAGATTTAGTAAAAGAAATTTTTCAAATGTTGGAACAAAAAGCCGAAAAAAATGACATCACTCTAATGCTTGACAAAGAACATTATAGAAAAATTAATGTTTTTGCCGATAAAGAAAAAATCTATCAAGTACTGGTCAATTTGATTTCAAATTCGATAAAATACGGAAGAGAAAGAGGAATTACAGAGGTTTCTATTGAAGAATTGACAGACAAAAAATACATCGTTCGAATTACGGACAATGGCATGGGTATAGAAAAAAAACACCTCAATCGCATCTTTGAACGTTTTTACAGAATCGATGACCATCGCTCGAGGAAAATCGGTGGTTCTGGATTAGGACTTTCGATTGTAAAACACATCATCGAAGCTCATGACAATCATATTTATGTTGATAGCGAACTCAACGTAGGTTCTGAATTTTCTTTTACTATTGACAAAGCGATAGAAAATACGATTTTATAAAAAAAACTTTTTTATAGTACATATTTATTATATATTTGTTTCATAAATACAATTTTTTATGAAAAAGATTACATTATTAGCAGGTATTTTACTATGCTCTTTACAGTCAAATGCTCAAGCATTAAATGAGGTAAAATGGAACGTTTTAAACACTATCGTTCAACAATCAGTTGAAATTGGTTACGAGCATTTTATTGACCAAGATCAATCAATCGGAGCTGAAATCTTAATCAACGATCGTTTTTCTTATTTTGGAGAAAATAAAAAAGCGACTAAGTTTAAAAAATTTAACACAAGTAGTATTGCATTAAACTACAACTTTCACTTTGGAGGAAAAAACAATGAGCATGCTTCTGGTTTTTATGCATCTCCTTTTTTGAAATATCGTTTTGGGGATTACGAAAAATATGATGAAAACTCAACCAATGTAAATAAAATTGAAAAAGTAGATATGAACTCTTTCATTTTAGGAGTAGGTGCAGGATACAAAATTGTAAGAAACGATTCGTTTACAATTGCTCCTTTTGTAAACATTGCACGCAACTTTAGCGAAGAAGTAATTTCTGAATTTATGGGAATAGAATTAAACGCTGGTATCAACATCGGATATAGATTCTAATCTACATTACAAATAATTTCTAAAGAGGTTGTCTATGACAGCCTCTTGTTTTGTCCCTGTAGTTCAACTGGATAGAATACCAGATTCCGGTTCTGGCGATACGAGTTCAACTCTCGTCGGGGATACCAAAAAAAATATCCTCCCAATTGTTCAACTGGGAGGATTTTTTTATGCAAACAATGGTTATTTTGCTATGTTTACAGATCTTGTTTCACGGATTACCGTTACTTTTACCTGACCTGGATAAGTCATTTCTGTTTGAATTTTTTGTGAAATTTCAAATGAAAGATTGGCTGCCATTTCATCAGAAACTTTTTCACAATCCACAATCACACGCAACTCTCTACCTGCTTGAATTGCATAGGCATTTTTGATTCCGTTGAATCCGTATGCGATAGATTCTAAATCTTTTAATCGCTGGATATATGAATCCAAAACTTGTCTTCTCGCTCCTGGTCTTGCTCCAGAAATCGCATCACACACTTGAATAATTGGCGAAATCAATGCCGTCATTTCTATTTCGTCGTGGTGAGCTCCGATGGCGTTACATACTTCGGCTTTTTCACCAAATTTTTCTGCCAATTGCATACCCAACAATGCGTGTGGTAGGTCGCTTTCTGTTTCTGGTACTTTTCCTATATCGTGTAGCAAACCTGCACGTTTTGCCAATTTTACATTCAATCCCAATTCTGCCGCCATCAATCCACACAAACGAGCAACTTCTCTCGAGTGGTGTAACAAATTTTGACCATAAGATGAGCGGTATTTCATGCGTCCAACCATCTTAATCAATTCTGGGTGCAATCCGTGAATTCCTAAATCAATTACTGTTCGTTTTCCAACTTCGATGATTTCCTCTTCGATTTGTTTTTGAGTTTTTGCAACCACTTCTTCGATTCTCGCCGGGTGAATACGACCGTCAGTTACCAAACGGTGCAACGACAAACGAGCGATTTCCCTACGAATTGGGTCGAAACACGAAAGGATAATAGCCTCTGGCGTATCGTCCACGATGATTTCTACACCTGTAGCTGCCTCCAACGCACGGATATTTCTACCTTCTCTACCGATGATTCTACCTTTTACATCGTCTGATTCGATGTTGAATACAGACACACAGTTTTCGATAGCTTCTTCCGTTCCTACTCGTTGAATCGTATTGATAATGATTTTCTTAGCCTCTTGCTGAGCGGTCATTTTTGCCTCTTCAATCGTGTTTTGAATATAAGACATAGCAGATGCTTTTGCCTCTTCTTTCATACTGCTAATCAATTGCGTTTTTGCCTCTTCTGTAGTCAAACCAGCTACTTGCTCTAATTTGTCTAACTGCTCACGACGTAATTTTTCCACCTCTTCTTTCTGACCTTCGAGTTTTTCTAATTTAGTTTGGTAGTCAGCCAAAAGTTTTTCGTTTTCGTCTGCTGCTTTTTTCGCTTTAGAAAGTTCCAAAGAAATTTGAGATTCTTTGTCTCTAGTGCGTTTTTCGGCTTCGGCCATTTTTTTGTCTCGAGCGAGAATCACTTGTTCGTGTTCTGCTTTCAATTCCAAGAACTTTTCTTTTGCTTGAAGGATTTTGTCTTTTTTGATGTTTTCACCTTCGTTTTTCGCATCTTTCAAGATGGTTTTTGCTTCGTTTTCTGCTGTTTTTAGTAGCGAGGAAGCGGTGTTTTTTTCCAGGTATTTGGCAATTCCAAAACCTATCCCACCTCCTGCGATGAGTGCAATGATTACAAATATTGTTGTTTCCATTCCAAGTATTTAAAATTAATAAAAAAACTCACATTTAGGGAGTTGCATAAACTCTAAAATAACAAGTTTTGAGCTATCTTGTCGTTCAAGGACCTGCTTGTAGCAGTTTGCTTTAGTGACAACGCTTCGCCCATTTTAATTTGTTGGCGTTGAGTTTATCAAAACGGTCTAAATGTGAGCAGTTACTTTTCTGCTGAAAAAAGAATATGTGTTTTTTTGGGGACTACATACGCAATTTTCTATGGTTCTATAATAGATATTTGTCGAGTTTTTCGTTGAGCTGATGTAGTGATTCTATCGCTTGTGTCAAATCCTGACTTTCATTGATTTGCGATTGTTCTACCTCAGCTGCATATTGCAAGGCACACATAGCGAGTACATCTTGCTTGTCTCTCACAGCATAATTTTCTTCGTAGAGTTTGATTTGTTGGTCAATTTTTTTGGCAGCAGTACGCAATCCTTCTTCTTGCGAAGGAAATACCGTAAGTGGATACACTCGGTCTGCGATAGAGAGTTTTATTTTGATTTTTTCTTCCATAATTATTCTCTATTTAACTGAGCCACACATTGATCAATCTCTCGAATGATGCTGTTTATTTTTTGTTTGGTTTCTCTTTTATAGTCTTCACTGCCCAAAAGCGAATTGGCTATTTTCAGTTCGTTGCACTGCCTTTTTTCAGCAGCCAACTCTTTCGATAGCTCGTGCATCGCTGTTTTGGTACGCATCAATTCGTCAGAAAGAGAATCTACCGTGTGTTTCAATGTTTGATTTCTCTCTGCCAATGCAGCAAACTTTTCTTCTATTTGCTTAATATAAAGGTTTAGTTCACTCATAGAGATGCGTTTTTAGGGTTGAAAATCGGTTTTTTCTTTCACGAAGATTACTCCTTCGGAGTTGTTTTTAGTCACAAATTTTCATGAATTATTATTTTAGCTATACTAAAGTATTTGTGGAATAATTCGTAGATTTTTTCTCACGCAGATTTGACAGATTCTCACAGATTTTTTCTGAAATATTTTTAGAAAACCGTACTTAAAACGACTAATCTACGCTTTAAAGCAGATTGAAAAAGATTTCGTTTTTTTTGATAAATCAAAAAAACATCTGCGAAAATCAAATTCAATACAAAGAATGTCAAAAAAATCTGTTTTTATCAGCGTGAAAAAACTTATAATCCTATCTGAAAATGATAAAACCACACGATTTCCAAAGGTCGAAATTACAAAAAAAATACGGAATCACAAGGTTTTTATTCATTCATTTTTTATTACTTTGTAGAATATTTTTTAAATCGTTGAAATACATTTGTTTTATGAAAAGAATATTTTCCTTATTTGGAATGGCTTTTATTTTCACAACTGCCTTTTCTCAAAATCAATCATTGGATTACACACCACCTATTCAGGAAAAATTGGTTTTGAACGGTTCGTTTGGTGAATTGCGAAATCATCATTTTCACTCGGGAGTTGATTTTGGGACATTCCGAAAAACAGGGTTGCCAATTGTTGCCGTTACCGACGGAGTTATCAACCGTATCAAAGTGAGTAGTTTTGGATATGGTTGGGTGGTGTACCTTCGTCATAACGATGGATATTCTACCGTCTATGCTCATTTAGAATCATTTGCCGAGCCGATTGCTTCGTATGTAAAAAATGCTCAGTATAAAAACCAATCGTTTGATATTGAATTATTCCCAACTCAAAATGAACTCAAAATAAAAAAAGGCGACGTTATCGGATATTCTGGAAATACAGGAAATTCGGGTGGCCCTCATTTGCATTTTGAATTAAGAGAAACTGCCAGCGAACGCACAATCAATCCCTTTTTGAAAGGAATATTTTCCACTATTCAGGATTCGTTGAAGCCTGTGGTAAATTCACTTTGGGCGTATCCGATTGGGAATCATTCGACAGTAAAAGGCATTGATGTTCCGATACTTTTGGATTATCAATCCAATGAAAAAGGCGAATTTGTAACGGAAACACTTTTTGCTCAAGGCGAAATCGGTTTTGGAGTCAATTCGCATGATATTTTGCAAGATAGTGGTGGAAAAAACGGTTTGTTTGAGCTGAAAATGTATGTCGATGAACAATTATATACACATATTCAATTTGATGATTTTTTGTTTATTGAAACTCGTACTATTAACACTTTGACTGATTATCAAAAGTGGAGAGAAAGCAAAATTATGGTACAAAAATTCTTTCAAACAGGTACTTATCGAGCACCAATGTACAAGCAATTGAAAGACAATGGAATTTTGAAATTATCTAAGGGAAATAAACATTTAGTAAAATTGGAATTGTCTGATTTTCATGGAAATACTCAAGTAATAAAAATTCCAGTAGTTCATAAAAAATTTACCCCTACGAAAAAAGAACGCACAGGGAAATATATTGATTATTACAAGGATTATGTATTTGAAAACGAAGGGAAATCAGTTGCATGGTCGGCATTAACTTTGGCGGAAAATGCTTATTTAGACATAGATTTATCGGGCGAAACTATCAAAATTCACGAAGATATTATCCCTGTTTTCAAAGATTTAGATATTCGATTTGATGTAAGTAACCGAGAAATCGACAAAGAAAAATCGTTTATTGGTCGCATCGACAACGGAAAAATTTTGTATTGCGACACTTGGAAAAAAGGCAATGATTTCCGTACACGAGTAAAAAACCTGGGCGTTTTCAATGTATATGAAGATTTGGATGCACCTATTATCGAGGATAGAAATTCGCAAAATCAGTATAAATTTACCGATGTTTTGCAGTTTTATATAAAAGACAAATTATCAGGTATTCAAATATTTAACGGATATATAAACGGAAAATGGGCATTGTTTACCTACGAACATAAGTCTGGAATTATCACCCACGCATTGTCTGATACTATTGCTGTTTTAGGCAAAAATACCCTTACAATCGAAGTTACAGATAAAGTAGGAAACAAACAAAAATTGAATTATGAGTTTGTGGTCGAGTAATGTAAATGTAAAATGATTTATGATTGATTTTACACTCAAATAAATAAAAAAATACCCCATTTTTTTTCAAGTGGGGTATTTATTCATTTTAAAAAAAATAATTCGTTTGTTCAATAATTTTATTAGGGTTGTCTTTTGAATTTATTATAGCTATTATTGTAACTAATTGATCTTTTTCATTCACATAATAATACACTCCTAAAGAAAATCTTTTGGCAAAACCATCCCTTATATCATCAAATCTTTTTTGATAGATAAAGGGATTTTCTCCTATAAATTCAATTATTTCTAATATTTCATCTTGTGCTTCGTATCCCAATCTATCAAGGATAGTAGTTATAGAATTTTACAACATCTCTAAAATCATCTTCTGCTGCTTCGAATATTTTTAATTCAAACACCATATCTTTCCTTTAGAATTTGACTTTTGAAATCTGAAAAAGATTTTGTTTTTTCGGAATGTTTTTTAAACTCTTCAAATCGTTTTTTTACTTCTAAAATTATATCTTTCGGAATTTCAAAGTCATTTTCTATAACCTTAAAATTCAATTGACTCAGCTGAAATTTTGCTTTTTCAACTGTCATTCCATTTGGGATTTGTATTATAAGAGTATTATAGCATTCATTATTTTTTGTAAATATAATACATTCTTTTGTTTTTTAATTTTCTATGAAATTTATTTTAACCCTATGTAAGTTCATTAAATCACATTTTATAGAATATTTTTTTCAAAAAAACACTGATATTTTTAATGTTGTACTTTTATCAAAAAAGAGATAACCAAATGTAGTTTAACTGTTTATTTTCTATATCTTCAACCGCTTCCATTTTGCTTGATACGATTGGATGTAATTTTTACATTTATCGCTTCATTTCAAATTTTATTTCCAACCCAAGAGTTGTGCAAATTTTTTCCAAGGTTTGCAAAGTCGGATTGCCCTTTCCACTTTCAAATTGTCGGAGGGTACGGAGTCCGACTCCTGCTATTTCTGCCAAATCTTCTTGAGTAATGTTCAACACTTTTCTGCGTTCTTTGATGCTTTTTATCAAGTCTGAAAATGCCG